>JAFUAD010000064.1 GCA_017460835.1 Oscillospiraceae bacterium
ACTGTTCTGTCACATGAATGCATTGATTTCGATTGTGCATACGATTCTCCCTCCTTCTCTTAGAGTTTTCATCATTGTATCACAATCAAAATCAAATGTCAAGCCGAAATACTTTATATTATTTGATTAACAGGATGTCATGCTCTGCCGCCTTCTGATACCATGCGATCGCCTCTGCATCATCCTGCGGGACGCCGAGCGCTTCTGCATATACGATGCCCAGATTGGCCTGCGCATTGGCATAGCCTTGCGCTGCCGCCGCCTGATACAATCCGATCGCTTTTTCCGTGTCCTGTAAACTCAAAATTTTTCGTATGATTTCGTGTGATTTTGAGCGCAAAACGCTTCAAAAACAGAAAAAATGCTTCCGAATACGGAAATCATTTGCAAACCTAAACAAAAGAAAAAATGCCGCATTTACGCGATTTTCACGTAAACACGACATTTCCTTAGCGGGTGGGTAGAGGGATTCGAACCCTCGGTCTTCGGGACCACAATCCGACGCTTTAACCAACTAAGCTATACCCACCATATTCAATTTATACAAAACAGAGCAGCCGCTCTGCACAGCAAGGCAAGGGACGCGCCTTAAAGGATTCGAACCTTTGACTTACTGCTTAGAAGGCAGTTACTCTATCCAGCTGAGTTAAAGGCGCATATGGGAAAGCGAGTGATGGGAATCGAACCCACGTAACCAGCTTGGAAGGCTGGAATTCTACCATTGAACTACACTCGCATCTCAGGGGTGCGCAGCGCGTTCTCTTTCAGCACTGCAAGGGATATTATAACACAGAATCGGGCATTTGTCAAGCACTTTTTGCAAAAAATCGGCAAATGCGGAGCACAGACCCGAAAAAACCGGGGCAGTTGACAGCAAAATCAAATTTTGCTATAATAAGAACGGAAAAGTCGGATGAAAATGAGGGGGAGGGACATCTGTGTGATGAATCCGAATAACATCCCGGGCGTGCCCGGCATGGCCTGCGGGAGCGTGACAACCGATGCGCATTTTCATATGCTGTATGCGGACGCCGCTTTTTTTCACTATTTCGGTGATGACGTCATTTATTCGATTCTGCGGACGGTTCACGACGACGACACGGAGCGGCTTGTGACGGCGGCAGCGGCGATGCAGGACGGACAGTGTGAGCAGCACGCGCTGCGGATGCGCGGGTGCAGCGGCGAATGGCGCTGGATGCTGGTGCAGCTCTCCGCGCAGGGCGAGGGTGCGCAGCGCGCGTTTCACTTCCGGATTACGGATGCCTTCCGGACGCAGCGCCTGCTGATGCAGACCATTGCGGAAAAGACCGATTATCTGTTTTATCTGAATCTGATGCGGGATATGGCGTTCCGCTACTCCTTCCGGACGCAGCACATCGAGCTGCTGAGCTTCGACTGCTGCCGCGAGGTCGTTCTGACGGATATGCGCCTTGCGGACTGGAAGGCACAGGCGATCGCCAAGGGCATGGTCGAGGCGCACGATATCCCGAAATTTGAGAAGCTGTGTGCGGAGATCGCGGCGGGCGCGACGCGCTTCCAGTGTGAGCTGGAGACGAGCGTCTGCTCGCTGGGTCAGCGGATGGAATACTGCGCATTCCGCGGCGTCACGCGCTCAGACGCGCCCGGCCGGAAAACGGTTCACGGCACGATCGGCTTTCTTCATGCGAAATATAAGAGCAAGGAGCCCGGCTGGCTGATCGAGGCGACCCGCGATGCCGCGACCGATCTGCTCGGGAAAAATGCGATCACTGCCCATGCAAAGAGCGTGCTGGCGGCGCAGCCTGCGGGCATTGTAAGTCTCGTGCTGCTGACTGTCGATGATTTCAAGGAGATTAACGACCGCTACGGCCATATGTTCGGCGATGAGGTTCTGTTCACACTGTCGCACATCCTGAAAACGGAGGTCGGCACACGCGGCGCTGCCGGACGGATCGGCGGCGGCATGTTCCTGCTGGTGCTGGAGGGCATCGCGGACGAAACAGACCTCCGCGGCATCCTGCGGGCGATTCGCACGAAATTTGAATGGGCATGGGAGAACAGCGGCGAAGCGGGACAGACCGCCGCGCATGTGACCTGCTCGATGGGCGCCGCGTGCTATCCGATCGACGCAAAGAGCTATGAAACGCTGTTCATGCAGGCGGACAAGGCGCTGTATATCGCCCGCGAGAAGGGGCATAACCGCTATGTGATCTACGATGTCAACAAGCACGGCGATGTGCAGCCGAACCGGGCGCGCTCCCTTGCCGATCTGTACGCCGTCGCGCCGACGCAGAGCAATGCCGGATTCGTGTCCGGGCTCGTGCGAAGCCTGCTGAGCGGCGGGGCAAAGCCGGAGATTGGCACCGTACTGGCGAGAATCGGCGACCAGTTCGGGCTGGACGGCATTCAGATTTTTACCGCGCCGAAGTGGAGTGTCTCGTATCAATGGGGGCATCCGTTTTCCGGAAGCGGCGAGCTGCTTGCAAAGGAGCCGTTCCGCAGCAGCTATTCGAGTGACCGCGTCTGCGTCATCGACAATATCAATGCGCTGGAGGGCGTTGCGGACGATGTGTACCGCCTGCTGGAGCAGGAGAATCTGCTCGGGACGGTGCTGTACCTCGCGGAGCAGGAGGGAGAACCCTTTGCCGTGATCTCGTTCGGCCTGTTCGGACGGTTCCGGAAGTGGAGTACCCCCGATATCGGCAGCCTGACCGTCTTAGGCGGCACCCTCGCAGCCCTCCTCCGCTGACCCTCAAAAGCGGGGAAAGTTATGCCCTTCAGCGATGGGCAGTGGGGGACGCCGTCCCCCACACCCCCTGCCAGAGGGATACTATCCCTCTGGACTCCCATTTCTGCTCCGCTTCAGCCCCTTTGCAAGGGGTTGAAGCGGAGCAGCAGCGGGATTCCAAAGGGACAATGTCCCTTTGGCGGGGTTTGGGGCGGAGCCCCATTACCAATCCGCCGGAGGCACTGCTTCTCCTCTTTTGGGGGTGAGCGGGGGGATTTGAGAGGAAGAAGGGAGAAACAGATGGAGGACTGGAAGCAGGTTGTAGCGGCAAATCTTGCGGAGCAGCGAAAGGCGCGGCATCTCACGCAGGCGCAGCTTGCGGAGCAGCTTCACTACTCTGACAAGGCAGTCTCAAAATGGGAGCGCGGCGAATCGCTGCCCGATCTTGCGGTCATGAAGCAGCTAGCGGATTTTTACGGCATTCTGATCGACGATCTGCTGCTGACGCCGGAGCAGCGCGAAGCCCGTATGCATGCGCCGGAGCCCGCAGAGGAACCGGATGCGCCCCCGCAGAAGGAAGCCGGCACAGGCAGTGCCCGGCACAATCATCTGATCATCGCGGGCATGGCGGCGCTGCTGGTCTGGCTGATCGCCTCGATGATCTTTGTGGTACTGGACACAGCCGTTCCGGAGCTGCGCTACGGGCCGTTCCTGTTTTTGTATGCGCTGCCGGTCACGGCGGTGGTCTGTCTCGTATTCAATTCGATCTGGTTCAATCCCCGCCGGAACTATCTGATTATTTCCGTGCTGCTGTGGTCGGTGATCGGCGCGCTGTTCCTGACGCTGTACCGCTACCGCATCTGGAAGCTGTTTCTGATCGGCATTCCGGCGCAGCTCATCATCATACTCTGGTCGCGGCTCCGCCCCTCGCGGAAGGATCGCGGCGGGCAGTGAGCATTTACGAAAATAAAGGAGATACTTGCAAATGAAATGGCTGATTGCATCGGATATTCACGGCTCGGCGTATTACTGCCGCGCCCTGCTTGCCGCTTACCGCAGAGAACAGGCTGAGCGGATGCTTCTGCTCGGTGATATTCTCTATCACGGCCCGCGGAATGATCTGCCGCAGGAATATGACCCGAAGGCGGTCGCGGCGATGCTGAATCCGCTCGCGCAGGAGATTCTCTGCGTCCGCGGCAACTGCGACAGCGAGGTCGATCAGATGATGCTGGATTTTCCGATTCTGGCAGAATATGCGCTGATTGCGGAGGGCAGCACGCTGATTTTCGCGACGCACGGGCATCATTACCATGCGGACGCCCTGCCGCCGCTTCATGACGGCGACATTCTGCTGCACGGGCATACGCATGTGCCGGTTTGTCAGCCCAGCGGCAATGTCATGGTGCTGAATCCGGGCTCGGTGTCCATCCCGAAGGAGGGCTCTGCACATAGCTATATGATTCTCGAAAATGGCGCATTTACATGGAAATCACTGGGCGGTGAGCCGTACCGCACATGGCAGATAACAAAGGCGCATAAGGATGAAAATTGAACGGCTGCCGCACCCGCTGACGGTCTGCAAGCGTGCGGATGGCGGGGATACGATTATATTATATACAATTATATAGATAGTATCTGCGGGCGAACTGTTTGGAGCGGTTCGCCCGCATTTTTGCAGAATATTTCTGATTTCATGCAACCTTTTTGCAGCTTCGGGAACATAGATAACAGGAGCTCCGATCAAACAGGAAGGGAGGAACATCATGGAGGACGCAGACATCATCGCGCTGTATCAGCAGCGGGACGAGCGTGCCGCCGCGGAAACAGAGAAAAAATACGGCAGCTACTGCACGCAGATCGCCCGCAGCATACTCCGCGACCCGCAGGATGTCGCCGAGACCGTCAACGAAGCGTATCTCGCGGTCTGGCAGAGCATCCCGCCGAACGAGCCGGCCTCGTTTCCCGCGTACATCGGGCGCATCACCCGGACAATCGGCCTGAAGCGGCTCCGGACGGCATATGCGGCAAAGCGCGGCGCGGGCGAAGCGGCCGAGGCGCTCGATGAGCTCGCGGAGGTCATCCGCGGGGACGACAACACCGAGCGCGACGTCGAGGCAAGGGAGCTGCGCGATCATCTCAACCAGTTCCTGAAGGGACTGCCCGAACCTGACCGCAGCGTTTTTGTTTGCAGATACTGGTATTTTGATAAGATTTCGGAAATCGCGGCGAGATTCGGATTTTCGGGGAGCAAGGTGAAATCCATGCTGCTCCGCACCAGAACCAAGCTGCGGCAAATGCTCAGAGAGGAGGACTTATTATGAAACCTGAGACCTTGACCGAAGCCATCGGCATGATCGACGACGACCTGATCGTCAATGCACGGCACGCAAGACCTGTCCGCAGAAAGCGCTTTCTGCTGCCGGGAATTGCTGCTGCGGCGGCGGTAGTCTGTCTGACGGTCGGCGCTTCCGCTGCAATCGGGCGGAATTCGCATCTGCTGACCAGATTTTTCGGCGACAAGGGTGAAAGCGCCGTCGCAGAGGCAGCGCTGCCCGAACCGGTTGTCTACGAGAATGACAAAATGCGCCTGACCGTCGAGACCGAAATCGACGACGGCGTCCGGCATCTGATTCTGCTTTCCGGCACCACGCTCGACGGCGAGCCGTTTGACTGGCATCCGAGCGGCGCCTTTACAAAGCTTGTCCGTGCGGACGGTTCCGCCGTGCAGTCGGCAATGGGCGGCAGCGGATTCGGCTGGAATGAAAATCGGCTCACAGCCGAGGATTATGTGAACGATTACCCGAAATACTTTGCATATTTCATTCCCGACTGCGATCTGGAGGGGGAGCAGTGCTGGCTGACATTCACGATGTATGACGAGACGAGAGCGGACGAAAACCCCGCAGCGGGCATCCGCATTCCGGTCAATACGAAACAGAACACCCCGCTTGTGCAGTTCACAAACGGCAGCGATACCGAATATGCACTCTCCGGATTTGAGCTGATCTCCACCGGCGCAGTGCCGTGGGGGGAGGATCCGGATTCCGATATGCTCGATGAAAACACACGCATTCTGATTCTTCGGGACGGCACACGCATTGCTCTGAATCAGAAGGCGGGCTCCGGGTATTATCTTTCGGATGAGACCGGGCATCAGTCCGGGATGTACCGCACCTATCTCACCGAGTTTGACTGGGTCGATGTGTCGCAGGTCGCGGCTGTCGAAATCGACGGCAAAGTATACGAGCGGGTAACGGGCGAGTAATCAAGCAAAACATTGCAACTACAAGATAGAAAGCACCGTCCGGCGGGGGATTCCCTGTCGGGCGGCGCTTTTTTCGGATTTTTCAGCTTCTGTGCGCATATAATGCACCGAAAGGACGGGATGCCGGATGAAACGGATTATGTGCATGATATTATCGTGTCTGCTCACTATTTCTATGAATCTCACAGTATATGCGGACACCGCAGCGCCGCAGGACAGCACCCTCTGCACCGCGCTGATCGAGGCGCGGACGGGAATGCTGCTGCGCGGTGAGCAGAGCGACCTGCCGGTTCCGGCGGGCAGCCAGACCAAGCTGATGACGGTTCTGCTGACGGCGCAGGCGGTGGAGTCAGGGAAGCTCAGCGCGGAGGGCGTCATCCGCGTGCCGGCGGGCGCAGAGGGGGCTCCGGGCGCGACGGTCTGGCTGCGCGCCGGCGAGGAAATGACCGTCACCGACCTGCTGAAAGCGGTCATCATCGGCAATGCAAACGACGCGGCAATTGCGCTTGCCTGCGCGGTTTCCGGAACAGAGCAGGGCTTTGTGTCAGAGATGAACGCCGAGGCGTTTTCCCTCGGCCTGCGGAATACGCGCTTTGCCGACTGCACGGGGCTCTCGCAGGAAAACATCACAACGGCCTATGAGCTCGCGCTGCTCTCCCGCGCGCTGCTGGATTTTACATGGCTGACGCCGGTTTTTACGACATGGCGCGATTTTCTGCGCGGCGAGGAGACCGAGCTCGTGAACGAAAACCGGCTTGTCCGGAGCGATAAGGGCATCCTCGGCATGAAGGCGGGGCACGGCGATGCCTGCGGCTATACGCTCGCACTCGCGGCAGAGCGGGACGGCATGCAGTGCATCGCGGCCGTGCTGGGCTGCGGGGACGCAGATGCGCGCTTTTCGGAGGGGCGCCGCCTGCTGGAGACCGGCTTTTCGCAGTATACCGTCACGACACCGGATTTTTCTGCGGAATTCCTGCGCCCGGTGACTGTCCGGCACGGCATGTCCGCTGCCGTCTCCGCAGAGAGCGGCGCACTGCGGGCTGCGGCGGTGCCGGCGGGCGAAACGATGAGCTGCACCGTCATTTTGCCGGCCTATGTCGAGGCGCCCGTGAAGCAGGGCGATGTCATCGGCGAGATCGCTTTTTACTGCGGTGATACGCTGCTTTATGAATCTCCCCTGACCGCCGCCGAGGATGTCCCGTACCGCGGCTTCCGGGAGACCCTCTGCCTGCTTTTGGGCAATTTGTTCAAATGAGACTGCGGAATTTGGCAGTATTGCCAAAAAAAATAAAAGCGCTTGCAATCTCAGCGAAAGTATAGTAAAATATAGAAGTATAAGTGATACTGTTGCCTTTTCGGGAACAGTCGCTTGTGACAGCAGGCTCCGGCTCGCCCGGAGCAGGCAAATACAGAGTGTGGAGGATGTAACAAATATGGCTTTGAAGCTGAATACAAGCTATTTGTCCGGCTTCCTCGGAGAGGACGAGCTGAAGGGAATCGCCGTTCAGGCGGAGACCGCGGCGAAGGTTCTGCACGGGAAAAGCGGACTGGGCAACGATTTCCTCGGCTGGCTGACACTTCCGACGGACTACGACAAGGAAGAATTTGCCCGCATTCAGGCAGCGGCACAGCGCATCAAGGAGCAGGCGGATGTCCTGATCGTCATCGGAATCGGCGGCTCCTATTTAGGCGCGCGTGCAGCAATCGAGCTGCTGAAATCGCCGTTCTATAATAATATGAAGAAGGACACCCCGGATATCTACTATGTCGGCAACAACATTTCCCCGACCTATCTGAATGAGGTGCTGTCGATCTGCGAGGGCAGAGACCTTGCAGTCAACGTCATCTCGAAGTCCGGCACGACCACCGAGCCCGCGCTCGCCTTCCGCATCTTCAAAAAGCTGCTGGAGGACAAGTACGGCAAGGACGAGGCGAAGAAGCGGATCTACTGCACGACCGACCGCGCACGCGGTACGCTCAAAAATCTCGCGGATGCCGAGGGCTATGAGAGCTTTGTGATCCCGGATGACGTCGGCGGCAGATTCTCTGTCCTGACGGCTGTCGGTCTGCTCCCGATCGCGGCAGCGGGCTGCGATATCGAAAAGCTCATGGCAGGCGCAAGAGCCGCGCAGGAAGCCTACAACGCACCGTTCGCAGAGAATGACTGCTACAAGTATGCGGCAATCCGCAACATCTTCTACCGCAAGGGCAAGGCCGTGGAAATGGTCGTCAGCTACGACCCCTCTATGGCGATGATGAACGAGTGGTACAAGCAGCTCTACGGCGAATCCGAGGGCAAGGACAACAAGGGTCTGTTCCCGTCCTCCGCGATCTTCTCCACCGATTTGCACTCGATGGGCCAGTATATTCAGGACGGCGCAAGACTGCTGTTTGAGACCGTTATTGATATCAAGCAGCCGAAACAGGATCTCTTCTTAGAGCCCGATGCGGAAAATGCCGACGGCCTGAACTTCCTGACCGGACAGAACATGAGCATCGTCAACCGCCGCGCACTGGAGGGCACCATTCTGGCACATACCGAGGGCGGCGTCCCGAATATCGTGATCGAGCTGGATGACACCGCTGAGGAATCCCTCGGCTGGCTGATCTACTTCTTCGAGAAGGCATGCGCGGTCTCCGGCTACATGCTCGGGGTCAATCCGTTCAATCAGCCCGGCGTCGAAAGCTACAAGAAAAATATGTTCGCACTGCTCGGCAAGCCCGGCTATGAGGACATGAAGGCGGCGCTCGAAGCAAAGCTGAGCTGAGGCCTGCACACTGAAAACACACGGTTCCCAAAATCCATGCAGCCTGCGGGACATTCCGCCCCGCAGACGCACGAATTTGAAATAACGAAGGGAGAATTCACTATGATTCAGGTAATTACCGGTAAAAGAGGCTCCGGCAAGACGAAGATTCTGCTCGGAATGATCGACGACGCTGTGAAGGTTTCCAACGGCGACATCATCTGCATCGAGAAATGCATGAAGCTCACATACAGCGTCAACCACAAGGTTCGCCTTGTTGACGCAGAACGCTACAACATCAGCGGCTTTGATATGTTTTACGGCTTTGTCGCGGGCGTGCTCGCCGGCAACTACGATATCAAGGAGGTCTTTGTTGACGGCATCCTGAAGATCGGCGGCAGAAACTATGAGGAGCTGGGCGCTCTGCTCGAAAAGCTGGACATCCTCACCGGAGACGATGTGCATATGATCTTTACCGTTTCCGAGGATAATGACAGCCTGCCGGAGGCTGTGCTCAAATACCTGATTCCGCAGGCCGATTGAGAATATTTTTGGCGAGAACGCCACAAATGATTCCCTGCGATTGACAAAACACGGCACTTTTGGTATAATCTATCTGTAATGCTCTGTGCAGAAAAGGCTGCTGCCGAAAGCGCCGCGCCAGATGAAAGGCGGTGTCTCAGATGCAGGAAACTGCCGCAGATTACCGGATTTCCATCCGGTCGCTGCTGCTGCGTCCCGATGAAACAAAACCTGTCTCAAAGGAAATTGATGCAGAAACCGCAAGCTCCTACGGTCTGCCGTGTCAGGCGCCGCCGACTGTGGAAGGCTTGCTCGAAAACCGCGCGGGTGTTCTGATGTTCCGGTATACCCTGCGCTGTGTTCCGCTGCTCGAATGTGACCGCTGCCTTTCCCCTGTCACCAATCCGGTGGAGGAAACCTTCACCCATGTGATCGTAACAGAAACCGCGTCAGAGCAAAACGACGCCGAATATCTGTTGGCACCAGACGCGATGCTGGATCTCGCAGAAGTCGCTATGACGGATCTCCGTCTGTCTCTGCCGACAAAAACACTCTGCTCCCCCGACTGCAAGGGGCTCTGCCCCGTCTGCGGACAGAACCGGAACGAGCGGGAATGCGGATGTGTCTCTGCGGATATCACACTGGATTTTCAGTAACCCGGCAGTCGTAGGATTCTATATCAAAACAAGGAGGTGCCGACAATGGCTGTACCGAAGAGAAAAACTTCCAAGGCAAGACGCAATACCCGCCGTTCTGCCGTCAGCAAGCTGGCGATGCCTGCAATGAGCAAGTGCTCCAACTGCGGCGCGTTCAAAGCGCCCCACAAGGTTTGCAAGCAGTGCGGTTATTACAATGGCGTAGCAGTGCTCAAGATCGAAGAGGACTGATCCGCAGGATCTTATGCGAATTGCAAAAGGGGAGAGGGACGGAAGTGTACTTCTCCCTTTTTTGTTTGCGGATGTGGCGAAGGAGTAATGCGGCCGCGGGTATGAGGCCGGCTTTGTACGGCGGGATATCTTCGACGATTTCGGGGGTGCAATTCCCCTCATCCGCACCCATCACGAACCGAAAACTGATAGCCGGAGGCGGAGCGACATGATCGAAATAACGGATGTGACAGAAGGCTCTCCGGCCGCAAGAGCAGGGCTTTTGGCGGGCGATCTGCTGATCGCGGTCAATGATACGGTGATTCACGATGTCATTGACTACCGCTTTGCCGTCACGGAGCGGAGACTGAAAATCCGCTTTCAGCGGGAGGGCGCCGAGCAGGAGATCACGCTGCATAAGCAGGAATATGACGACCCCGGGCTGGGCTTTGCGACCGCGCTGATGGACGAAAAGCGCACCTGCGGCAATCACTGCATTTTCTGCTTTATTGACCAGAACCCGAAGGGAATGCGCGACACGATCTATTTCAAGGACGACGATGCGCGGCTTTCCTTTTTGCAGGGCAGCTATATCACCCTGACCAACCTGACCGACGAGGATGTGGACCGGATCATCAAAATGCACCTGACAGTGAATGTTTCGGTGCATACGACCGACCCGGTTCTGCGCCGGAAAATGCTCGGAAACCGGTATGCGGGCGAATCGCTGCGGCATCTAAAGCGCATGGCGGATGCCGGCGTTTCGATGAACTGCCAGATCGTGCTCTGCCCGACATGGAACGACGGAGACCACCTTCACAGGACGCTCGCAGACCTGTTCGGCATGGTGCCGGCGGTCGAGAGCATCGCGGTGGTTCCCTTCGGCATGACGAAATTCCGGCAGCATCTCTGCCCGATTCCCGCATTTACGCAGGAAACCGCGCGCGCTGCCGTCGAGCAGATCGAGGCGGTGCAGCGCTGGAGCCTCTCCGCGAACGGGCGGCGGATCGTCTATGCCTCCGATGAGCTCTATCTGCTCGCGGGGCTGCCGCTCCCGGAGGACGATGCATACGAGGGCTACCCGCAGTATGAAAACGGCGTCGGCATGCTGCGCTATCTGATGAATGAGTTTTACGAGGCGCTGGAGGATGCCGAATATGACGGAGAACCGCGCTTTCTGACGATTGCGACGGGGAGCGCCGCGGCGCCCTTCCTCGAAAAGATGATGCGCGATCTCGAAGAAAAATTCCCGGCAGTCCATTGCCGGGTGATAACGGTGCTCAATGATTTTTACGGGCACTCCATTACGGTTGCGGGGCTGCTGACCTTTCAGGATCTGCTCGCGCAGCTCAAAGGGCAGGAGCTCGGCAGTGCCGTTCTGCTCTCGGAAACCTGCCTGCGGCATGACGATGTGTTCCTCGACGACAAATCCCGCGCGGATTTAGAGGCGGCGCTCGGCGTGCCGGTCATCAAGACAAAAGTAGACGGCTATGTACTGTTAGACACGGTTCTCGGGTTTTCCGACGGAACTGTGTGATTGCCGGCTCATTGCCGGACGGAGAGGAGAAACCAGAATGGCTTTGCCGGTTGTCGCTGTGGTCGGGCGGCCGAATGTCGGAAAATCGACCCTTTTCAATAAGCTCGTCGGGCAGCGGCTCTCGATCGTCGAGGACACGCCCGGCGTCACCAGAGACCGCATCTACGCGAAGGCGGAGTGGTGCGGCAGGGAATTTATGGTCGTCGATACCGGCGGTATCGAGCCGAAAACCGATGACCACATGCTCGAACAGATGCGCCGGCAGGCAGAGCTCGCGATCGAGCGCGCCGACGTCATCATCCTCGTGACGGATGTCCGCGCGGGCGTTACCGCAAACGACATCGACGTCGCGGGCATGCTGCAAAAATCCGGCAAGCCGATCGTGCTCTGCGTCAACAAATGCGATTCGGTCGGCGAGCCGCCGATGGAATTTTATGAGTTCTATAATCTCGGCCTCGGCGAGCCATACGCGGTCTCCTCGCTGCACGGCAGCGGAACCGGCGATATGCTCGACGCGGTCTGTGAGATGCTGCCGGAGGATGCCGGAACCGGCGAGGATACAGAGCGGATCGCGGTCGCGGTCATCGGAAAGCCGAATGTCGGAAAATCCAGCCTGATCAATTATCTCGCAGGCGAGGAGCGCTCCATTGTCATGGACGAGGCCGGCACCACGCGCGATGCGATCGACCTGCCCTATGAGAATGAGACGGGAAAGTATCTCTTTATTGATACCGCGGGCATCCGCAAAAAGGCAAAAATCACCGACAATATCGAGCATTACAGCGTGCTGCGCGCATTTATGGCGGTTGACCGGGCACAGGTCGCGGTCATCGTGATCGACGCGACGACCGGCTTCACCGAGCAGGACAGCAAGGTCGCCGGCTATGCGCATCAGCAGGGCAAGGGCTGCATCGTCTGCGTCAACAAGTGGGATCTCGTCGAGAAGGACGGCAAGACTATGCAGGAATTCACGCAGAAGCTCGAACACGATTTCAGCTTCATGAGCTATGTGCCGTTCCTGTTTATCAGCGCGAAAACCGGGCAGCGCGTGCAGAAGCTCTTTCCGCTGATTCAGCAGGTCGCGGCAAACAATGCCGTCCGGATCACGACCGGCAAGCTGAACGATGTGCTCGCCTATGCGACCGCGCGCGTGCAGCCGCCGACCGATAAGGGCAGAAGGCTCAAGATTTACTACATGACACAGGCGGGCACACAGCCGCCGACCTTCGTGTTCTTCGTCAACCGCGCCGATCTGTTCCATTTTTCCTATCAGCGCTATCTCGAAAACCAGATCCGCGAGACCTTCGGGCTGGAGGGAACACCGGTGAAATTTGTCATCCGCGAGCGCGGAAACGACAACGGCAGCAAGTAAATCTGCCGGTTCAATCAATCAGGGGTGAATTTTGATTATGCAGGGAACTCTTTTAGGCTATCTCGCCAGCGTCACGATCGCGGCGCTCTGCGGCTATCTGATCGGCAGCTTCAACGGTGCGATCGTCACCGTCCGGCTGCTGAAGCACAAGGACGTCCGGAAATACGGCAGCGGAAACGCCGGGCTGACCAATGTCCTGCGCTGCTTCGGCAAGGGCTGCGGGCTTCTGACGCTCATCATTGATCTCGGCAAGGGCGCGGCGGCAATGGCGCTCGCGGAGTGGTACGGCAAACGTCTCGGCTGGGCGCCGCTCGCAGAGGGCACCGGTGCCGCAAACAACTTCCGCTGGCTCTGCTATGTCGCGGCGATCTTCGTTGTCGCCGGGCATGTGTTCCCGGTCTGGCACGGCTTCCGCGGCGGCAAGGGCGTGCTCGTCGGCGTCAGCGTGTTCCTCGTCATCAATCCGTGGACGTTTGTGATTCTGATGGCGATTTTCGCCGTGATCACACTCGTGAGCAAATATGTATCCCTTGCGTCCATCATCGCGACGCTCTGTGTCATCCCGACGACCTTCTTCCTCGAACGCTTCCAGCGCGGCACCACCGCCTTTATCGCATTCTTTTACACTGTCATGATCGCGCTGCCCGCCTTCCTGATCGTTTACAGCCACCATGAGAACATCGCGCGGCTCAGAAACGGCACGGAGCGGAAAATCGGCGAAAAAAAGAAGAAGAAAAGAATAAGAAGAAAAAAGCCCGCACAATCGGAATGATCCGCATCAGCGGAAAACATAACGGAGGTATCTGACATGGCAAACATAACGGTTCTCGGCGGCGGCTTCGGCACCGCTCTCGCCGTCATGCTCTACACGACACAGGAGCATGAAATCACGATCTGGAGCGCGATTCCGGAGGAAATCGAGGCAATGCGCCGCGACGGAGAGCAGAAGGAAAAGCTGCCGGGCGTGAAAATCCCGAACGGCATTTCCCTGACGACCGATCTTGCGGTCATCGACAACAGCGACCTTGTTTTGTTCGCAATTCCCTCGGCATATGTGCGCGACACCTGCAAAAAGGTTGCGCCGCACCTAAAGCCCGGCACCGTGATCCTCAATGCCGGAAAGGGCATCGAGGAGGACACCTTCAAGCTCATGAGCACAGTCTTTGCAGAGGAGCTGCCGCAGGGCACCTATGTCGTCCTGACAGGCCCCTCCCATGCGGAGGAGGTCGGCAGAAACATCCCGACCAGCGTGGTCGCGGCGTCATCGAGCGCAACGGCTGCCTATCTGGTGCAGGAGTGGTTCAGCTCCCCGACCTTCCGCGTCTATATCAATGACGACGTGACCGGCTGCGAGCTCGGCGGCGCGCTGAAAAATGTCATCGCGCTCTGCGCCGGCATTTCCGACGGCCTCGGCTACGGCGACAATACGAAGGCGATGCTGATGACCCGCGGGCTGCATGAGATCGAGCGGCTCGGGCAGGCACTCGGCTCCAGAACGAATACCTTTGCCGGCCTGACCGGACTCGGCGACCTCATCGTCACCTGTACGAGCATGCACTCCCGCAACCGCCGCGCCGGAATGCTCATCGGACAGGGCGTGAATCCCGCCGATGCCGTCGCGCAGGTCGGTACTGTCGAGGGCTATTACTGCTGCCACGCCGCCTACGGTCTGGCTATGCGCTATGATGTCGAAATGCCGATCACCGAGGCGCTCTACCGCGTGCTCTATGAGGAAGCGGATGTCCGTGAGGCCGTCCAGACACTCCTCGACAGACCCAAGCGCCATGAATACGAAAAGCTGAACTGATCGCGCGCTCAGCCTTTCTTGATAACAAAAGCCGCACGGATTCATTTCCGTGCGGCTCAGTCTTTGTATAAAGGTATCGCTTCGCGATGATTTTGAAAGAGCAGCGCCCATTATCAATCCATCGGAGATACATCTAGATTCTTCTCAGAATTGCTGCTCGCCCTCGAGAATCAGCATTTTGTCTGCCTGCGGATCAATCTCCTGCTCCTTGACGGTTTTCTGCCACACATCGGGCTCATAGGATTCGATCCTGACGGTCACGGCAGAGCGCGGGCAGCCCCACTTTTCCGTGAAAACGCGGGTAATCTCCTCGGCGACCTCTTTCTGGATCGCGGGATCCTTCGGATACGCTTTTACAACAATATACGGCATGATCATCCCTCCTTTCGTTATGATTGAAATGCATCAACACATTCGCGCCTTACCAGCTCTGCAAGCGCCGGCGGCAGATTGTGCCGGTCGTCCCATTCTCCGCCGAAGGCCTCCGCCTCACCGGCATACTGCGCATACAGCGGGGATTCCTGATACTCCCGCAGCAGCAGCGGCAGTGCATTGCGGTTCCGCTTCACGGCAAGGCACAGCGCGATATTGACCTCGTGCCGGCTGCCGACGCACTCAAAGGGCTTATTCGGCAGCGCCCCGCAGAGCTCCTGCAAAATGGGGCGCATCTCAGGTAAATTGAACAAATCGGAGCCCAGCAGCCGGACGATCTCGGCATAGGGCAGGAACGGCGAGAGAATTACGGCGACAAACAGGCATTTCGCGCAGTGTCCGCACCATTTGTCCTGCTTCGCGCCGGCATTGCAGCTCCGGAAGATCTCGTGATACGCGGTCGGGAGCAATGCGAAATAGCGCGCGATCTGGAATTCCGTCAGCGGACGCAGCAGCGAGAAATACTGCACGCCGCAGCGGAGATATTTCTGCTCATATTCGTAGAAATCCCGCTCAAACTGATAGCTCTTGGAATACTGATGGTTGACCTCCGCCTCGGAGACAGTCGATTCGCTTGCCGAGGATTCGTTCGAGAGGACAACGGTTTTCAGCCCGTTGAGATAGGCGGTCAGCACCGCCGAAAACGCGACAATCGCCGAAAACGGCGTGTGTCCGTTCAGATAGCCCTCCTTGTTGAGCCGCAGCATGTTGGGGTCGAGCGTGCGCTTTGGTTCGAGGATGCGCTCCTTCGGGATGCCGGCGAGAATCGCCGCTTTCTCGGAGGAATCGCGGTGATTGATCTGATAGGCATAGGCTTCGCCGAGCCGGTTTTTCAGCAGATTCAGCGTGACGATCGAGTCCTTGCCGCCGCCGACCGGAATCAGCAGACCCGAAAGCTTTGTGCGCTGTGCCGGCTTTTCGGGATTTGTCCGGAACGTGTCGTGTTCGGGGGCGTAGGTAAACTGCATGAAGCTGTCAATATCCGTTTCGATGCCGTTGCGGTAGAAGAATTCGCCGAGGCCGCCGAAATAGAGCCGCTTCCACCAGTCCTCCTGCTCTTTGTCTATCAGATCCTCACAGAGCCGAACCTTCGGCGGACAGGCGAGCTTCCAGTAGGAGATCAGCTCCGCCATGCCGAGCGAAAAGACCAGCCGCCAGAATCCGGGGTCACAGTGAATCCCGTCCGGATATCTCAGGTGCAGACCGTTCTGCTTCGCGTACGGGGTTTTGCAGGGAATCTCCCAGTGCGGGCGGAATACCTCCTCGCCGAGCCTGAAGAAATAATCAATGGCCAGCACAGGATCATCTTCGGTCTCAATGACGGTAAGGTCGATATCCCGGAACTCAAATTCCGGATACTTCTGACGAAGTTCGTCAAATGTCATAGAATCGCTCCGTTCATAGAATAGGGGGAATGCGCAGCTCCGGTGATGGCACTGCGCATTTCACAGTGATTATTTTGCCTTGATTGCCTCGCGGACAACCTCTGCGATATGCTCTGCGGAGAGGCCGAACTGCTTGAGCAGATCGACAGCCGGGCCGGAATGACCGAAGGTATCGTTGACGCCGATTCTGCGTACCGGAACCGGGCATGCCTCACAGACAGCCTCCGCGACGGCAGAGCCGAGCCCGCCGATGACGCTGTGCTCCTCCGCGGTCACGATCGTGCCGGTTTCCTGTGCCGCCTTCACGATCAGCTCCTTGTCGAGCGGCTTGATCGTGTGGATGTTGATGACGCGGACGGAAATGCCCTCCGCCGCGAGTGTTTCCGCAGCGATCAGCGCCTCATTGACCATAAGGCCGGTCGCGGCCACGGTCACATCGCTGCCCTCGCGCAGCGTCACGCCCTTGCCGAGCTCGAATTTGTATGTTGCCGGGTCATTGATGACCGGGACAGCCAGTCTGCCGAAGCGGCAGTAAACGGGGCCGTCGTGCTGAATCGCAGCCTCAACCGCAGCCTTTGCCTCGGTATCGTCTGCGGGATTGATGACCGTCATGCCGGGAATTGTGCGCATCAGCGCGATATCCTCGCAGCACTGGTGCGTCGCGCCGTCCTCACCGACGGAAATACCGGCGTGTGTCGCACCGATCTTCACATTCAGATGCGGATAGCCGATGCTGTTGCGGACGATCTCATAGGCTCTGCCCGCCGCGAACATCGCAAAGGAGGAGGCAAAGGGAATCATGCCCGCCGCCGCAAGACCCGCCGCGACGCCCATCATATTTGCCTCTGCAATGCCGCAGTCATAGAAGCGGTCGGCATATGCCTTCTTGAACATGCCGGTCTTGGTCGCAGCCGCAAGGTCTGCATCCAGCACGATCAGATTTTCATATTTCTCAGCCAGCGCAACGAGTGCTTCACCGTAGCTTTCGCGCGTTGCCTTTTTGATGATCTCACTCATTGCTCAAGCCTCCAATTCTTTCAGCGCTGCCTTCAGCTCTGCCATTGCCTTCTCATACTGCTCGGTATTCGGCGCAGTGCCGTGCCAGCCGACCTGATTCTCCATAAAGGAGACGCCCTTGCCCTTTGTGCTGTGCTGAATCAGCGCGACGGGCTGCCCGCTGATCTTCTCCGCCTCGCGGAATGCGCGGTCGATGTCGTCGAAATCGTGCGCATCCATTTCGATCACATGCCAGCCGAATGCGCGGAATTTATCCGGAATCGGCTCCGGCGAGCAGACCTCTGAGATTTTTCCGTCGATCTGGAGCCCGTTGTTGTCGATGATCGCGGTGAGGTTATCGAGCTTGTAGTGTGCCGCGAACATCGCAGCCTCCCAGACCTGCCCCTCCTCGATCTCGCCGTCGCCGAGAATCGCGTAAACGCGGTAGCTGTCATTGCGGTGCTTGCCGGCGAGCGCCATGCCGCAGGCCGCGGAGATGCCCTGTCCCAGCGAGCCGCTGCTCATGTCAATGCCCGGAATCGTGATGCAGGGGTGACCCTGAAGCCGTGCGCCGATGTGGCGGAGCGTCTGCATTTCCTCCATCTGGAAGAAGCCGCGCTCGGCCAGCGTCGCATAGAGTGCCGGTGCGGTGTGTCCCTTCGAGAGCACGAGCCGGTCACGCTCTGCAAAATCGGGCTGATCCGGATAAACATGCATTCTGGTAAAGTACAGATAGGTCAGGACATCCGCGATCGAGAGCGACCCGCCCGGATGCCCGGATTTCGCGTGATACACGCCCTCAATGATGCCCATGCGGATATGGGCTGCATGAATCCGGAGCTGCTTTTTCAGCATTTCGTCCATTATGGTTCATCTTCCTTTCTGTGCTGATGCACATGACTGAGTATATTATACCACATTATGCGTAAAAACGCAATGGGCGCGGGAGAAAAAAGCACCGGTTCAGCGCTCCGCCCTTTTTTCGCGCAAAAAGGCTTGCATTTTTTGGGGGATTATGGTATACTAGAAAAAGCGGCGGGAAACCCCTGCTGCCGGACGAATTTTTAGAAAGGAAGGGATTACCCGATGCTTTTTTTGCATGAATTTGAACGAATTGAGGCAGAGGCCTTTCTGACACTTGCTGCGGATCTGATCGAAGAGGACGGCATTGTGACTGCCGGCGAGGACGAGCTTCTGGATGAATACGCTGCTGCACTGGGCGTCATCGGCTTTACGTTTGATGCTGCGGCAGTTGCGGCTGCGCGCGATACAATGGCACAGCTCAACGAGGTCAGCAAGCGGAAGGTATATATGGAGCTGTATGCATTTGCGCTGAGCGACGGCATTGAGACGCCGGAGGAGCGCCGCGCACTCAATGAGCTCTGTGATGCGCTGGAGCTGAATGCAGCGATCTGCAAGCGGCTGGAGGCATGCGCGGATGATCTCTTTACCGTATATGACGAGATCGAGGATGTGCTCGGTGCAGAGCCGTCTCCGGTTGTGGTCACAAACGAGCTGCCGGAGGCAGCGGAATAACCCGCAGACGAAACCCAAAACAGCGCCCGGCCGTTCCGATACGGCCGGGCACTTTCGGCTTCCGGGGGAAAAGCATGCGTTTTTTCGCATTCTCCCATTGCCTTTTTTGACTTTATGTGGTATAATAGAACTATCGTTCACTGCACAGCGCTCAGGAGAGGAGGAATCATCTGATGGGCAAGCGCAAAAGACGCACGGTTTATCCGCTTTCCGAGCGGCGGGAATCCTATTTGCAGGTATTTCTGATCGCCTTCGGAATCATGATGCTGATTATGCTGCCGGTCATGA
Source organism: Oscillospiraceae bacterium (assembly GCA_017460835.1). GTDB lineage: Bacteria > Bacillota > Clostridia > Oscillospirales > Ruminococcaceae > Firm-04. Next base: position 19,461 of record JAFUAD010000064.1, read on the forward strand.
TTTTTACAAAGGGATACTTTATCTATTACGGCGATTTTAATTCGCAGCAGCTTCCGTTTTACTATCTTGCGCACAAATCGGTCGTAAACGGCGATTTCGGCTGGAACTGGCAGACGGATCTCGGCACAAACTTCATCGGCTCCTATTCGTTTTATCTGCTGGGGAGCCCGTTCTTCTGGCTGACGGTTCCCTTCCCGCAGGAGATGGTGCTCTATCTGATGCCCTACCTGCTCGCCCTGAAGCACGCCTTTGCCGCGCTGACGGCCTATGCCTATATCCGGCGCTTTGTCCGGAGCCGGCATGCGGCGCTGATCGGCGGCCTGCTTTATGCGTTCTCCGGCTTCCAGCTCTATAATATTTTCTTCAACCATTTTCAGGATGTGACCGCGTTCTTCCCGCTCCTGCTGATCGCAATGGAGCAGCGCGTCAACGAAAACCGCAGGGGCGTCCTCGCGGTTTCGGTCGCCTTCATGGCAATCCTCAACTACTATTTCTTCACCGGGCAGGCGGTATTTCTCGTACTGTATTTCATTGTCCGGTGCCCTTGCAAGGATTTCAACGCCTCGCTGCGCAAATTCTTCAGCATTGCGCTGGAATCGGTCATCGGCGTGCTGATCGCATGCTTCATGCTGCTGCCCTCCGCCCTCGCAATCTATGAGAATTACCGCGTCAAGAAGTATCTCTGGGGCATGGACATGGTCGCGTACTACGACCGCACACGCCTCTGGCGCATCGTGCAGAGCTTCTTCATGCTGCCGGATGTCCCCGCAAGACCCAATCTGTTCCAGTCCGATTACGGCAAGTGGTCGTCGATGGGCGGATATCTGCCGATGTTCTCGATGGCGGGCGTTATCGCCTTCCTCTCGCAGAAGCGCAAGCACTGGGCAAGCCGCCTGACGGTCATCTGCATCATCTGCGCGTTTATCCCCGTGCTGAACTCGATGTTCTATATGTTCAATGCATCCTATTATGCGCGCTGGTATTATATGCCGCTGCTGATTATGGCGATGATGACGGCATATGCCCTCGACAACCCGAAAATCAAATGGCGCGGCGGCATCATCACCTGCGGCATCTTCCTCGCGGCATTCGGCGTCATCTCGCTGCTGCCGACACGCGATAAAAAGGAGAAGGTTCACTTCTTCGAGTTTGCGAAATTCAGCTGGTACTTCTGGCTGTCGCTCGGCCTCTGTGCGATCATGCTGTATTTTGCCGTGCTGATTCTGCTGATGCGGAAAAAGGGCAGAAAATTCTACCGGTTCGCGATCGGCGCAACGGTCTTCTGCTGCCTGTGCTCCGGATGCAGCATGGTCTATTTCGGCATCGGGCTCGGCGCTTGGCCGACTGCCTATGTCAATACCGCGATCAAAGGCGGAGACAAGATCACGCTGGAGGACGAACCCCAGCAGTTCTACCGCATTGATATTTCAAAGGATTACGACAATTATCCGATGTTCTGGGGCTATTCCAATATGCGCTGCTTCCACAGCATCGTGCCGGTCTCGACGATGGACTTCTACGACGCCGTGGACGTCACCCGCGATGTCGCCTCGCGCGCGGAGCCGAAAAATTATGCGCTGCGCGAGATGTTCAGCGTGAAATATTACTTTGACAAGGTCGTGGCCGGCGAGAACGGCAATGCCGCCGATACGCCGGAAACACTGGAGGAAATGCCGAGCTTCCGGTATCTCAAGCGCGAAAACGGCTTCAATATCTATGAGAATGAAGCCTATATTCCGATGGGGATTGCATATGATAGCTATATCCCCGAGTCTGCACTCGATGCGGTATCGACCATGACGAGAGAGAAGCTGATGCTCTCGGCACTCGGCATGAGCGAGAAGCAGATCGAAAAATACCGCGATATCCTGACAGAGCTGCCGCCCGCCGAGCGCGCCGCGAAAAAAGACACCGTCTTTGCGGAATACTGCAAGGAGCGCGCGGCGCAGACCTGCTCCGTATTCAATTACGGCTCCGACGGCTTCAACGCGCAGATCACGCTTGAAAAGCCGGAGATGGTCTTTTTCAGCGTGCCCTATGAATCCGGCTGGGAGGCATGGGTCAACGGCAGAAAGGTCGATGTCGAGCGCGTCAATTACGGCTTTATGGCAGTGCGCTGCGAGGCAGGGAGCAATCAGATCGAATTCACCTATGAAACGCCCGGCCTGCGCATCGGCGCAATTCTCTCGATCTGCGGCATCGGGCTGCTGATGCTGTATCTGATCTGGACACTGGCCGCAGAGCGCGGCGCGCGTAGCAGCACCGCAGCACGGCCGTTCTGCTATGACTATGAGCCGTATACCGGCATTCCGGAGCATGACCTGTATCTCCGCTATGCTGCGGCAAAGCATCCGGAGCCGGAGCCCTATTACCCGCCGCTGCCGGACGAGGAACCGGAAATCCCGGAGGAACCGGAAATCCCGGAGGAGCCGGATCAGCCGGAGGAACCCGCTGCACTGCCGGAGAACCCGGATACTCCGGAAACCCCGGAGCCTGCGGAGGCGGCACCGGCGGAGCCCCTGCCCGAGCCCTTGCCTGAGCAGGAAGCGCCGGAGCAGACGGCTTCTGCCGAACCCGATGCCGGCTTGCATGATACCGAGCCCGATACAGAGGAAAAGGAGGCTTCCGATGATGAAGCATGACAGCACTCCGCAGCATTTGCATGAGGAAAAGCTCAGCAGCGAGGAGATTTATGACGGAAAGATTCTGCATGTCACGCGCGACACGGTTCGCCTTGAGGACGGAACCGAGGCGCTGCGCGAGGTCGTGCATCATCCCGGCGGGGCATGCGTTGTCCCGCTGACGGATGAGGGCGATGTGCTGATGGTGCGGCAGTTCCGCTATCCCCACGGCAGGGAAACCCTCGAAATCCCCGCGGGAAAGCTCGAATACGGCGAAAACCCGGAAATCTGTGCGGTCCGCGAGCTGAAGGAGGAGGTCGGGGCGGTCTCCGGCAGGATCGAATCACTCGGCTGCCTGTATCCGACCCCTGCCTATGACAAGGAGGTCATTCACATGTACCTCGCGCGCGAGCTGACGCTGACCAATCAGCAGGCGCTTGACAGCGACGAATTCCTCGATGTCATCCGGATGCCGCTGAAAGAGGCGGTTGAGATGGTCATGCGGGATGAACTGCCGGACGCGAAAACGCAGATCGCACTGCTGAAAACCGCGCGCCTCCTCGAAACTCCCATTTAGGCATGGCGTTTCCGGCAGTAAATTAGAATTTGTCGATGCTTTCAGCGATGGGCAGTGGGGGACGCCGTCCCCCACACCCCCCTGCCAGAGGGATACTATCCCTCTGGACTCCCATTGCTGCTCCGCATCAGCCCCTCTGCAAGGGGTTGATGCGGAGCAGTATCGGGATTCCAAAGGGACAATGTCCCTTTGGCGGGGTTTGGGGCGGAGCCCCATTTCCGATCCGCCGGAGGCACCTATAAATTCCTAGTTGCTGCGGGAACACCATGCCTGAAAGGGAATCTCGCAAGGGGCGAAAAAAGCCGCCCGGCTCATAACCGGGCGGCGTGCAAACGAGCATTATGCTTCTGTTTCTTCTGCGGGTGCTGCTTCGGCAGCGGGAGCCTGCTCGGGCTCCTTATTGCTCCGGTAATCGGCTTCCGCCTGCATCAGGGCAACCTGCCGCTGATAGGCCTCGACGATCTGGGTCTCAAAGAACTGGCGCGCAGAAGCGGTGATCGGGTGGACGATGTCGCGGAAAATACCTGCCTCGTCCTGCCGGCTCGGCATGGCGACAAACAGTCTGTTTTCCCCCTGCACGACCTTGATATCATGAACCGCCAGCATCTGATCCAGTGTGATGGATACAATTGCACGCAGCCGCCCTTCCGGAAACATTTTGCGAATTTTCAGATCTGTGATTTCCATGGGAGTAATCCTTCCTTTCTGATTGCACAGCCGTCTGAGCGGCGATGCAAATTACCCGGTTTTTTCTATGCGGCGCGGCGGATGCGAGAGATGCCGAACCGGTACGGCTCTATCATAGCACGGAATTGTGTTCGTTTTGTGAATATTTCATGTGCGTTTTGAAGAAACATGTATATTTCAAAGATAATATGCATTTTTCAGGGGATTTTTTGTATATATACACGCGGCAGAGCGGAAGCAATGCCGGAAAGGATGATGAGGATGAACGAAAAATTAGAGGGCAGGAAGCATATCCATATGATCGGCATTGGCGGCAGCGGGATGTACCCGCTCGCACAGGTGCTGCATGCAAAGGGATATTATCTGACCGGCTCGGACAACAATGAGACCGACACGCTTGCGGCGGTCCGGGCGCTGGGAATTCCGGTGCAGCTCGGGCAGCGCGCAGAGAACCTCGGCGACGCCGATCTGGTTGTGTATTCTGCGGCGATCGCGAAGACGAACCCGGAGCGTGCCGCCGCAGAGCAGAGCGGCATCGCGGTCATGGAGCGGAGCGAGCTGCTGGGAATTGTCTCCGAATGGTACAGCGAGGCGGTCTGCATCGCCGGCACGCACGGCAAGACGACGACCTCCTCCATGCTCGCGCAGATTCTCTTTACGGCGGGGATCGACCTCTCTGCCGTCATCGGCGGAAAGCTGCCGGCAATCGGCGGCAGCGGCAGAGCGGGCAGCAGCGAGGTGTTCGTCTGCGAGGCCTGCGAATATGTGGACACATTCCTGCATCTTTCCCCCGATATCGCCGTGATCCTGAACATCGACGAGGATCATATGGAGTATTTCCACACGCTGGAAAATCTGAAGGCGTCCTTTACGAAATTTGCGATGAAATCCAGCAGATATGTGCTTTATAACGGCGACGACGCCAATACCTGCGATGCAATGGCAAGCGTCACCGGCAAGGAGATGATCCGCTTCGGCACCGGCGCGGACTGCGAATGGCGCGCCGCTGACATTACGCATACCGCGCAGCAGCAGACCGTGTTCACGGTCTGGCACGGGAGCGAGCGGCTCGGCGAGATCACACTGCTGATTCCGGGCGTGCACAATGTTCTGAATGCGCTTTCCGCGATTGCCGCGGCGCATCTTGTCGGGCTCGATTTTGCACAGTGTCAGGCGGGACTGCTCGCCTTCCACGGGGCAAAGCGCCGCTTTGATGTCCATGCGCACTGCGGCGGGATCACCGTCGCGGACGACTACGGCCACCACCCCGCGGAGATCGCCGCGACCCTGAAGGCGGCAAAGGCAATGCCCTACCGCCGGGTCATCGCGGTGCATCAGCCCTTCACCTATACCCGCACCGCGCGTCTGCTCGATGACTTCGCCGAGGCGCTCCGCATTGCGGATATCGTCGCGCTGACCGATATCATGGGCGGCAGAGAGCTGAACACCGACGGCATTTTCACGCGGATGCTCGCGGAGAAGATTCCCGGCTGCATCTGGTTCCCGCAGGATGAATCCGTGCCGGACCCCGATGATACAAGAAAATATCAGAATTTCGATGCCGTCTGCGATGCAGTCTGCAAGATCGCACAGCCCGGCGACCTCATCATCACGCTTGGCTGCGGCGACGTCAACAAGCTCTCGAAGCAGATCGCAGACACGCTGCAATCGCGCGAGAATCTGTAAAAAAGAGGTGCCGATATGCTGAACGAACAGGCGAAAGCCATTTACGCTTATATCCGGGACCGCATCGGGGACGGCTATGCCCCGACTGTCCGGGAGATCTGCGCGGCGCTGGATATCCGCTCGACCTCGACCGTTCACCGGTATATCAAGATTCTGGTGGATGAGGGGCTGCTGGATAAAATGGATAACCAGAACCGCGCCATCCGGCTGCACGGGCACAATACGCGCAGCGTTCCGCTGATCGGAACCGTCACGGCGGGGCAGCCGATCACGGCGATCGAAAACATCGAGGATTATATCAGCTATGTGCCGGACCGCCATTTCAGCGGGGAGCTGTTCGCGCTGCGCATCCGCGGCGAGAGCATGATCAAGGCCGGCATCCTCGACGGAGATATCGTCATCGTGCAGCAGTGCGATTTCGTCGAAAACGGCGAGATCGCGGTCGTGCTGGTGCATGAGGACGAGGCGACAGTCAAGCGCTTCTACAAGGAAAACGGCGGGTACAGGCTCCAGCCGGAAAATGACACAATGGAACCGATCTTTGTCAGGGAAGCCGCCGTGCTCGGCAAGGTCGTCGGCCTGATCCGGTATCTGCAATAAGGAAAGGAAGAAAAGCTATGAAACAACGTGTAAAAGTCGTGCTCTGCGGAAAGGAATACGCCCTTCAGACGGAGGATGCACCGAGCTATGTCTATCAGCTCGCAAAATCGCTGGAAAAGAGAATTTCCGATATTACCGAGAATAATCCGCGTATTTCCGCGCATTCCGCTGTTATGATGGTCGCGCTTTCCACAATGGATGAGCTGACCAAGGCGAACAACAGCGTCGAGGTGATCCGCTCACAGGTCAAGGAGTATGTCGATGAGGCAGGAAAGGCGCGTCTGGAGCGCGATGCCGCGCTGCGGGAGATCGACGTCCTGAAGGCGAAGATCGAGCAGCTTGAGAATCTCAATAAGCTCAGGGAGCTGAAGGAGAGCATTCAGTCTGACGAGACCGAGACCAAAAAGAAGAAGAAAAAGACAGCGCCCGCTGCCGAGGCTCCCGCAGCCGCGGAGACCCCTGCGGCAGACGGTGCGGATGCCCCGGCGGATGACGATGAGGGCGGAAAGCAGCTTTCCCTGACCGAAACGGAGGCATGATATCCGCAAGGCCGGAGCTGCTTGCACCTGCGGGCAGCCCCGAAGCGCTGACTGCGGCACTGCGCTGCGGCGCGGATGCCGTGTATCTCGGCGCAAAGCAGTTTTCTGCGCGGGCAAATGCCGAAAATTTTGATGCGGACGGGATGAAGGCCGCCGCGGATGCATGTCATCTCGCCGGCGCAAGGCTCTATCTTGCCGTCAATACGCTGATTTTTGACAGCGAATTTTCTGCGCTGGATGCCCTGCTTGAGACCGCTGCGGCGGTCGGGGCAGACGGCTGCATCGTGCAGGATCTCGGCGCGGCGGTATACATGCACAGGCGCCTGCCGACCCTGCGGCTGCATGCCTCCACGCAATTGACGATTCATACGCCCGCCGGCGTGCAGCTCGCGAAGCAGGCGGGCTTTCGGCGTATTGTCACGGCGCGGGAGCTCTCCCGCGGACAGCTCGCTGCGGTCTGCCGCGAGGCGGCGCGCTGTGAGATCGAGGTCGAGGCATTCGTACACGGGGCGCACTGTATGTGCGTTTCCGGGCAGTGCTTCATGTCCGCGGCGATGGGCGGACGCTCGGCGAACCGCGGCTGCTGCGCACAGCCCTGCCGGCTGCCCTTTTCGGCGGATGACAGCCGGCGCGGCGCCTGCGCACTCTCACTGAAAGATCTGTCGCTGGTGACGCATCTCTCGGAAATGTGCGAAATCGGCGTACATTCGCTGAAAATCGAGGGGCGCATGAAGCGCCCGGAATATGTTGCTGCCGCGGTGACGGCATGCCGCGATGCGCTCGACGGGAGGCCGCCCGCGCTCGATACGCTCCGTGCGGTTTTTTCGCGCAGCGGCTTTACGGACGGCTATTTCACCGGCAGCCGGGCCGACATGTTCGGGACGCGGCAGAAGGAGGATGTGACGGCGGCACAGACAGTTCTCGCGCCGCTGCGGGAATCCTACCGGAAGCCGCGCAAAACCGCCTGTCTGCGGGCGCATTATACCCTGCGCGCCGATGAACCCGCCGCACTGACCGTTTCGGACGGTTTAGGGCACAGCGTGACGGTTCGCGGGGAGATTCCGCAGCGCGCGGAGACCCGCCCGACCGCTCTGCCGCAGCTCACCCAGAGCTTCTCAAAGCTCGGGGATACTATATATAATGCCGGAGAGGTGACCGCTGAGACCGGGGACGGGCTGATGCTGCCCGCCGCGGCGCTCAATGCCATGCGCAGGGAGGCCGCCGCGGAGATGGATGCATGCATCATCCGCGCAAACACCCCGGTGCATCGGCTGATGCCGGCGCCCCCGCTTCCTGCTGCCTGGCAGACTGCGCCGCAGCCGGAATTCCGCTTGCAGATCCGGCGGCTCGGTCAGCTTCGGGAGCTTGGTTCATTCGCTGATCGCATCGCGTGGCTGCTCCTGCCGCTTCCGCTCGCAGAGGAGGCGCTTGCGCAGAGCCCGTTTCCGGCTTCGCGCTGCATTTTACTGGCGCCGCGATTTGTCTGCGACGAGGAGAAAATCGCGCAAATGCTGGAAAATGCAAGGGCGCTTGGCTACCGGCATCTCGGTGTGCAGCAGCCGGGCGATCTCGCCCTCGGCAGGCGGCTCGGCTTCACATTGCACGGCACACTCGGCATGCACGCGGCAAACAGCCTTGCCTGCGCCGCACTCGCTGACCTCGGGCTGACCGATCTTCTGCTGAGCCCTGAGCTGTCGCGCAGGGAGCTCCCGGCATCCCCGGTGCCGGCGGGCATTTTTGCATACGGCAGGCTGCCGCTGATGCTGACGCGGAACTGTCCGGTCAAGGCGCAGGTCGGCTGCGCAAAATGCAGGCATATGCTGACGGACCGCAGGGGTGCGGCGGTTTACACGGACTGCACGCGCTGCACCGAAGCGCCGGACTATGCCGAGCTGTTCAATTCTGCCGCCGTCTGGCTTGCAGACCGCCCGGAGGCCTATGTCCGTGCGGGCTATGCGCTGCTCGCGATGACCGATGAAACGCCGGAGCGCGTGCGCGAAATCGCCGCTGCATATCTCGACGGCGTACCGTGCTCAAAGCCCGAACGCTACACAAGAGGGCTCGTGCTATCCTGAGCGGGATGCCGGAAGGAGGGTGCTTTTTATGCAAAAGAAATGCAAAATACTCTTTGCCATTTTGCCGCTGATTGCCATGACTGCGGCAAGCGGTACCTTCATCAGAAGTCTCTTTTACAATTTTCACAATGATACCGTGCCGCTGTTTTCAATCGGGATTTCGTTTGTTCTGGCGATGATCTGTCTGGTGCTGCTGTTTTTTACGGTTCTCTGCGCGGTGCTGTATCTCGGCATCGGCAAAAATCCGCCCGGAAACAGAGACAAAGCATCTCTGCTCGCATCTGCGTGCATTTTGAATCTGGGCTTCGGCATATTCTGTGCCATAAGCAAGCAGTCGCATTTTGTCACAATCACAGTCTATCTGCTTCTGACATCGTTGTGCTTTGCACTTTCTTATGCATTTTCCCGCCGGGAACAGCAAATTCCCGGCAATCATGAAAAAACGGAGGATTCTTCTCAATGAGAGCTGCTGCAATTTTCAGCGACCGCATGGTGCTGCAACGCGAAAAGCCGATCGCCGTCTGGGGCGACGGAAGGGACGGCAAACGGGTCACGGTCACGCTCGGCGGACAGAGCGACTCGTGCATCATCCGCGATGGGAAATGGTCGGTCACGCTGCCGCCGATGCCCGCTGCCGAGGGTCTGACCATGACAATCCGGAGCGGCGCGGTCTGCATCACATTCCGTGAGATCGCGGTCGGCGAGGTCTGGCTCTGCGGCGGACAGAGCAATATGGAATTTGAGATCAAGGACGAGAAGCGCGGCGCGGAGCTCCTCCGCAGCCTGACGCCGGACTGCGGCGTGCGCTTTTACTATACGCCGAAGCAGCGCATCATCGACGGGAGCTTTGATGCGGTCGAGCGCAACACCGGCTGGGGGTATGCCGATCCGCAGGGCTCCCGCGCATGGTCGGCGGTCGGGCTGTATTTCGCACTGGAAATCGCGAAGAAGCTCGGCGTGACCGTCGGGCTGATCGGCTGCAACTGGGGCGGAACCTCCGCATCGGTCTGGGTCTCCCGCGATGTGCTGGAGCAGAACGCGGCGACCCGTCCGTACCTTGACGACTATGACAAGGCGATGGAGGGCAAGACCGACGAGCAGGCGATCGCGGAATTCGACGAATACATCGCCTATCAGGATGTGTGGTGGGTGCGCTATTCCGAGCTGATGCAGGAGCACCCGGAGACCACATGGGAGGATGCGCAGAAAATCGTCGGAGAATCGCGCTATCCGGGGCCGATGGGGCCGAAGAACGAATGCAGGCCGTGCGGCAGCTATGAGACGATGCTGCGGCGCGTCTGCCCGTATACGCTGCGCGGATTCCTTTATTATCAGGGCGAATCGGACGATCACCGCCCCGATGCCTATGAAACGCTGCTGACGGCGCTGATCGACTGCTGGCGGCGCGACTGGGGCGATCCCGAGCTGCCGTTCCTCAATGTGCAGCTTCCGATGTTCCGCTATGCGCACGACCCGGATTACAAGCACTGGTGCAGAATCCGCGAGGCGCAGGACAGGGTATACCGCAAGATGAAAAATACGGGGCTTGCCGTCCTGACCGATTGCGGCGAGCTCGACAATATCCACCCGACGGACAAGGCGCCGGTCGGGCACCGGCTCGCGCTTCAGGCGCTTTATCATGTTTACCGCAGGCTCTCCGCAGAGGAGGCGTGTGCGCCGATGTACCGCAGCAGCTATGCCTCCGGGAGCAGCTTTACGGTTCTGCTGCAAAATGCACACGGCGGCTTCCGGCTGACCGGCGAGCCGGCAGGCTTTGAGCTTGCGGGCACAGACGGCGTCTTCTATCCGGCGGTTCCGGTTTTCGGGAAAAACCGCATCACCCTCACCGCTCCGGAGGTGCAGGAGCCCATGTATGCGCGGTATGCATGGACAAACTACGCGGAGGTTTCCGTTTTCGGCATGAACGGTCTGCCGCTCGCGCCCTTCCGCACCGATTGCTTCACAGAGGAGCAGACAGCAGACACGGAAAAGAAAAACGCCCCCTCTGCTTCGATGTAATTTGCGGAGTTCGGATCATATTGCACTGATATTATAATCAGATTTCCGCCGTGATGTGCATTATAATTATGCAGAATCACGGGTGCATTTTGCCGCGATTTTTGATTTTCCGGCAAAATGCACTTTTTTTTGCCGGAATCGGTCTCTCAACATCTGCTTTTTACCGTAAAAGCCCAAAAAAGATTGACAGAACGCACAAAACGGGTTATAATAAAATGTACGACTGTATCAATTCAAACGGATATTTTCATCTCGAAAGGGAAGGCTTTTGCTATGAAACGGTCACGATCTGTTCAATCATCATCCGGGAGTAAATTCAAGCGGACCGCGTTTGCCCTCGTCGGCAGCGCAATTCTGCTCGGCCTTTGCGCAGTCCTGATCACCATGATCTTCACGGGCGGCAATTCCATCAACGCGCAGACAAGCGTGCTCGATTACGCAAAGAGCGAGCTGACAATCTGGAACGGTGAGCCGCTCCCGACCGCTGACGATTTTCTCAATGACAACACGCGTTCACTGGTCGATTCCGCACGGTATCTCGTCGTGCCGGGAACGGACTCCGGCGATCAGAATATCGCAATTCTGATGCAGCTCGGAGACGGCACCACCAGAACCGAAAATGCCGTTCTGACGATCCGCGAGCCGGTCATCACATGGGAGCTCGGTACCGCGGCAACCTCCGCTGAGCTGCTCGGCGAGGAGTATTCCGATGCCGTGCTGTCCGTTTCGCTCTCCGATATCAAGGCGGTCGGCTCCTATGACATCACAGTCCGCACACACGGCAAGGAGCTGCCCTTCACGCTCGTTGCACAGGACACCACGGCGCCTGTCGTCAAGATCTATGACACGCTGAGCTTCTATGTGCATCAGGAGATCTCCGCAAAGGATTTCGTGGAATCCTGCGAGGATCTCTCTGCGGTCGAATATCACTTCTCCGAGGAGCCCACCACCATGCTTCAGGGCACCTATTCGACACAGCTCATCGTCACCGATGCCAGCGGCAACAGCACGACCTGTGAGATCACCTATGCCGTCAGCGGCGACGGCGAGCCGCCTGTCATCAGCGGCGTTACCGATATGACAACCATCGTCGGCATTCCGGTCAGCTATCTGCACGGCGTGACGGCAAATGATACGCACGACGGCGAGGTCGCGGTCACTGCGAAGGAGCAGGAGGGCTTCAGCCTTCGCAAGGCGGGCGATTACACCGTGACATTCTCCGCACAGGACGAGGCGGGCAATGTCGCAACTGAGACTGCAACGCTGCACGTTCTCCCCTCGATCGACGAGGATGTGATCGAGCAGATCACCGAGGACGATGTGCTCCGCATGGGCGACTATATCGTGCAGTCCATTGACCACGAGGGCGACACCTCCCGTCAGTACCTCCGCAAGCTCTACAACTATGTACAGGGGCATATGGTCTATCACGGCTCCAGCCAGCGCTACGAGTGGTATCAGTCCGCTGCGGTCGCGCTCTATCAGGGCTACGGCGACTGCCGCAATTACTACGGCTTCGGCCGCCTGCTGCTCACCTGCGCAGGCTTTGAGAATATGATGGTCGAGAAGGTCAAGCCCTATGAGGGCGCAACGAACCACTACTGGAGCCTCGTCAATGTGGACGGCGCATGGTATCACTTCGACACCACGCCGCGCTATAAGGTCTCCGATTTCTTCCTCTGGACCGATGCCCAGATGGACGCATTCTCCGCGAAGAATAATCAATGCTTCAACCGCGACAAGAGCCTCTATCCGGCAACACCGGAATAACTGCAGAAGGAATATGCAAAAAATGAAGAAAAAGCTCGGAATCATCGGCGGTCTCGGCCCGATGGCGTCTGCTCTGTTTTTGCAGATTCTGACCGCGCAGACGGATGCCGGCCGCGATCAGGAGCATCTGGAGGCGCTGCTTTACAGCCGCCCGCAGACGCCGGACAGAACCGCGTTTCTGCTCGGAAAATCGCAGGACAACCCCCTGCCGGTCATGCTGGATTCCGGCAGACAGCTTGAAAATATGGGCTGTGATGTGCTCGTCATCCCCTGTATGACGGCCTACGGCTTTTACGATCAGCTCAAAACCGCATTTCAGGCGGAGCTGATCAACCCGATCACCGAAAGCGCCCGCGTCCTCAAAGCGCGGGGCTGCAAGGCGGTCGGCATCATGGCAACGGACGGCACTTTGCAGGTCGGCACCTTCCAGAAGGCGCTGGCCGCTGAGGGCATCCGCCCCGTGATTCCCGACAGCGGGAATCAGCGGGAGGTCATGAGCCTGATCTATGACGATGTGAAATCCGGAAAGGATGCGGATATGGAGCGGTTCCATGCCGTCGCGCACTCGATGCGCGCACAGGGCGCCGAATGCGTCATCCTCGGCTGTACGGAGCTCTCGGTCATCAACTACCGGCACGAGATCGGACACGGCTTCCTCGATGCAATGGAGGTTCTGGCACAGTGTGCGATCACCGCGTGCGGATATCAGGTGAAACAATCATAAAAAGAAGGTTGCAACATGCAGACGAATGTACTCGAATATCTCGAACAGACACTGCCCCGCGTGCCGGAGAAAACGGCCTTTGCTGACGATAACATGCAGCTCACGTTTTCTCAGGTCTCGCAGAATGCCCGTGCGATCGGCTCAGCGCTGCACGCGGACGGGCTGTACGGCAAACCGGTCGTGGTGTTCATGGAGAAATCACCCGCGGCGATCAACGCCTTTTTCGGCGTGATTTATGCGGGCTGCTATTATGTCCCGCTGGATGTCGAAATGCCCGCGTTCCGGATCGAAATGATCCTTCAGCAGCTAAAGCCCCGCGCCGTCATCTGCGATGCGGTGACAAAGCCGCAGCTCCCGCAGTTCGGCTATACCGGCAAAACCTATCTGTTCGATGATGTCATCAGCACGGAGATTGATGATGCGGCGCTCGCGGAGATCCGCGCAAAGCAGCTCGATATTGACCCGATCTATATTGTGTTCACCTCCGGCTCGACCGGCGTGCCGAAGGGCATTCTCGCCTGCCACCGCTCGGTCATCGACTACATCGAAAACCTCTCCGAGACACTCGGATTCAACGAAGAAACCGTATTCGGCAACCAGACGCCGCTCTATTTCGACGCCTGCCTCAAGGAGCTCTACCCGACGCTGAAATTCGGCGCGACCACATGGCTGGTGCCGAAGCAGTGCTTCTCGTTCCCGATTCAGCTCGTCGAATACCTGAACGCGCATAAGATCAACACCGTCTGCTGGGTGGTCTCGGCGCTGACAATGATCTCCGCGACCGGCACCTTCAAGACGGTGAAGCCGGAAACGCTGCACACGATCGCATTCGGCAGCGAGGTCTTTCCGGTCAAGCAGTTCAAGCGCTGGCGCGAGGTTCTGCCGGAGGCGAAGTTCACGAACCTCTACGGCCCGACTGAGGCAACCGGCATGAGCTGCTTCTATCATGTCAACCGCGATTTCGAGGAGACCGACGCCATTCCGATCGGCAGACCCTTCCGGAATACCGGCATCATCCTGCTCGATGAAAACAACAAGGAGGCTGCCTTCGGGGAGCCCGGTGAAATCTGCATCCGCGGAACCTGCCTGACGATGGGCTATTTCGGGCAGCCGGACAAGACCGCCGAGGTCTTTACGCAGAATCCGCTGCAAACGCGCTTCCCGGAGCTGATCTACCGCACCGGCGATATCGCGCATTACAATGAGGACGGCGATCTGGTCTTTGTTTCGCGCAAGGATTACCAGATCAAGCACATGGGACACCGCATCGAGCTCGGCGAGATCGAGATCAACTGCGGGCTGTATGACGGCGTCGAGGCAGTGGGCTGCATCTACGACAAGGTCAAGGGCAAGATCGTGCTGTTCTATACGGGCAAGGTAGAAAAATCCGAGCTCGCCGCGTACCTCAAGGAGCGCCTGCCGCGCTACATGCAGCCGAACAAAATCCGGCAGCTCGACGAGATGCCGCACACCCCGAACGGCAAGCTCGACCGCAAGGCACTGACCGCAATCTACGAGGGAGAGTAAATTCCAAGAAAAAGGAGAAAACCTGTCATGAGTGAAACACTGAGCACCATTATTGAGATTCTTCAGGATCTGCACGAGGATGTGGATTTTGAGTCTGAGGACAAGCTGATCGACAAGAAAATCCTCGATTCCTTCGATATCGTGACCCTGATCTCGGAGCTGAGCAACGAGTTCGATATCACGATCCCGGCGGACAAGATCATCCCGGAGAACTTCAATTCCGCACAGGCTCTTGCCAATATGGTCGAGGAGCTTGAGGACGAGTAATGCTGTTTACCGATTCGATCTTTGTGATCGGGCTGATTCTGCTCTGTATCATCTATTTTCTTGTTCCGAAGCGGTTTCGCTGGATGCTGCTGCTCGCCGGCAGCATCGGCTTTTATGCCTATTCGGGGCCGCTCAACCTGATCTATATGGCGGTCACCGCGCTCAGTACCTATCTGATTACCCTCAGAATGGAGAAAATGGCGGCGGCTGCAAAGGAAACGGTCGCGGCGCATAAATCGGAATGGAGCAGGGACGAGAAAAAGGCCTTCAAGGAAAAGGCGAAGTCAAAGCGGTTCCGCTGGCTGGTGCTCTGCCTTGTGCTGAATTTCGGGATGCTCGCCGTTGTGAAATACGGCGCATTCACGCTGCGCAATATCAATACGGTCATCGGCTGGTTCGGCGGGAGCAAACGCCTCCCGGTCAAACACTTCCTGCTGCCGATGGGCATGTCCTTCTATCTGTTCCAGACAATGGGCTATGCCATTGATGTGTACCGCGAAAAGTACCCGGCGGAGAAGAATTTTGCGCGGCTCGGACTGTTCGTGTCCTTCTTCCCGCAGCTCATTCAGGGCCCGATCAGCCGCTATGACGATCTCGCAAAGGGGCTCTATGCCGGAAACGGCTATGACCCGAAGCGCGTGACGCTCGGCGTGCAGCGCATTCTCTGGGGCTATTTCAAAAAGGTCTGTCTTGCGGACCGCGTCATGCCCGCCGTCACCGCGCTGATCTCCAACACCGACCAGCATCAGGGCATGTATGTCCTGATGGGCATTCTGTATTACACGCTCCGCATTTACGCGGATTTCACCGGCGGCATTGATATCACAATCGGCATCGGGCAGGTGCTCGGCATTCCGATCACGGAAAACTTCAACCGCCCGTTCTTCTCGAAGAATATCACCGAATACTGGCGGCGCTGGCATATCACGCTCGGTACATGGTTCAAGGATTACCTGTTCTATCCGATCAGCGTGTGTCAGCCGATGCTGAAGCTCTCCAAATGGAGCAGAGAGAAGCTCGGCAAGAATGTCGGCAAGTACCTGCCGGTCTATGTCTCCACGATCGCAGTCTGGTTCGTGACCGGTCTCTGGCACGGCGCTGCGTGGAATTTCATCGTCTGGGGTCTGATGAACGCGGTCGTCATCCTGATCTCCGAGCGCCTGACCCCGCTCTACAACAAATTCCACAAGAAATATGCGTGGAGCAATACCCGTGCATATGACGGCTTTATGGCGCTGCGCACCACCTTCCTGATGGGACTGCTGCGCATGTTCGACTGCTATCTCGATGTGCCGCTGACCTTTAAGATGTTCGGCACGATGTTCTATAAATGGAATCCGCAGATCCTCTGGGACGGCAGCCTGATGAAGCTGGGTCTGTCGAAGCCGGATTACCTCGTGCTCGGCGTCGGCATCGTGCTGCTCTTTACGGCAAGTATGCTGGGGCGGCGCGGGAGCGTCCGCGAGCGGCTCTATGACAAGTCAAAGCTCCTGAGCTGCTGCATGACCGTGGCGCTTTTGCTGATCGTCGTTGTCTTCGGCGCATACGGCATCGGCTACGATTCCAGCCAGTTCATCTATAATCAGTTCTGATTGATTCTTTAGGGGAGTCACCCAAATGGGAAAGAAAAAACGCATTTTTGCCGGGCTCGCGACCGTGACCTCCGCGGTGGTTCTGCTTGCCGCAGTGCAGCGGTTGCTCCAGCCCAAATATATGTCCGATGTCGTAGAGGGCAACCTGATCGCCTCCTATTACGACACCGGAAAGGATCACGATGTGCTGTTCATCGGAGACTGCGAGTGCTACGAGAATTTCTCGCCGGTCGAAATGTGGCGGGATTACGGCATTTCCAGTACGATCCGCGGCTCTGCGCAGCAGCTCATCTGGCAGTCCTATTATCTGCTGGAGGATACCCTCCGCTATGAAAAGCCGGATGTGGTCGTGTTCAATGTGCTCTCGATGAAATACGGCGAGCCGCAGAGCGAAGCCTATAACCGCATGTCCATCGAAGGCATGCGCTGGTCGAAATCGAAGGTAAACTGCATCAAGGCCTCCATGACAGAGGAGGAGAGCTTCCTCTCCTATGTGTTCCCGATCCTGCGGTATCACAGCCGCTGGAGCGAGCTGACCGCCGATGACTTCAAATATTACTTCGGGGCAGAGCCGAATTTCTTTTCCGGCTATTACCTCCGCGCCGATGCAAAGCCCGCGGAAAATGTGCCGAAGGGCACGCCGCTGATCGACTACTCCTTCAGCGAAAACTGCTGGAATTACCTCGACAAAATGATGTCGCTCTGCGCGGAAAACAACATTCAGCTTGTGCTGATCAAGGCGCCCTCCCTTTACCCCTACTGGTATGAGGAATGGGATGAGCAGATCACGGAATATGCGGAGAAATATCATCTTCCGTATATCAATTTCCTCGATCCGTCGATTCAGGAGCAGACCGGGATTGATTATGCGGCCGATACCTACGACGGCGGCCTGCATCTGAATGTATACGGCGCAGAAAAGCTCTCCAGATGGTTCGGGGCATATCTCGCAGAGCGCTATGATCTCAGGGACCGCAGCGGCGAGAGCAAGCTGGCCGCCGAATGGGACGAGATCTGCGCGCGCTATGATGCCGAGATCGCACGGCAGCTCAAAAATTTAGAGCAATACGGCAATGTCAAGGGCGAATGACCGCCCTTTGCATAGAAACAGTTTTTGATTTACGGGAAAGGATGTTTTCAGCTATGAACAAGAAAATCGTTTGCGCGGCACTCTCTGCCATGCTGCTCTGCGGGCTGACCGCATGCGGCGGCGATGACAGCAGCACTGCCGCTTCCTCCTCTGCCGCAGAAAGCAGCGCAGCCGCCGCACCGGATGCCTCCTCCGCAGCGGACACCCCCGCAGATTCCACCGGCGATACACCGGCAGAGAGCTCCGATGCAGCACCGCAGGGGACCGTGCAGATCTCCTTTGACTATGTTGCAAACGGCGTGACCCTTGAGGTCGGCAAAGAGGCAGACGGCGTCATCGCGGCGCTCGGCACCTACGACAGTATGTATGAGGCACCGTCCTGCGCCTTCACCGGCACGAGCAACTACTATGTTTACGGCGGCCTTCAGGTCGTCACCTATCCGGATGAGCACGACCAGAGCCTGAATCTGCTCTATGAGGTCGATCTGCTCGATGACACCGTCGCGACCAACGAGGGCATCCGCGTCGGCAATACCTATGACGATATTGTGGCAAAATACGGCACGCCCGATCAGGAGACCGCAGTATTTGCGATGTATAAGACAGAAGGAAAGGCCGTCCAGTTCTTCTTTGACAAGACCAACCCGGACGTCATCTCCGAGATCGTGTATACGGTCATTCTGGTTTAAGGCAAAAAACCGCGGAGGCTGCATCGGGCAGCTTCCGCGGTTCTCAGAGATACATATAAAAATTAAAAAATAAAGAGGGATTGTTATGGGATTATTCGGAAAGAAACCAAGTGCGGACAAAATCAAATACCGCAGACCTGACCGCGTTGAGCGCGGAGAATTCCGCAAGCAGGAGATCGCAGAGCTCAGTATGCCGGATACCGTCCGGATCATCGGCGAAAGCGGCTTCCGCGAGTGCCGGAGCCTGAAGCGCGCCGAGCTCTCCAATACGCTTTGCGAGATCGGCGCCTATGCCTTCCGCGACTGCGATATGCTCGAAAATATCGTGATGCCCGGCGAGATGCGCTACCCGGACGGCTCCAGCGGCCTGCTCGGCATCGGCTGCTTCGAGGGCTGCGGCCTGCTCCGCGAGATCGTCATTCCCGAGGGCGTTTCCGTCATCGGCGCGAACGCCTTTCACAACTGTGCCGCGCTGGAAACCGTCACGCTGCCCCGCTCGCTGCATGCGATCCGCAGCGGTGCATTCTCCGGCTGCGCGCGCCTCAAAACACTGAACATGCCGGTTGTGCCCGAGCTGATCGCGCAGGATGCCTTCCGCGATACGCCCTGTGAAAAGCAGATCGCGGCGGTGCGCAAGCCGGTGCTGACCATAATGCACACCTCCTCCTTCGGGCTGCCGGAGATTTTCCAGTTCTCAGCCGTGCCGCGCATGATCGGCACAGAGCAGACCGAGGGCAACATGACCATTGTGCTCGATGATGTCGATGCATCGCGCATCTGCTTCCGGATCACGGCGTATAAGCACGCCGGCGGCAGCCATGTCGTGCCCGCCGGAACCGCTGCCAGACTGTTCTATGAGGAATATGACTGCGCCGGAAAGACCGGCATGCAGAAGGAAGAGCTGGTCGCCTCTTATCGGTGAGAATCACAAAAGCAGCACGAAAGGCGCTTGGAAGTTTTTGCCGCGCTTTTTAAGCCCCCGCGGATTCGTTCCGCGGGGGCTCGTTTTATTTTGCCGATTCTGCAAAAATATGCAGTATTTTCGCTGCACGCATCTGATTCTCAGGTGTCAGCGTCCGGAATAATTCGATGATTTCTTCGTCCGGCGATGTGATCTCTGTACCGTTCACAATATAATCTGTTGTGACAGAGAGTGCTGCTGCGATTTTTCGCAGCGTTGTCACGGTCATGTTCTTTTTCCCTTTTTCAATATCTGCAAGAAACTGCACGGAAATATCCGCCGCTTCTGCTAAGCGCTCTCTGGTAAGCCGCTGTGCCTTTCGCAAGCTCAGAATTCTGTTCCCTGTTTCAGCATACGGATAATCCATTTCCATCACCTCTGGATATAGTATAACCGAAACAAAAGATATATAAAATCATCTTTAGATATTGACAAAAAGAAACTATTGTTGTATAATGGCGATTAAGGAGGGGATTGTCATGAAAAATAGGAAAGTAATTGCATTGCTCACTGCACTAATTATTTTTGCGGGTGTGTTGGTTTTTGCGGGTGTGTTGCTGAGCGGGTTCTGGAGCGCAGAACATAAGCTGACAACTGACGAGAAGCTTGTGTACGATGCACTTCTGAAAGCTGCGAAAGAGACGGGTAATTCAAAGCCTCTGACAGTTTATTCATGTTCAAATATTATTGATATCACAGAGAATAATAAGACTGAGATGATGTTGAAATATTTTTGCAAGGATGGAAAATATTACGGCGGTCACGTTCGTACAGATAGCAAATATGTTTTGATTGCAACTAATTATTCCGATGATGTTCAGTTGCTTTGCGTAGAGGATCGTACTGGTACAAAGGTGTATGATGATGGAACGATTCTTGAAAGTGACTATGGGAAATTAGCTGATTATTCATGGGATGATAACAAACCCAATCCTTTCGATTACACAACAACAGAAGAATATAATCTTGCTGTCGCTATACATAATTATGCAAATGCAATAACAGAAGCGGAGGTATATGAAGAATATGCTCACAAATTGGCATATTCAGGAAGGTATTGGATTACAGATTCCGGCGATATCAATATAGACCATTTGAATGAAGCATTACAGGAGCATTGGAATAATTAAGGACTTTACCATATAAAAGTGGCAAAGAAAAGGCCCCCGCGGAATCAAATCCGCGGGGGCTATATTTCTGTGACTCAAAGCGGCAGATCCTTTTTCCGGAAGACAAGCTGCCCGACTGTGAACGCCGCGAGTGCAATGACTGCGGGGAAGATCAGCTTCTGCACCCAGTCGCTGTTTTTGAACAGCACGGACTGATAATCATAGAAGCTGACGATCGTGAGATACTTGAACTTATCCAGACCGCTGACGCCCAGTCTGCCGAACATCGCGAGCATATTGGCGAGAATGTTGACGCCGATGAAGGTTCCGCTCAGCCCGATCGAATACTTCGTCGAGCTGAAAATGCCGGAGAACATGAAGCACACTGCTGCAAGCGCGATGCAGACCATCAGCGCCGAGAGATTGACCTGAAGAATCATTTTGCTTGTCAGGTCGCCGCTCAGCATCGTATAGCCGAAGGTCGCGAGCGAGACGGGATTTGCGCGGTTGACCAGCAGATGCGCGCCCGTCTGGATGCCGAACATCAGAATCAGCGAATTGACGAGGTAAAATGCCTGCGTGACCGTCACGGTACTTCGCTTGACCGGCGTCGAGAGCACATAGGCCATCGAGCCGCGGTCTACCTGTGAGGCAAGGAGCTTGTTTGCGGTGACGAGAACGTAAATCCCCGGCAGAATGGTGGTCATCATGCCGTAGAAAATCTGGAACAGCAGCGAGCGGGTCATATCCAGCGTCGAGAACTGGATGCAGAGCAAGGTCATGACGCCGGTCATGCTTCCCCACATCACGGAATTGGATTTGACGGACTGCTTCAATAACGGGAAACTAAGCACTGATTTTTCCTCCCTTTTCGATCATTTCGGTGTAGCGGTCTTCGAGTGTGAACGGGCGGTATTTCATATACCGCATATCGTAATTGCCGATCTCGCGGAACAGCCCGCTGACGGACTGCTCCGGAATCTCAACGTCCATGTGCAGATGCGCAGGATTTGCGCGGGCGATGCGGAAAGCGGTCGCAGCGGCAAAGCTGTCGAAGTCGTCCTGCGTTTTGAAGCCGAGCCGGTAGCGCTGCGGCAGCGTCTCCGTCATGCTGTGCATGTCCGCAAGGTCGATCTGCCTGCCGTTTTCGATAAAGAGAACGCGGTCGGCGGTATCGTCGAGCTCCTTGAAAATGTGCGTGGACATCAGAACCGTTGTGCCGCGCGCTTTTTCCTCCAGAATCAGCTCGATCAGCGCATCCCGCATGAGCGGGTCAAGGCCGGTGCTCGGCTCATCGAGCAGCAGCACCTCCGGGCGGGACATGAATGCCGCAACCAGTGCGGTTTTCTGCTTCATGCCCTTGCTCATGCGCCGGAGCGAGGCGTCGGTATCGAGCTTAAAGAGATTGACCAGTCTGCTGATATATTCGCGGTCCTTGAGCCCCATGAACTCCGCCTGAATCTTCAGGAAGCTCGTGCCGGTGCCGACGTCGGGGAAGTCGATCTCGCCGGGCACATAGCCGACATGCTGCATGATTTCCCTTGCATGCTTCCGGCAGTCGAGCCCCATGATGCCGCAGCTCCCGCTGTCGGGATTCAGAAAGCCCATCAGGTGCCGGAGCGTTGTGGTCTTGCCGGAGCCGTTTGTACCGACGATTCCGAAGACCTCGCCGCGCTTCACGGAAAAATCGAAGCCGAAGATGCCCCTGCCGTTTCCGTAATCCTTTGTCAGCCCGCTGACCTTGATGATCTCATCAGGCATATCCCACACCTCCGAATGTCCGGTCGTTCTTGTAAAAATGCATGAAGTACTCCTCCAGCGTGACGGAATGCTCCGCGAAGGATTTGATCCGGAACCGCTTGATCGCGGCAATGAACCGGTTGATATCGCGGTCATCGACGACCACTGCGCATTTAAGGCTGCTGCGGTCGCGGAGCTGAAAGTCCAGCTCCGATCTGCCGAACTCTGTGAACGACTCCGCATCGTCGAATTCCACGGTCATGATGTTGTGCAGCCCGTGTCTTGCCTCCGCCGCCGTGACCGTCGAGACCAGCCTGCCGTCCTTGATGATCGCGATTCTGTCGCAGAGCGCCTCGACCTCGCTGAAAATGTGGCTGGAGAGCAGGATCGTCTTGCCGCGCTCCTTTTCCTCGCGGATGAACCCGATGAACTCCTCCTGCATGACCGGGTCAAGGCCGCTGGTCGGTTCATCGAGCAGCAGGATGTCCGGGTCGTTCATGAACGCCGTTACGACTGCGAGCTTGCGCTTTTCGCCGATGCTCATGCGCTTCACCGGCCCCGAGGGGTCGAGCTGGAAGCGGTCGAGCAGGTATCTGACGCGCGCATCGCTGCGGCTTTTTTTCATGCCCTGCATCATTTTGATGAACTGCTCACCGCTGAGTCCCTCCGGGAGCGC
Organism: Oscillospiraceae bacterium; assembly: GCA_017460835.1. Classification (GTDB taxonomy): domain Bacteria; phylum Bacillota; class Clostridia; order Oscillospirales; family Ruminococcaceae; genus Firm-04. The sequence continues at coordinate 42,410 of JAFUAD010000064.1, forward strand.
GACCTCGCCGGGAAGATACCCGACGGCCTCCATGACCCTGCTGTACTGCTTTGTGCAGCTCATGCCGTTGATCTCGGCGGTTCCGCTCTGCGGCTTCGAGAAGCCCATCAGATGCCGCATCGTCGTGGATTTCCCTGCGCCGTTCGGCCCTAAGAATCCGAGCGTTTCGCCGTCCTTTACCGTAAAGCTGACATCGAACACCCCGCGGCCGTGGCCGTAATCGTGTGTCAGTCCGCTGACCTTGATCTCACTCATGTTCGTGACCTCCTTTTGTGTTCCTGTGATGGTTGTATTATAGCGCGCTGTTGTTTGCGAGTTGTTTGCGAAATGTTTGAGAATTGTTAAAACGCAAAAACCGATTGCAATTGTGCTTGCGGCATGATATAATATAGGTAACACCGCACAGAGCTGGTGGTGCAGATGTGCCGCCAAGCCGTCAGGCGGGCTTTGTGCGGTGTTGCCTATAGGTATCACAGCAAGGGAGGCGCCCGTTATGGTGAAAATACTGGTGGTTGAGGATGAAAAGGAGCTGAATGAGACGGTCTGCAAATTCCTGAATCTCAACGGCTTTGAGGCCGTCGGCGCCCTGAGCGCGGCCGAGGGCTACGATGCAATGTACGGAACGGATTTTGACCTCATCATCTCGGATATCATGATGCCGCGGATCGACGGCTTTGCGTTTGCGGAGACCGTCCGCGGGCTGAATCAGGAGATTCCGATTCTGTTTATGACCGCGAAGGACGACATGCGCTCAAAGGAGCGCGGCTATCAGCTCGGCATCGACGATTATCTGGTCAAGCCCGTCAATCTCGATGAGCTGCTGCTGAAGCTCGGGGCGATCATGCGCAGGGCGAAGATCAGCAGCAGCAAGCAGCTTACGGTCGGGAAGCTCACGATGAACGAGGACGAGCAGAGCTGCGTCTATGACGGCGAGGAGATCGCCCTGACCGTGCGCGAATTCAATCTGCTCTATAAGCTGCTGTCCAATCCCCGCAAGACCTTCACCCGCTCGCAGCTCATGAACGAGTTCTGGGATATCGAGGCGACCTCCGGGCTGCGCTCGGTCGATGTGTATATGCGGAAGCTGCGCGAGAAATTTGAGGGCTGCGATGATTTTGAGATCGTCACGGTTCACGGGCTCGGCTACAAGGCGGTGCTGAAGTGAACGGGAAATGGCGCAGCAGACTGCTGAATCTGCTGGAATATCTCGGCATTCTGTTCTTTATCTCATTTGTGCTGACGGCGTCGTTCGTGCTGTTCTTCCAGTGGGTCGAAATTCCGGAGAAAACGATCCGGCAGAGCGCGGTCATCACTTTCTGCAATGCGATGTTCATTGCGTTCCTCGTCTGGCTGATCGACAGGCTGCGCAAGCGCTTTTCGGTAGACCGCCCTGTCCGGCGCATCTCCGAGGGGCTCGAACGGCTCTGCCGGGGCGATTTCTCCGCGCGCATCAAGCCGTTTTCCGATCCGCTCGGCAACAACCGGTACAATATCATCATCGCGCAGATCAATAAAATGGCGGATGAGCTCTCCGGCGTCGAGACGCTTCGCACCGATTTCGTATCGAATGTGTCGCATGAGATGAAAACGCCGCTTGCGGTGATTCAGAATTATGCCGCACTGCTGCGCGCACCGAACCTACCGGACACCGACCGGATCGCCTATGCGGAATCGGTGACGGACGCGACGAAGCGCCTCGCCGCGCTGATTACCAATATCTTAAAGCTCAATAAGCTCGAAAACCAGCAGATTTTCCCGGAGGCGCAGCAGTATAACCTGAGCGAGCAGGTCTGCGCGTGCCTGCTGGAATTCGAGAGTGTATGGGAGAAAAAGGAGATTGAGATCGAAACCGATATCGACGAGGATGTGATTGTTACCGCAGACCCGGAGCTGCTGAGCCTCGTCTGGAGCAATCTGTTCTCGAATGCGCTCAAATTCACGGAAGCGGGCGGAACGGTCCGCGTCGCGGTGAAACGGCAGGGGAGCGGTGCCGCGGTCAGCGTGTCCGATACCGGCTGCGGCATCGACAGCGAGACCGGAAAGCATATCTTCGACAAATTCTATCAGGGCGACACCTCCCATGCCGCACGCGGAAACGGTCTGGGGCTCGCGCTGGTGAAGCGGATCATTGACATCACAGACGGCGAGATCGCGGTGCAGTCCGAGGTCGGAAAGGGCAGTACCTTTACCGTCACCGTAAAGGGCGCAGACGATGCGATGGCTTAACGCGCTGCTCCGGCCGCCGGTTCGGGTCATTCTGATTACCGATCTCATCGCGGCGCCTGCTGTCATTTTCGCGCTGAACAGGCTGGATTCGCAGCATCCGCTGGCACTTGCCGCCTACCTGCTCTCCGCCTATGCACTGACCGTGACGGTCATCAGCTTCAGACGGATCATCCGGCGGCTCCGCATCCTGCTTGCCGGCGACGAGCTCGCGGTTATCCGGAGCATCAAGGCGGAGATACGGAAGCACAAATACACCCGCCTCTACCTCGAAAGCCGCGAATTCCGCGCCGAGGCAGGGCTCTATGCCGGCCTTGCGGTCAATCTGCTCTATGCCGCATTCAAGGGCGTGACCGGTGCGCTGGCCGGTTCGCCGTGGCTTGGGTCGATGGGGATTTACTATCTGTTTCTCGGCACGATCCGCTTTGCGCTGATGCGCGGAGTGCGCAGGGCGCCCGGCGGCAGCACCGCCGCAGTCAAGCTGCATGAATACCGGGTGTACCGGCGCTGCGGCATCCGGATGCTCGGGCTCAATCTTGCAGTCGCGGGCATGGCTGTGCAGATGATCCGGCAGAACAAGGCGAACGATTATACGCGGGTGACGGTCATCATTACGGCGGCGTATACCTTTTACAGCTTCATTCTTTCGTTGTATAACGCGGTATCCTTCCGCAAACGGGACAACGCCATTCTTTCCGCCGCAAAGAATCTTGCACTGACCGGCGCCTGTATCTCGATGCTGTCGCTGCAAACATCCATGCTGCATGTATTCGGGAGCGGTGAGGATCCCCGCTTCCGCAGAACGATGAATTCGGTCACGAGCGCCACAGTGATCGCGGCAGTGCTCTGCATTGCGATTGCCATGATCGTGACCGGAACCAAAAAATCCGCGTATTACCTGAGAAAATCAGAGGAGGAGAACCATGAGCGAGGATAAATTCACATTCCGCTACGCGCCTGCGCGCATCAGCGAGGCGGACCGGATCGCCGAGAAATACCGCGGGACGGATACCGCGCCGGACAGCGATCTGGAGCGGCTGAAGCGCCTTGACCGGCAGGCGGAGCGCCCCGGCACCTTCGCGGGCATCGCAGTCGGTCTGATCGGCGTGCTGATTCTCGGAACCGGGCTGAGCCTCGTGCTGAGCTTTCATCATCTGATTGCCGGGCTTCTTGTCGGGGTCATCGGGCTGGTGATCGCCGGCATCGCAACACCGGTCAGCAAAGCGGTGACAAAGCGCAGCCGATTGCGCTACCGGGATGAAATCCTCGCGCTCCACGAGAAAATCAAAAACGGCTGACCGCGTATTACAGGGGAATATGAAAAGCCAAGCGAATGCAGGAAAACCGTGCATTCGCTTAGCTTTTATTGATATTCTCTCCACCATCTTATCTGGTGCATCGCTGCTTCCTCGACGGAAACGGTTTCGCACAGATACGGCGTCAGTGTCATGAGCCCGCAGGCCTCTGCCGCGCGGACAAACCGCTCCGGCGGGTCATCCCATGCGTGATCTGACAGCACAAATGCGCCCCAGTGTACCGGCATGGCGCATTTCGCCCCCAGAATCTCCGCAGCCTTTACGGATTCCTCCGGGAACAGATGCCCGAAATGCCAGCGGCGGTTATACTGCCCGCACTCCATCAGCGCAAGCTCCATTTTGCCGAAGCGCCGCCGGATTTCGGCGAAATGCCCGCCGAAGCCGCCGTCTCCGCTGACGAAAATCTGCCGCCGCCCCAAGCGCAGAACATAGCCGCACCACTGTGTCCGGTTCTGGTCGATCAGGCGCCTGCCGGAAAAATGCCGCGTCGGGCAGCAGGCGATCTGCACGCCGCCGAGCGTACACTCCTCCCACCACGCCATTCTGCAAATCTTCTCCGGCGCGATTCCCCAGCGCAGCAGATGCGTTTCCGTGCCGAGCGGTACGACATAATGCCGCACCTTGCTGTCCAGCGCCCGGATCGTCTGCGGGTCGAGGTGATCGTGATGATCGTGGGTGAGCAGCAGAATTTCGATCTCCGGCAGCTCATGCGGCTGCACAGAGGGATGCGAAAAGCGCTTCGGGCCGAGCCATTGCAGCGGAAAGCAGCGTTCGCTGAACATCGGGTCGATCAGCACATTTTTGCCGCCTGCCTGAAGCAATACGCCCGAGTGCCCGAACCATGTGACGCGCAGGCCGTCGTTTTCGCGGAAATCAGGCTGTGATACGGGCAGCGCATCGCGCGGGACGGTGCGCTTTTCGGAGACACGGATATCCTTGCATCCGGAATCGAGCTCCCATTTTTCCGGATACCGGAACTGTTTTCCGTCAAATTGCGGATTCCGGCGGCGGTAGGCCGCGCGGTCGCTGCGCGAGGGCATCCCGCCGAATGCCGGATACCACCGCAGAAACGCGAAGATTCCGGCAAATGCCGCAGCAGCGGTGAGGATTGTTTTGTTCGCGGACATAAATCAGCCCCCTTTTTTGTTTAGGTAACACCGCACAAAGCTGGTGGTGCAGATGCGCAGTCAGATCTTTCGTCAGATTGTATGAAAACGACGCCGCTGGGCTGTCGCCCAGCAAGGAGTTTTCATGCAAGATGACGGAAAAGCTGCAAGCAGATGCGCCGCCAAGCCGTCAGGCGGGC
>JAFUAD010000090.1 GCA_017460835.1 Oscillospiraceae bacterium
CTCAAGCCTTTTCAAAGGCTTGCGGAGTCCAGAGGCAGAGCCTCTGGTCGCCCACCGCAGTGGGCGAAACTCCCCTAGCGTGCAAAGAGCTCGGCGGGCTTGGGGACCTCCGATAGAGGTCCCCATTCCAAAATAGCATCCGCGCAGCGGATACTTTATTCCTAATATCATAAAATTTCCGATACGCTTCACCTTTTCTGTGCTGTCCCATTGCATTTTTTTGCAAAATCCGCTATAATATACACATTCTATCAGAAAGAAGGCGCATCGTATGAATCAGATTCGCAGAGCGCAGCCGCAGGATATCCCCGGAATTCTCGGGCTGCTCGTGCAGGTGGATATGGTCCACCACAACGGCCGCCCCGACCTGTTCAAGGGTCCCGCGACCAAATACAATGCAAAGGAGCTGGAGGCAATCATCGCAGATGACAAAACGCCCGTATTTGTGTGCGTTTCCGATGACGGCGCCGTGCTCGGCCACGCATTCTGCATCCATAAGCAGATCATCGGCGATGCCGTCCTGACCGATGTGAAAACGCTTTACATCGACGATATCTGCGTCAGCGAAACGGCGCGGAGAATGAAGATCGGGTCGCAGCTCTATGAGGCGGTGCTCGCCTATGCCCGCGCATCGGGCTGCTACAATGTGACGCTGAATGTCTGGAGCTGCAACCCCGGCGCACAGAAATTCTACGAAAGCTGCGGCATGAAGCCGCAGAAAATCGGCATGGAGGTCATTCTCTGAGCTGCATGCCGGCGGCGATCTCCGCATAGCTGCAAGCGGCGCCCTCCGCGGCTGGATATGCACCGGCATCCCATGTGTGCGTGCGGCGCATTTCCGCGTCGCTGCGCAGAAAATACCGGTGCGGCTGCGCGGGCTCCGTGTCATCCCACGCGCAGTCGATGTGATACCATGCGCCGTCCAGCTCCGCGAGATTCCATGCGTGCGGCGCGCCGTCCGCAGTCCCGCTGACGATCCGGCAGGGCAGCCCGGCGGCCTCCGCCAGAAGTGCAAACCCCGCGGCATATCCGCCGCACTCCGCCTCATGCAGCAGCAGCGCGCCCGCGGCGGAATCGCCCTCAGCGGCGCCGGGGCGGTAGCTGCATTCCCGCAGGAGCCGGTCATGGATCAGCAGCGCTTTTTCCGCCGGGGAACAATCCGCCGACGAAGCCGCAAACTGCACCGCACAGAGCATCAGCTCCGCCTTCTCGCGCCGCAGCGTATCCTGCCCGGCGCGGTATTCGGGCTGCACAGTCAGCACATTGCCGCGGAGCTGCCACTGCACCGCCTTCAGCCCCTCGGCTGCCGGAACGCGCTCTGCGCGCGCTTTTCCGATGCACGCAGGGATGTCCCACTGTGCAGCGGAGGCCGGCAGGCGCAGCTCAACGGTGCGCTCCGTACGGCAGAGCGCCTCTGCGATGCGGCTGGTGAGTGCCTGCGGCGATTCGGCGTCCGGCGGCTGCGTCAGCTCCGGTTCCTGTGCGGATTCTGCCTGCTCCGGCTGCGGCGCCCTCTGCCCGCATCCGCCTGCAAACAGCAGCAATCCCGATAAAACGGCCGCGGTTCCCTGAAATCCGCGCATGCTCCGCACCCCTTTCTGTCCGCTTGCTTTATTGCAGAATATGCCGGACAGGGCGGGTTCATGCCGCCGTCAATGTGACGAATATGCAGCGGACAAATCAGCCATTTTTGTGCATCTCTAAGTTTTTTTGAAAATGCTATTGCCAAATCGCAGAAAATAGTGTAAAATAATGCTATATGGAATGATTGTGTTCATTCAAAATGATTCGGAGGTTTATCAATATGATTTCAGCAGGTGATTTTCGGAACGGTATGACGTTTGAGATGGACGGCCAGGTCGTTCAGGTTATCGAATTCCAGCATGTGAAGCCCGGAAAGGGCGCGGCATTTGTCCGCACCAAGTATAAGAATGTCATCACCGGCGCCGTGGTTGAAACCTCGTTCAACCCGACTGCAAAGTTCCCGACCGCTTTTGTCGAGCGCAAGGACATGCAGTACAGCTACAATGACGGGGAGCTCTACTACTTCATGGATCTGGAGACCTACGATCAGGTCCCGATCAGCAAGGATGTTGTCGGTCATGCACTGGACTTCGTCAAGGAGGAAATGGAGGTCAAGGTGCTGTCCTATAAGGGCAATGTGTTCGGCATCGAGCCGCCGTTCTTCGTCGAGCTGGAGATCACCCAGACCGAGCCGGGCGTGAAGGGCAACACCGCAACGAACGCAACCAAGCCCGCTGTCGTCGAGACCGGCGCGGAGATCCGCGTGCCGCTCTTTATCAATGAGGGCGACAAGATCCGCATCGACACCCGTACCGGCGAGTACATGGAGCGTGCCTGATTCTGAAATCTGAACCAATGCATCTTCCGCTGAAAACTGCGGAAAACCGGAAGAAAGAGGAGGATCATCATGAAACTGACAGAGAAAATTGCTTATATGAAGGGGCTGCTCGACGGCATGGAGCTGAAGGGCGATACCAAGGAGGGCAAGGCAATCCTGCAAATGGCGGATGTCATGGAGGAAATGGCGGTTTATATTGATGATCTGCAATCGCAGGTCGATGAGCTGACAGAGCTCTGCGATCTGCTCGACAAGGATCTCGGCGATGTTGAATACGACCTCTACGGCGACGAGGATGACGACGACGATGAGGAGGATGACGACGACGAGGACGATGACGATTACCCGCTCGGCAAGGTGCTCACCTCGGATGCCGATTATGACGATACGGCATATGAGGACGACGATGAGGACTATGACGAGGTGCAGTATGTTGTCAACTGTCCGAGCTGCAACGAGACGGTCAACCTCAGCGAGCGCCAGCTTGAGGAGGGCAGCATGATCTGCCCGGGCTGCGGCGAGCTGCTGGAATTCAACTACGATAACATCGAGACGGATTTCCCGGCTGAGGATGAGGACGACGCAGAGGATGCAGCGGACGCTGAGGACGAAACCGAATAACCGAATAAAAAGCTGACCGGAACGCCTTTTTCAGAATGGCGTTCCGGTTTTTTTATTGAGAAAGTCATATGATCGCGGTTTGGGCAGTAATCCGCTTAGAGGCAATAGTCCTTTGAAATTCTGTTATGTGAAGCATAATAAGCACGCATAATCTACCATATATAGTCATAATGGGATTCCAAAGGTATACTATCCCTTTGGCGGGGTTTGGGAAGCGCTCCATTACAGATCATCGCGCAGCGATACCTCTGTATCACAAAAATCAGCGATGCTGCGTATGATAGACCGTGGGCTGAATCTCGCCGTGCGAAAACAGCAGGCCGCTCTCGAACACATCAATCAGCCCGAAGGACGGCGGCAGGCCGTCGCGGGGCATTGCTGCGCTGCCGGGATTGAACAGATGCACACCGTACACGACACGGTCAATTCTCGCATGCAAATGGCCGAACAGCACAATATCCGCATCATTTTCCTTGCCGAGCGCTGCAAGGTTATCAGAGGCATTCCCGTACATATGCCGGTGGCCGTGAACCGCCAGCAGCTTGTGGCCATAAGGCAGCGGCTGCGCGAGAAGCTCCGGGACCGACGAGCTGAAATCGCAGTTTCCGCGCACGGAAAGCAGCCTGCCGGCATCCTCCGGGAACTCCCGCTTATACTGCGCGACCTCGTTTTCGCCGTCTCCGCAGTGGATCACCAGTGCGGCATCCGGATGGCTGCGGAGCAGTGCGCGGAGGACACGGTAGTTGCCGTGGGTGTCGCTCAAAACCAGTATCTGCATCAGAATCATCCTTTCCTGTGTTCTATTTTCTATTATTATATCATAGAAATGGAACAGCGTCAATCTGTTTCCGATGCACATGGCTCAGAGGAGGAGAATCATATGAATCAGCAAAATAACAGCCCCCAGCTTCAGGCGCTGCTGCAAGCGGTCAGCGGAAAGCTCGGCGTGCCGGCGGAGACCCTTCAGCAGGAACTTCAGGCAGGCAAATTCGACAAGGCGCTCGCCGGGCTGAAGCCGCAGGAGAAGGCTGCGTTTCAGCAGGTGCTCGCCGACCCGAAAAAGCTCGACCGCATGATGAACAGCCGGCAGGCAAAGGCACTCTATCAGAAGCTCAAGGGCTGAGTATGGATGACCTGACACAACGGCTGCAATCGCTGCTCTCAGATCCCGAGAGCATGCGCAATCTCTCGGAGCTTGCCGCAATGCTGCGGGAGCCCGGGGAGCAGGAGGGGGATGCGCCGCCTGCTCCGCCCCCGGACGGTGAGCCCGCCGCGCCGCCCTTTGATCTTGCAAAGCTGATGGCGGTCGGGCAGGCATTGCAGCAGATGCAGCAGGATGAAAATGTGCAGCTTCTTCTCGCGCTGAAGCCGCATCTCTCCCCGGAGCGCGCAAAGCGAACCGACAAGGCGGTGCGGATGCTGCGGCTGTATACGGCGGCGGGCATCCTGCGGGAAAACGGCCTGCTTCAGGATTTCTTCGGGGAGCAATAAAACGGAAAGGGGGCGTCAGAGCATGGAGCGCAGCGGACCGATGTGGTGGATGCGGGGAAGCAGCGGGGGCCGGGAGAACCGGGCTCCGGGGCCTCCGGCACCTCCGCCCCCGCCTCTGCCGCCGGAGCCGGAGCCTGCGCCCCGCCCGCAGCAAAGCCCTGTTCTGCCGTTTCACAGCTCGCTCCGTTCGCTGACCGAGCAGCTCCGCAATGCCGACGGGGAAACGCTGCTGCTGCTCGGCCTCATCCGGCTGCTGTATCAGGATCACGCGGACAGCAAGCTGCTGCTCGCACTCGCGTATATTTTGCTGTGACAGGGGATGCACGATGATACGGGAACTGCTCTCGCCGCCTGCGGTGCTCATGCTGTACGGGCTCTGCGCCGCGGTGTATATGCTCCGGCAATATCAGCGCATGCGCCGGCACCGCCGCCTTACGGGGATGCTGCTCGGCAACGGAAGCGGCATTGCCGGGCTGCTTCTGCTGCATTTTTTCGGCGGGGCATGGGGGATGGCGCTGCCGCTGACGCTGTTTCATTTCGGCGTATCGGCGGTCGGCGGGCTGCCGGGCGTGCTGCTGCTGATCGCGATGCATCTGCTCGGAATATGACAATTTGGTTACAAACAGCGGCGCGCTCTCGACAAGATACGGCATTGTATGATATAATATACTCTGTGATTTTTCAGGAAAGGACGTTGAAATATGTACTGGGACTGGGAATTCCGGTTTCTGAACTGGATACAGGATCATATGCGCAGCGGCTTCATGGACAAGCTGATGACGCTGATTACCAAATTCGGAGACGGCGGTATTTTCTGGATCATTGTGACGCTGCTGCTGTTTATTCCGAAGCGCACACGCAAATATGCGCATGTGTCGGCATTTGCGCTGATTTTCTGTGTCGTCGGCGGAAACCTGATCCTCAAAAATCTGATCGCAAGGCAGAGACCCTTCTGGATCAACAACTTCAACCCGCTCGCGCGCATCGGATACTATGACGAAAACGGCGTGAGATATTATCTCAGGACGCACAATTCCACAACAGAGACGATTGAATCCGGCAGAACACTGATCAAGCTGCTGGTCAAGCCGCCGAATGATTACTGCTTCCCCTCCGGGCACACGCAGGCATCCTTTGCCGCGGCGACCTCGATCTGCATGTGGAACCGCAAGTGGGGCATTCCCGCGCTGACGCTCGCCGCGCTGGTCGCGTTCTCGCGCATGTACCTCTATGTGCACTATCCGACGGATATTCTCGGCGGCATTGTTTCCGGTCTGGTTTATGCGCTTCTTGCGCTGCTGATCTGCAATAAGCTGTTCCGGAATAAGCCGTGGGACGGCTGCGAGGCAGCGCGTAGGGCCGATGAAAAGGCACGCAGAAAGAAAGCTGTTACGGTATAAAACACATGAGCCTCCTGTTCTGATGCAGGAGGCTCACTTTCATAATGAAAAAGAAGTATCCGCTGCGCGGATGCTATTTTGGAATGGGGACCTCTATCGCCCATGTTTCGCAAAGCGAAACTGCGCAGTTTGCCTTCGGCAAACATGGGGTCCCCAAGCCCGCCGAGCTCTTTGCACGCTAGGGGAGTTTCGC
>JAFUAD010000065.1 GCA_017460835.1 Oscillospiraceae bacterium
CATACGAATAGTGGGCGCATGAACAAAACAGGCAGCACACTCCTGTGCTGCGTCCTGATTGAGGCTGGTAGCACGGGAAAAGAAACCCGCGAAGCCAAATCGCCAGCGGGGGGCTCCCCGCCGCTTGGGCGTGCACGCGGCAGTCCCCATATTGTGAGCCGTGGGAGGATGAACCAATAGGGCAGCACACTCCTGTGCTGCGTCCTGATTGAGATTTGGAGCACAGGAAACGAAACCCGCGAAGCGAATTGCCAGCGGGGGCTCCCCGCCTTCATCACAATGATAATGAAGAAGAAGGAGAAGAAGGAGTAAATCCAACATCAAAACAAAGGGCGGTGAGCCAGTGAAAAAACAGAATACCGATACGCTGCTGACCGGCGCGGCTCTGCTCTGCCGCAGCGGGGAATGGCTCCCGCTCTGGGTGCTCCTGCTGACGATGTTCTCCGGAACCGCGCAGACCGCCGCCTGCTGCTCCGTCCTGTTCGGGCTCGCGGCGCTCGGCACGCTGACCGCCCGCCTGAGCTTCCGGATGCGGAACCCCTCCGCCGCCGGCCGCCTGCGCATCATCACCGCAATTCTGACCGCGGCCTGCGGCACCGCAATCCTCTGGCTGATTACCGGAAAGCTCGTAATTCCTGCGATTCTCGCGCTCATCACACAGGGCACGGTCATGTCCGGCGCGGACGCGAACCCTGAGAAGCTGTATCCCTTCGGCGCATATCTCGGCTTTGCGACCGGAACCGTTCTCGCCGGGCCGATGCTCCGGGCGGTTTCGCTGCCGGTGCCGGAGACGCTGCTCTTTTCCGCCATGTGTACGGTCTCTGCGCTGTATTTTCTGCTGCGCAATCAGTTCATGCTGCACCGCATGGTCAACCGCAGGAGCCATGCCGATCTCCCGGTGCCGGAGGAGATCCGGCGCGGGAATCTGATGCTGGTCGGCGGCGTGCTGCTGCTGATCGCGGCGGTGTTCCTGTTCCGCGGGCAGCTTTTGATGCTGCTGGACGCGGTGCGCGACCTGATCGTGCTGGTCATCGGCGCGGTGCTGCGCGGCATTGTCCGCCTGATCGCGTGGCTCGGCGGCAGCCCGCCCGAGGAGGGCGAGGGAAATGCCCCGGAGCTGACCAATGACCCGCTGCCGGAGGAAGGCCGGAACGGCAGCCTGCTTCTGCTGCTTTGGGTGGTGATTGCGGCGGTCGTGCTGTATCTCCTGCGGGTCGTGCTCGCAGACTGGATCGCGTATCTGCGCGAGGTGTTTGCGGCGTTTATCCAAAAGCTGCGGCGCGGGGGAGCCGTCCGGGAATCCGGGAGCGGCGCGGATTATACCGATACCGAAACAACGGCGCTTCCCGGGGGCGGCAGGCGCGCAGAGAAACGGAAATGGAAAAAGGAATATGCCGCATGGCGCAGGCTGCCGGATGACAGCAGGAAATTCTATGAGGGATACCGGCTGATGCTTTCGGCGCCCGCATGGGATCGGGGTGCGCTGCGCGATTCGGATACCGTGACGGAAATTCAGAAAAAATGGGCGCAGGATTATGAGCCGGAAACACTGCTGCATGCCGTGACTGCGGATTTTGAGTCTGACCGCTATGCGGAGGAGGGGCTTCCGCCTAAAGCGCTTCAGGATATGGAGCAGGTGCTCGCATCCCTGCGCAGGGCAAAATAATGCATGACACATGAAAGGAGTTTGGGGATTATGACGACGGAAACCACTGCAATCACGACCGTGCCGAAGGCACTGCCGACCGCGCTCTGTCTCGGGGGCGGCGGCGCAAAGGGCGCCTTTCAGATCGGCGCATGGCAGGCCTTGCAGGAGGCGGGGCTTCTGAAGGAGATCGGCGCAGTTGCCGGATGCTCGGCGGGCGCGCTCAATGCCGCGCTCTTTGCGATCGGCGACCCGGAGCTCGCAAGGCATATCTGGGAATCCATCCAGCCCTCCGATCTGCTGTCCCGCGGGACAGACGGCGCCTTTTTCTCCCGCGAGGGGCTCATCCGCATTCTGCACGAGGTTCCGCTCGAAAAGGTGCGGAATGCGAAGCTGCGCGTGCATGTCAGCGTACAGCATGCCGAGACGAAGCAGGCGGTCTTTTTTGAGCTGAACGGGCTGCCGGATGAACAGATCCGCACGCTGCTGCTCGCATCCTCCGCGATGCCGCATGTTTTTGCGCCGGAGACCTATCTCGGCGCCGAATATCTGGATGCCGGCTCGATTCCGGAGGGCGACCTCTGCATCTCGCCGGTGTATCATCAGGGGCACCGCAGGATTCTGCTCGTGACGCTGCGCCCGAAGCTCTCGCTCTACGGCGGCAGGAGCGTCGGGAATGACAACCTGTTCCGGCAGTATCCCGATGCGGAGATCACAATGATCAAGCCGCTGAAAACAATGGGCAACCTGCTGACCGGCACGCTGAATTTCGCGCCGGAGAAAATCCGCTCGCACATGGAGCAGGGCTATCAGGATGCACAGGCGGCGCTCTCGGGCTTCCGTGAGGAGCCGCAGACCAATGCGGAGATGAACGCGCTGCTCGTGCAGAAGATGCAGCAGCTCTTCCCGACGGGGGAGAAGCTCGCGGATTTCATTCAGGGCTTCCACGGCAGATTCGCACCGAATCTCAAAACGCCGACAATGGGCGGCAATGTCTGGTATGACAACATCTTCGAGGTAGACGGCTGGCGCTTGCAGCAGCAGCGCACGGCCGGGCTCAAATCGCATTACCGGATTCTCGATCCGCAGAACCGGCGCGCCGCATGGGTGCTCTCGCCGCAGACGCTGCTCGATGCGCTCAGCGATTACGGGCGGGCGGTACTGCCGGACAGGGAGGGCGGCGATCTGTGAGACCGGACGGATTCGGGCTGCCGGTGCAGGATATGGGGCGCATGATCCGGTTTTACCGGGATTTGCGCGGCTGAACAAAATCAAAAGGAGGGGCAATATGGCAAAGCTGACACCGGAGGAACAAATTTACATCGTAAACGGACAGTCGTTTTTTGCAATGGGCGAAATCCCGGAGAAGGGCATTTCCCGTGTGCAGATGCTCGACGGCGGCACCGGGCTGAATTTTGAGCAGCTTTTCGGCGATTTCCTGACCTATCACAAAAAGGAGGGCAACGGCGGCGCGGCGTACCGCGATGTGCTGGAGCACTACTATGAGCCGGAAAAGCTCGGCTCCGACGAGGCGCGGGAGATGTACGAATGGATCTGTGCGCGGGTCAGCGAGCGGATTCCGGACCGCACCGCACCGGGCTGCTATCCGCCGGGCATGCTGCTCGGCGCGACATGGGATGCGGAGACCGTTGAGGCGGTCGGGCATGCGCTGGGGCATGAGGCACGCGCCTACGGCGTGCATGTGCTGCTCGGAACCCCGAATGTCAACATTCACCGCGACCCAAGAGGCGGCAGAGCCTTCGAGGGCTATTCCGAGGACCCGTACCTCGTGACGCAGCTCGCGCCGGCACTGGTGCGCGGCGTCGAGGCGGAGGGCGTTGCGGCAAATGCCAAGCACTTTGCGGCGAACAATCAGGAGACCTACCGGCTCGGCATCAATGAGCATATCCCGGAGCGCGCGCTCTATGAGATTTACTACCCCGGCTTCAAGGCCTGCGCCGAGGCGGGCTGCGCGACCGTCATGGCCGCGTACAATCAGATCAACGGCGTGCCGTGTACCGAAAACACCGCGCTGCTGACCGATCTGCTGCGGAAGGATTGGGGCTTCAAAGGGCTTGTGATGTCCGACTGGGGCGCGGTGTATCATCCCGCAGAGGCGCTCAATGCCGGAACCGATGTGAACATGCCCGGGCCGGTCGCGCCCGATGCGCTGCGTGCGGCGCTCGCGGACGGCTCGCTCGACCCGGAGAAGCTGGCGGAATCCGCAGAAAGAGCGGTCGCACTTTCGGAGAAATATGCGCTGCCGCCGACCGGGCATATTGACCTTGAGATGACAGACCGCGCCGCGTACAATGCTGCGGCGGAGGGCATTGTCATGCTGAAAAACGAGCACGGCTGCTGCCCGCTGCCGGAGAATGCGAAAATCGCGCTGCACGGCACATTCTGCGAGAATCTGCTGACCTGCGGCGAGGGCAGTGCGGGCATCCACACAAACCGGAACGTGTCGTTCCTTTCGGCGCTGCGTTCCAGATTTCTGGGCGCACAGAAGGGCGGCTTCGACGGCGCCGACACGCTCATCTGCGTATACAGCGTCCCCGGCAGAGAGGGCAACGACCGCAGAACCATTGCGCTCAGCAATGCGGACAAGAAGCTCCTGCACAGCCTGACAACCAATGCGCAGAACCGGAATATGAGAAAAATCCTGATCCTGAATGTCAGCGCGCCGGTCGATCTCTGCGGCTATGACAGTGCATTTGATGCGATATTCTGCTGCTTCCTGCCGGGCATGCAGGGGGCGAATGCGCTCGCGGACATCCTCGCGGGAAGGGTGAATCCCTCGGGGCATCTGCCGCTGACATTCCCGCTCAGCGAACGGGAAATGCCGACCGCGCTGAACTTCCCCGGCGACGGCATGGACGTCACCTACGGCGAGGGCATTTTCGTCGGCTACCGCTGGTACACGACGCTGAAGCGCCCCTGTTTGTATCCGTTCGGCTTCGGGCTCTCCTATACCGATTTCGAGCTGACCGGCATCACGGCAGACCGCGAGACCTTTACCGATGCGGTGCAGGTCACGGTGACGGTGAAAAACACCGGCAGCCGCGGCGGCAAGACCGTCGTGCAGCTCTATGTGCAGGACCCGGTCTCATTCCTGACAAAGCCGGTCAGGGAGCTCAAAGCGTTCCGGAAGGTGTATCTCGAAGCGGGCGAGGAGAAGGCGCTGACCTTCACGCTCGGCCGGCACGCCTTTGAAAGCTATGACCCGAATCTGCACGCATGGACATTTGAGGAGGGCGGATACCGCATTTTCGCGGGATTTTCTGCGATGCATGTGCCGGTTTCGGTCCCGGTCTGTGCCGATACCGAATCGCCCTATACCTACGGCGCCGGGACGCCCGTCAAGACCGTATACGAAAATGAGCAGCTCTGCAAAATCCTGCACGATTTCATGGACGCACACGGGATGCCGTGGACGCTGATTCTCTCCACATATGAATATACGGCGCAGGATCCGCTGCAAAAGATCTTTGACATGCTCGGCACGCCGGAGCCGCTCCGCAATGAGCTGTATGCTGCACTGCGCGCTGTCCGGAGGGCGTGACAATGGCGATTTTCGACTGGGGGCATGAAGCGCTGTGGCGGCGCTGCACCGTGATATTTGCTGCGCTGACGGCGGTTACGTTTGCCGCCGGCTGCCTGCACTTTGTCCTGTTTTATCCCTTCCGGCATCTGCTCTCCTGCCTGCTCGTGCTCAGCATCTTCTGCCTCGGTGCCTTTCTGCTGACAAAGGAGAAGCGCCTTCCGGGGCGGCTGGTGCTGATCGCCTGTGCCGCAGCGGCGCTGATCTCGGCGGTGCTCGCATCCTCTGCGAAAACAGAGCCGGAGACGCTTTCGGGCAGGCTGCCCGATTCCGGCAGGAGCTTCACGGTCACAAAAACCGACCTGAAATCGAACCCGAACTACGACCGCATCACGGTCAATGAGGTCATTGTCCCCTATGTGCTGTCAAGGCAGTATTCCGCGTCGGTTCCCGCAAGCGGCGAACCGGTGACGGCGCTCATCGAAATCGTGCCGGATGACGCGGGAAATCCCGAACTGTACTGCGACGGCATCTGCTGTATGAAATACCGCAGCGGAGAAGGCTGGGAGCCGCTTCGCTGAATGAAAGGAAGAACCCATATGCTGGAGGTTACACAGCTTCCTGTCGGGGAGCTGGAGGCAAACTGCTTTCTGGTCGCCGATTCGGAGAAAAATGCGGTCATCATCGACCCCGGCGCCGAGCCTGAGTACATTCTGCACGAGCTCCGCGCGAGGGAGCTGACCCCGCTTGCAATTCTGCTGACGCATGCGCATTTTGACCATTTCGGCGCCGCTGCCGCGATCATTGAGGAAACCGGCATCCCGCTCTATGTGCATCCGCTCGATGAACCGATGCTGTTTTCGTCGGCGCGCTCAATGGCGGAGGGACTGGGCTTTGCCTCGGCCTATCACAAGCCCGATCAGACGAAATTCCGCCACTTTGAGGAGGGCGAGGAGCTGCGCTTTTCGGACGAGCTGACCTTTACCGTGCTGCACACACCGGGGCATACGCCCGGCGGCTGCTGCTTCCGGCATGAGGACATCCTGTTCACCGGCGACACGCTTTTCCGCGACGGCGTCGGACGCGTCGATTTCCCCGGCGGGAATATCCGCGATATGCGCGCATCGCTGCTGCGGCTCGGACAGATCGAGGGCGACTGCAAGGTCTACTGCGGCCATTACGGCAGCACGACGCTGGAGCATGAGCGCACCTTCGGGCATTACCTGACCCCGCGCAGCCGGTAACAGAGGAGGGGATGCTGTGGTCATTCATACGTCCGGCCATACCCGGACATACGAAATGGAAGCGCTGCTGAAGCTCTTTCGTCCGGCGGAGAAATTCGCCTTTTCCGCAGAGGATTCCCCGCCCGCAGACGGCGAATTGATCTCTGCGGTGCTGCTGCCGGAGGGCACCGGCATGAACCGGCTGATTTGCAGGACGGCGCTCGGCGGGCAGATGCGGGAATCGGAGGCTGTCCTCCCCGAAACGGTACAGGGAAACGACCTTGACCGCGAAATCTCCGGGCTGCTGTATCCGCAGCTCTGCGCACTGACAGGCATGGAGCCGGCGTGGGGCATGCTGACGGGCATCCGGCCGGTCAATCTGATGCGGAAATTTGCGGAGCGCCGCGGGAGCCTCAAGCAGGCGATGGCGGATTTCCGCGAGATCTGGCATGTTTCCGGCGGGAAAACGCTGCTCGCTGCGGGCATTCTCTCCGTGCAGAAGCCGATTCTCGATGCCGCGCCGCCAAACGGCATCGGGCTCTATGTGTCGATTCCCTTCTGCCCGACGCGCTGCCGCTACTGCTCCTTCGTGAGCAATTCGGTCTCGCAGATGAAGCAAAGGCTGCTGCCGGAGTATCTCACGCGGCTGCACACGGAAATGCAGATGACGGCGGAGCTGATCTGCCGGCATCATTTGCAGATCGACACGGTGTATGTCGGCGGCGGCACCCCGACGGTGCTTTCGGCAGAGGAGCTCGAAAATCTGCTGCTGCGGATCGCGGAGCTGCTGCGGCAGTGCGGAAGCCCGGCGCTGCGGGAGTACACCGTCGAGGCCGGGCGCCCCGATACGATCACGGAGGAAAAGCTGCTTTGCATGCGGCGCTTCGGCGTGAACCGGATCTCGGTCAATCCGCAGAGCTTTCAGGATGCCGTGCTCGAAGCTGCCGGCAGACCGCACACCGCGCAGGATGCAGTCGAAAAGTACGGACTTGCGCAGAAAGCGGGCTTTGAGAATATCAACATGGACCTGATCGCGGGGCTTCCCTGCGATACCGCGGCGGGCTTCCGCGAGAGCATCGAACGCGCCGTTTCGCTGCACCCCGCGAGCATTACGGTTCACTGCCTTGCGCTCAAAAAGGCCGCAGACTTCTATCAGAATCTGCCGATGCCGGATGCGGAGACCGTCAGCGAGATGGTCGCCTATGCCGAGGATGCGCTGACCGCAGCGGGCTACCGCCCGTATTACCTCTACCGGCAGAAGAACATGGCGGCGAACCTTGAAAATGTCGGCTATGCGCTGCCGGGCTTTGAGAGCGCGTATAATATCATGATGATGGACGATTCGCAGACGATTCTCGGCGTGGGGGCGGGCGCCGCGACGAAGGTGATCGGCGGACAGCGCGGGATCGAGCGGCTGACGGAATGCAAATATCCCAATGACTATCTGGAACGCTTCGACGAGCTGATGACGCAGAAAACCGCCCGGCTTGAGGAACTGCTGTAAAAGAGGGGAGGCTTCAGCATGAGAACAATCAGAAGAACGCTGGCTGTGCTGCCGGCGGCATGTATGCTGCTCCTGAGCCTGAGTGCATGCACCGGCCGGAAAATCCAAATCAGTGAGAGCAGCACTGCGGAGCAGTCGGGTACCGGTATTCAGGAACCGTCAGACAGCACCACAGGAACAACCGCACCGGCAGATACGACAACGCGCAGCCGCAGTACAGGGCTGTTGGGGCGTGACGACCCCGACAGGGAGTATCCGATGCCGTCCCTGATCGGTATGGATTTTCAGGAGGCACAGCTCCTGTACGGCGAAAGTATCGAAATCCAGATCATCAGCTCCGAGTTCTCATCCTATGAAAAGGGTAAGATTTTCGATCAGGACATCAAGCCGAATGACCCTGTGAAGAAGGGGCAGAGAGTTAATGTCAAGGTCTCGCTCGGCGCCCGGAGGGTCACGATTCAGGATATGACCGGCTGGGATTATGAGACCGCCAAGAACCAGATTCTGACGCTCGGACTTCAGGTTGACCCGCGCACCGCGTATGACGCGGAGGTCGAGGAGGGCAAGGTCATCAGAACCAATCCTCCCGGCCCCTGCGAGCTGACGCCCGGCGATTATGTTCAGGTCGTCGTCTCCCGCGGAAGGCAGGCAGCCGGTGTCATTGTGCCGACCTTTATCGGCATGCAGTGGGATCTCGCCAGAACGATGGCAGAGGGCAATCACCTCGTTGTCGGCAAGGAGGATGTGAATGACAGCGCGCCGGAGGGCACCGTCCTCGCGCAGAGTGTCAGCCCCGGCGAGGAGATTACTGAGGGCACGCCGATCATGCTGAAGGTCTCGACCGGTAAGACGAGAGGGCAGAGCATCAGCGTCACATTCACAATTCCCGCATCAGCAAAGGGGACATTCCGCATCGTGCTCTATGAGGATGGCAAAGAGAAAGCGAGCTCCAGCCAGTTCAAGCCGGAATATGCACTGGGCTCGACCAGACTGACCGTCTCTGGCACCGGCACGCACGATATGATCGCGATGCTGTTCAATGAAGCGACCGGCTCCGAGGCGAGAATCGGAACCTACCGCATTGATTTCGATGACGGCACATATACGCCTCTGAGCGCTGACATCATGGGCGCATTTGAGCGCGTCGGCGGCCTTTCTTAAGGCATGACAGAAAGCATGTTCAAAAGATATTTTTTAAGGGGAAATGCAAATGAAACACAAGAAAATTCTCGCTGCGGCGCTGGCACTTCTGGCGCTGACCGGCTGCGGCAGCAAGGACAGCTCCGGGCAGAGCAGCACACAGCCCCCGCAGGACGATCACGGCCCCGCGGCCGATGACATGACGGCGCTGAGCGCGATGGAAACGGTGCAGGACATGGGGCTCGGCATCAACCTCGGCAACACCTTTGAGGCATGCGGCTCGTGGATCAACAGCAGCCAGGTTCAGAATTACGAGACGGCATGGGGCAGCCCGGTCGTGACGAAAGAGATGATTCAGGGCTATGCGGACGAGGGCTTCGGCGTGCTCCGGATTCCGGTCGCGTGGTCGAATATGATGAGCGAGGACTACACGATTCACCCGGACTATCTCGCGCGCGTGCACGAGGTCACGGACTGGGCGCTCGATACGGGAATGTATGTTCTGCTGAATATCCACTGGGACGGCGGCTGGTTTGAGAATTTTGCCGACGATGCGCAGAAGGACGAGTGCATGAAGAAATACAAGCGCATCTGGGAGCAGCTCTGCGCGGAATTCGGCGGCGAGGGCAGCCATCTGGTATTCGAGTCGCTGAATGAGGAGGGCTGCTGGGATTCGATCTGGAACCGCTACGGCGGCGGAACGGATGCCGACAAGGAAAAGTCATTCGGGCTCCTGAACGAGATCAACCAGACCTTTGTCGATCTGGTGCGCGGGACGGGCGGAAACAATGCATCGCGCTGCCTGCTGATCGCGGGCTATGCGACGGACGTCGATCTGACCTGCGATCCCTGCTTCAAAATGCCGCAGGACCCGGCAAACCGCTGCATCGTTTCGGTGCATTATTACACGCCCCCGACCTTCTGCATTCTTGAGGAGGACGCAGACTGGGGCAAGGCGCGCGCGTCATGGGGCTCGCCGGGCGAGCTCAACGAGATGAAAAAGTACATGGACATGCTGAAAACGACCTTTGTCGATCAGGGGATTCCGGTCATCATCGGCGAATACGGCTGTCCGCATAAGAACAAGGAAAACGAGAGCATTCAGAAGTTTGTGACGAATGTCTGCGAAATGTCGCTGGAGCGCGGCATCTGTCCGGTTCTGTGGGATACGACCGGGAATTTCTATGACCGGAACACCGGCAAAATGACCGATCAGGCGCTGCATGACATGATGTTTGCGCTGCTGAACGGCGCAGAGCAGGCAGCCGCCTGAGCGCGAACAGAATATAACAGGAAAGCCTCCTGCTTCAAGCAGGAGGCTTCAGTCTGTCGATAAAGGAATCGCATGTTTCACTTCGTGAAACTGCGCAGTTTGCTTTTCAAACATGCGCTTCGCGATGGATTGATAATAGGCGCTGCCCCATTATCAATCCATCGGAGATACATCTATTATATCACGGTGCTGCGGTGTTGTCCGGGGCTGCGGCGGAGTCGTCGCCGACGGCGCTGCTCGGCGCTGCCACCTGATAGAACGTCACCTTCAGATCATTGATAAAGGACGGCCTCACAACCAGCATGCCGTTTTCCTCATCGCAGATCAGGCTGACGGCGCGCGCCGGCGTCTGCGCATACAGGAATACATAGCTGATCGCGTGCTTGTGATCGGAGAAATCCATTGCCGTGATGTCCGTCGTCACGGCGTTGATGACCGTATTGAAATAGTTGTCGAGATTGTTTCCGATACGGGTTCCGTCACACTGATTCAGCAGGCGCGATACGGCAAGCCCGATGGTCGTGCAGCGGTCGGTTTCCTTGTCATAGCGGGTGCTGGTCAGCAGCGTCTCAAACTGCTTGTTGTCGAGCTGAACCGACACGCCGTCATCGACGCGGCGCAGCCCCGCATCCTTGATCGGAGACGGATAGGACACATTGCCGATGACGTTGGCGAGCTGATCGAAGCCCTGGCTGTCCATCATGATATACCGGTCAACCTCCTGATCGAGCGCGGAGCCGATCGCCTTTTTCACGGCATCCAGCCCGTGATTGAGCAGGCAGTTTTCCGCGGTCATCAGCTTGCCCTCATACGGAACCTGCAGATCCAGCGGGATTCCGATGCAGAATTCCTGCTTTCTGACGGGGTCAAAATGCAGCAGCATCATCGCTGTCTCCCGCTCCGGGTGATCGGGGTCGCTCGGGTCGAGAATAAACAGGATGGTGTTGATATCCGCGTCGGAAATCCGCGTGACGGAGCTCTGCATCGGCTGAAGCTCGGTATCCTTTGCCATGAGCTTGTTGTAGAAATACAGCGCGACACCGCCGAAGATGAAAATTGAGATCAGGACAGTGACAAGAAACGGGATTGCTGTGGCGCCGGGCTTTTCGCGGCGCCGGAATAACCATTTTGACATAGTGTGCCGTTTGCAGGAAAGCGGGCGGAAAAAAACGCCTGCTGCCTGCTGCTCCTTCCTTTCAGTATTTCAGATATTCATGTGCATAGCCGCCCTGTGCCGCGGCGGCTGCCAGATTCACGATTCTGGTTTTGACGCCCGCACGCTCTGCAATGCGGATCGTCTGGCCGGTTCCGGATTTCATATCCGTCACGACTGCGATCAGCCGGCTGCTGTGCATGACGAGATATTGATTCCGCGCCTGATAGCAGCCGCGGTAATAATGCGGCCCGACGGTCTCGATCCGGTCTGCGGCGCGCAGAACGGTCTCGTAATGATAGCGCGTATCGCCGCGGAGGGTATTGCCCTGCTCCGGAAACGGCAGCACGCAGACCAGCTTCAGCGCCGGGTTGCTGCTGCGCTGCATAAGCACCATATCCGCCGCCCAGAGGTCAATGCCGGGCGCGCAGCCGGAGTAAAACACGGTCGCGCCGTCCCTTGCGGCATTTTCAATCTCTCGGTACAGCAGGCTGAGCAGCATGCGCAGCGCATCGCCCTCCGGCAGCTTTTCGGGGCGGTGTCCGGAAAAGCAGACTGCGAACGGCGCCGGCTTCTGCGCGGCCATCAGTGCGTGAAGGCAGAGCCGCCGATGAATTCCCGGACGAGCGACTGCTCCGGAACCCACGCATCCTCCATCGGCTCGGCGGCCTCCATGAAGCGGAAAAGGGACGGAACGCCGGTTTCCTCGGCGGTTTCCGCGGCGAGCTGCCGCACGGTATCGAGCAGATAGGGGCGGTAGATCGAGAGCTCATACGCCATAAAGGTATCGAGCTCATAATCCGCAAGATGCTTATAGGGCATGATATACATATTCTCGCCTCTGGAGATGCTGCTCAGCATTTCGAGCGTTTCCTCCGGATTCCGCCCGCGGGTGCGGCTGTCGCGGATGAGGCGTCTGGCGAACCGGATCAGTGACGGATGCAGGCGGCTCTCGCCGTCGGTAATCCGCGTGCGGACGCTCAGATAGATGCGGTTTGCGATCGCGTGCGAGGCACCGGTCACATCGGGGTTCAGCGCGTGGATGCCCTCCATGATAATCAGCTCATGGGGCATTCTGCGAAGAATTTTGCCGGATTTGCTCTGCTTTTGTGCGGCAAAATCGAAATGGGGCAGCTCAACCGCCTCACCGCGTGCGAGCTGTTCGAGCTGTGTATTGAGCAGGTCGATATCGAGCCGCAGCGGAGACTCATAGTCGGGTCTGCCGAACTGATCGACAATATCCCGGTTTTTGGTTCCGTCGGCGTAATAATCGTCCATCGAAAGCGTATGTGCCTCAAAGCCCGCCGCATCCAGAATCTGCTCCAGACGGCAGGCGGTCGTGGTCTTTCCGGAGCCGGAGGGCCCGGAAATCAGCGTGATCGGGCGCTCTGCTGCATGGCGGCAGATCTCATCGGCAAGCGTCCTGAGCTGCTTGTCATAGGCAGCCTCCGCGTCAATGATAAAATGCTCCGGTGTTTCCAGCGCCTCCCGGTTGATTTCGGTCAGCAGAATCTCCTTCATAATAAGCGCCTCCTTCCGCAGGTGTTATCCGCGTTGTTCCATATATTTCTGCATCCGGATATCCTTTCCGTAAAAATGCAGGATCTCTGATGTAAACAGCAGCCGGGAGAGAATCCGGTCGCCGTACCGTGTCCGGATCTCGGCATGATCGAGGTTGGTGTTGACGATCATGGCGCGTCCGCTGTTGATGCGGGAATTGAGCAGCGTATAGATCATGGAGCGGTTCAGACTGCTGTCCTGCTCCGTTCCGAAGTCATCGAGAATCAGCAGATCGCATTCGAGCAGAAGCTGCATGGTGTCATCCTGCTCGGCGCGCCCGAACTTCTCCCGCTCCAGTATATGCAGCAGGCTGCCGGTTGCGTCATAGACGACGCTGTATCCCTTATCAAGAATTTCCTTTGCGATGCTGAGCGAGAGGTGGGTCTTGCCGAGGCCGGTTCCGCCGAACATCAGCAGATTTCCTGCTTTCCCCGGCGCAAAATCCGCCGCATAGCGCTTGCAGGCTTGCAGAACCTTTGCCATTGCCTGCTGCTGCTCTGCGGGCAGATCGCGGTAATAGGAGAGGGAAAAGCGCTCAAAGCTGCTCAGCTTCAGCCCGGACTGCACATTGAGCTGTTCCGCGCTGATTCTGCCGATCTCCTTCTTGAGGCATGCGCACGGCACGCCGCTGACAAATCCCGTATCCGAACAGTCCGGGCAGGCATAGTGCAGATCGAGATAATCTGCCGGATAGCCGTGTGCGGTCAGGAGCTGCCGCAGCATGGCATCCGCCTCAAGGCTGCGCTGCTCGATCTGCCGGAGCCGCTCCTGCGGATTCCCGCTCTGTGCCGCCTGCAAAATGGCGGTGCAGGTTGCGCGGAGGTGCCGGTTCAGCTCAAGGGTTTCGGGAATCTCCCGCTCGATCTGATCGGAGCGGCGTTCCTGCTCCTGCTGAGCGTGACGGCGCCGCTCCTGAAGCGCAGCAGTCGCCTGTGCATAGATCTGTTCCCGCAGCATGATATCCGTTCCCTTCTGATTTTATATCTGTTTCATGAGCTGATCGAGCTCGTTGTTGTCAATGGATGAGGCGGACGGCTGACCGTTTGTTTCTGCTTTTTTTGCGGCATAGAATGCGATATCTGCCGCCTCGGCCTGCTCCGGCGTTTTGATACCGGCGGCCTTCCAGTTCCGCAGAATCCCGTCCAGATACGGGAAGGAGAGCTTGTCGTCCTTTTTCTCCCGCGTTTTTTCATATGCAATGCGCACCATATCGACCGAAAAGCCGTCGGCGCACCATTTGTCGATATACGCCTGCTGCTTAGCAGTCGGGCGGCGCTTCATTTCAAAGAGCTTCATCATCTGCCCGGTGTAGCTTCTCGCTTCCGTCCGGCGCCGGAGATCCTCCTGCACGAGCGCATGGGTCATCACGCCGCGCTCCTGCCATTCCACCGCGATCTTTTCCATATACCGAACCTGAAAGTCGCCCTGCGCGAGGCAGAATGCGGCGAGCATCAGGATGAGATCGGGCTGGAGCCCGAGGTATTCGTTCATCCAGATCATGCTCTTTTGTTCGGTATGGTTCAGCGGCTTTCCGGCCTGCTGCTCGATCACGCGGAACATTTCGGCGATCGCCTGATTGTTCCGCAGCCGCTCTGCGACCTCCGAGGGCAGCATGGAGAATCCGCTGCTGGTAATCTGCACGGCGGCGGTCGCCTGCGGGATGACCGGCGGGGCGGGGGCAGCGGGAGCGGGCTCCGGCTGCACGGCGGCTCTGCTCAGCACGACGACGGGCTGTGCCTCCTCTGTCCGCAGGATGTTGACGTTTTTCCAGAAGGTCAGTGCCTCCTCGACCGCATCCGGCAGCACATTGCAGGCGCGGACGATCTGTTCGGTTGTCACGGCAGATTCGGCATGGCAGAGCACATAGAGCAGAACCTTGAGCTGGTCGTGGCTTGCGATTTTCAGCAGACTTTCTGCGACAGCGGCGGGTACGGGGAAGGTCTGCCCGTATCTGAGATAGAATTCCATATTCCGGCAGTCTCCTTCATCCGAGCATAGTAATACTCTTACAGTATAGCACAAAATGAAAAAAAAGTAAAGGGGCAGAGCCGCGAAAAAGCGGCATCGAACAGATTAAAATTTGCCGGCAGTGCCGGCCTCCATTTTGGCTCCGCGGGTTTCTTGGCACTTTCGCCCAATCTGATTCAGGACGCAGCACAGGAGTGTGCTGCTTTTTCGGTTCACGCTCCCATAATCCGCCTACACAAAGCCCAATCGCCAACTGGCGAGATTCAAACTAATATAGAACAATTCGCTTAGACGGCGCTTTGCTGTATCGGCAGCGGGCACTGCCCGCTCTGAGAGGGAACTTTAAGAGAGGGGAGAGAATAAGCGAACGAAGTGAGCGCTCTCTCCCCTCTCTTGTGGTTCCCTCTCAGAATTGCGCCCCTGCGCCCAGCTAAAGGTTATTTCGGACAAAACGTAAAGAGAAACGAACAAAAATGAACAGCTCACACCCAATCGCCAACAGGCGAGATTCAAACCAATATAGAGCAATTCGCTTAGACGGCGCTTTGCTGTATCGGCTGTCGGCACTGCCGACCGGGGAGCTCCCGCCGTCGTTTTGCTGTATCGGCATTATTTTAGTACCGATTGATACTAAAATCGCCGCAGTCATGCGATAATATGCTAAAGTCAATAGTACCGAATGATACTAACAAGGAGGGCTTTTGCTGTGTATTTCCAAAGACTCCGGGATCTGCGGGAGGACAGGGACATGAACCAGACGCAGATCGCCGGTCTGCTCCGGATCAGCCAGAGCGTCTATTCCCGCTATGAGCGCGGCTTTCAGACCATTCCGATCGAGCATCTGCTGGTGCTGGCCGATTTCTACGGCGTATCAGCCGATTACATCCTCGGAAGAACCAATATCATGCACATGGCAGAAAAATAAGCAGCAGGATCGCTCCCGCCGCTTTCTGTCACGATGTACCTATGTACCGGAGGTGAACCCCCTATGCCGTCTGCACCGGAGGACCGCAGACTGAAAAAGCTCGAACGCAAATACCGGCGCGAGGCCGCACGCAAAAAACGGGCGCGCCTCCTGCGCAGCTATCTGCCCTATGCAGCGCTTCTGCTCGCAGCCGCCGCGCTTGCGGGATTCCTCATCCTGCGCAGGGATTCCGGGCGTAGGACGCCGCCTCCTGCCGATGACCTCAGCATCTATGTGCTCGACGTCGGGCAGGGCGATGCCATACTGCTTCGCTCGGCAGGCCATGCCGCGCTGATCGACGCGGGCGAATACGATCAGGGCATCCGCATCGCAAGGCAGATCAGGGCGCTCGGCATCCGAAAGCTCGATTATATCATCAATTCGCACCCGCACGCCGACCACATCGGCGGCATGCAGACCGTTCTGCGGGAGATTCCGGCGGATACTGTGATTCTGCCGGAGATCGCCGATGCCCTGCTCCCGACAACGCCCTCGTTTCTGCATGCGCTGGATGCGGCAAGGGAATGCGGCGTACCCGTCCGGACGGCGGTCTGCGGCGAAAAGCTGCCGCTGGGCAATGCGGAGATCGAGCTGCTCTGCACGGACAATGCGCAGTTTGAGGATCTCAATAACTGCTCGCTCGCCTGCGCAGTGCGGTACGGCACATTCACATTCTTCACGGCCGGTGATCTGGAGGAGGCCGGCGAGCAGGCGATGTTGCAAGCGGGGCTGGTGCCGCAGGTGACGGTACTCAAGGTGTCGCATCACGGCAGCACGACCTCGACCTCGGAAGCCTTCCTCGCTGCGGCAGATCCGAAGGAAGCCGTAATCTCCGTCGGCGCGGGCAATGACTACGGGCATCCGGCGGAGAGCACGCTGCGGCGTCTGTACGGCGCGGTCGGGGAATCGCATCACATTTACCGCACCGATCTCGACGGCAATATCCTGTTTACAACGGACGGCAGCACCTGCCGCGTGCAGACGCACTGTCAGCTTGATGGCGGCTGATTACCGGCGGTACGGCATATTCTGCCGGATTTTTGAGAGACGCTCGAGCGCTTCGTTCAGCGTCTCATTTTTCTTTGCGAAATGGAAGCGGATATAGCGGTTTTCCGGCTCCTTAAAGAAGCTCGAGCCCGGCACTGCGCCGACACCGACCTTTTCCGCGAGCAGCTCACAGAATTCCAGATCATCCGCAAAACCGAATTCCGAGATATCGAGCAAAATATAATACGCCCCCTCCGGAACGGTATGCGCAATGCCGATCCGGTCGAGCCCCTCGAGGAAGAGCCCGCGCTTTTCGGTATATTCCGCCTGCAATGCGGCATAGTAGTCATCCCCGAAGCGCAGCCCGGTGACGGCTGCCTCCTGCAAGGGCGCCGCCGCACCGACTGTCAGGAAATCGTGAACCTTCTTGACGGTTTCGATGATCTCCGGCGCCGCGATGACATAGCCGAGCCGCCAGCCGGTGATCGAATAGGTTTTCGAGAGCGAGCTGCACTGGATTGTGCGCTCCCACATGCCCGGCAGCGTCGCGATATAGGTGTGCTGATGCGGCGCATAGACGATGTGCTCATAGACCTCGTCGGTGATGATGTAGGCATTGTAGCGCTTGGCGAGCTCCGCGATCAGCTCCAGCTCCGCTTTCGTGAACACTTTGCCGCAGGGGTTCGAGGGGTTGCAGAGGATCAGCGCCTTTGGGTGCTGCCGGAAGGCATCCTCCAGAACCTCCGGGTCGAAGGAAAATGACGGCGGAACCAGCGGGACATAGATCGGCTCGGCGCCGGAAAGAATCGTATCTGCGCCGTAATTCTCATAAAACGGCGAGAACACGATCACCTTGTCGCCGGCATTGGTCACGCTCAGCATCGCGGCCATCATCGCCTCGGTGCTGCCGCAGGTCACGACGATCTCGCCGTTCGGGTCGGGGCGGCGTCCGGCAAAGTGCGCAAATTTCTCAGAGAGCGCCTCGCGGAAATTCTGCGCGCCCCATGTGATCGAATACTGGTGATAGTCCTCATTTGCAACGGCCGCAAGGCGGTCGGTCAGGGCGCGCGGCGGGGCGAAATCGGGGAAGCCCTGCGACAGATTGACGGCACCGTACTGGTTGGAGATGCGGGTCATCCGGCGGATGACGGAATCGGTGAAGCCGGCGGTGCGGGCAGATAAAACCGGAACAGACATGGGAAACATCCTTTCAATATGAACTCAGACATCCACATGATACCCGAAAAACCGGATTCTGTCAATCGGTTTCGGGAGAAATCTTCTGTTTTCATACTGTTTTTGTATGTTTTGCTGAAAGAGCCCGGCCGGAAACCGGCGGAAAAACGTGAGTTTGCCGAAATAAAACCCCTTGAAAAAGTAGGAATTCTGTGGTATAATTAAGATAAAGAACGAACGGAAAGGGGAAGTGCGTTCATGAAAATTTCAACAAAGGGCAGATATGCGCTGCGCATGCTGCTGGAGCTTGCAGCAAAGCAGGAGGACGGGTTTGTCTCGCTGAAGGAGATCGCCGATCATCAGGACATCTCGAAGAAATATCTGGAGCAGATCGTGCCGATGCTCAATAAGAGCGGGATTCTGCGGACAAACCGCGGCAACCGCGGCGGCTACCGGCTCGCGAAATCGCCCGCAGAGCTGACCGTCGGGGATATTCTCCGCGCAACGGAGGGCAGCCTTGCGCCGGTCTCCTGTCTGGAGCAGGAGGTCAATGACTGTGAGCGCGCGGCATACTGCCCGACCCTGTATGTCTGGGAGGGGCTGGCAAAGGCGGTGTCGGATTATCTCGACAGCGTGTCCCTTCAGGATATTCTGGAGCATCAGGCTGCCGTCGGCGGGGACGATTACTGCATCTGATGCGCAAAATAGATTCACAGGCTTCGCACATGCCTTCTGGAAAAAGGCCTGCGCGGAGCTTTTGTTTTTTCGGAATGAAATGTGCATTTCCGGCTTGCCAAAATGAGGAAAATGTGTTATAATACATTCTGTATGTGAGGAGGGGATGCAGATGATTATGGATTTGCACACGCACACGCGGCATTCCCCCGATGCGGCGCCCGATACCGTTGCGGAGCGTGTTGCCGCAGCGGAGGCAATGGGGCTGCAATTCATGGCGATCACCGACCATGTTGAAATCAACCGCTACTATCCGGCGGCATATTACCATGCAGAGGAGACCGAGGAGCTGATCTATGACAGCGAGGCGGTATTCCGCGGCTCTGTCCGGGAGACCGTGCAGGAGCAGGCGCACACCGGCTCGCTGACGCTGCTCTGCGGTGCGGAGGTCGGGCAGATTCCGCAGGACCCGGCGCTCGCTGCTGCGCTGTACCGCGACCCGCGGCTCGATCTCGTGATCGGCTCGGTGCATGAGCTGCCCGGCATGCCGGATTTCTATTTTCTGGATTATGACAAGCTCGATGTGCCGGCGCTGATGACGGCATACTTTGAGGAGGAGCTCCGCCTTGCGGAGACGGACTGCTACGATATTCTGGGGCATCTGACCTACGGGCTGCGCTATCTGCCGAACCGCGCGGAATATGACCTGACGCCGCATCTTCCGGTGATCGACGAGATCTTCCGGACGGTGATCGCAAAGGGAAAGGCGATCGAGCTCAACGGCTCGAACCTGAAGGCAGCGGCGCCCTTTACCGACCCGGATGTGTCGCTGATCCGGCGCTACCGGGAGCTGGGCGGCAGATACCTGACGCTGAGCACCGATGCCCATGAAACGCGGTATCTCGGATATAAAATGGATGTGCTGGAGCAGCTTGCGCGCGATGCGGGATTTACCGAGCTGACCTGTTTCAAACAGCATCAGCCTGTTTCTGTGCCGCTTGAGGGAGGACAACGTGAGCATTTTTGACCTGTTTCGACAGATAGAATCTAAGGAGCCGGCGGTTTCCGGCCCGCCGCAGTGGATCATTGCGGGGCTCGGGAATCCGGGCGATCAGTACCGGAACACCCGCCACAACACCGGCTTTCTCATGGCGGATGCCTTCGCGGAGCAGTGCGGGGCGAAATTCGGCAAGCACCGCTTTCAGGCGAATACCGCGGCTGCGATGTGTGAGGGGCAGTGCTGCCTCATCCTCAAGCCGGATACCTTCATGAACCTGAGCGGCCGCTCCGTGACCGAGGCGATGCGGTTTTATCAGATTCCGCCGGAGCATGTCATCGTGATCTATGACGACATCAATCTGGAGGTCGGGGCGCTGCGCATCCGCAAAAAGGGCAGCGACGGCGGCCATAACGGGCTGAATAATATCATTTATCTCTCCGGAGCGGACACCTTCCCGCGGATTCGCGTCGGGATCGGGCAGAAGCCGCACCCGGACTACGATCTCGCGGACTGGGTGCTGTCACCGTTCTCCGAGGCCGAGCGGGAGACGCTCCGCGAGACCGCAAAGGCAGTCAATGCGGCGATTCCGCTCATGATTGCCGGGAAGACCGACATGGCGATGAACCGCTTTAATGCCGGAAAGCAGAAGAAAAAAGCCGCAGATCAGCCGAAAAACGGTCAGAATGCTGCGGAGGAAAGGGAGGCACAGGCATGAAGCTGTGTCACAAAACGCTGTGTACTGCGATCGCAGCGCTGCTGTGCATTGCCATGACGGGCTGCGCGGAGGAATCGGGAGAAGGACTCTGGGTCAGCATCGAGCCGACGGATTCTGCGGAATTCGGCGAGCCGAGATATGAGGACGGAACCTATCTGACACAGGATGTCAGGGAGCCTGCCGCCGATCCCTATGCGGATGATACGCAGAAAATCTCGGACGGGCAGACCGAGGACGGCATTCTGTATGCGGTCTATGAGCGGCACGCGGAGATCACCGGCCACACGGATGACTTTGATGCGGAATTCCTGACGGTTCCCTCAGAGCTCGGCGGCAAGCCGGTCTCCCGCATCGCATCGGTCGCTGTTTCGGAGGAAAACAAGTTTTCGCCGGATGAATCCGGTGCATTTTACGGCTGCTATTCGCTGCAATCGGTGACGCTGCCGGATACGCTGACGGAGATCGGGGAGTATGCCTTCTACGGCTGCAAGAATCTCCGGAGGGCGGAGATCCCGGAGAGCGTGACGGTCATCGGCGCGCGCGCGTTTTCAATGTGCCGGAAGCTGGAGGAGCTGACCGTTCCGGCCGGAATCGGGACGATCGGCGACAGTGCCTTTGCCCAGACGCCGTGGTATGACAGCCTGCTGTATCACAAGGATTTTGTGATCTTCAACGGGCGGCTGTATGACGCGGGACACCGCTGCACCGGCAATGTGACCGTTCCGGATTATGTGGTCTCGATCGAGGATTATGCATTCTATGCCTGCACGGAGCTCAAGACCGTGACGGTTCCGGCATCGGTGCAGAAAATCGGAAAATGCGCTTTCTGCGGCTGTAATTCGCTGTCAACGGTTCTGATCGAGAATCCGGACTGCGACATCTGCAATGAGGCGGCGACCGTCTGCAATCACTATGCAAATGACGCGCAGGAGTACCGCTACAACGGGACGATCCGCGGCGAGGCGGGCAGTACGGCGGAGGCCTATGCACGCGCCTTCGGCTACCGGTTCAGCACCGATGCGCCGGAGCCCGACGAGACGCTGCCGCCCGAAACAACTGCGCCGCCGGAGGAAACCGAAACCACTGCGGCAGCGGAAAGCTGAAAATACAGGACGTCACATATCACAGGGGGCATTCCGCGGAATGTCCCCTCTGCGTGCTGTTTGCCGATAGAGAAACGGGGGTAATCATGCGATTTTTCATGGATGCGGCAGAGCGGCTGCCTGCGGTAAAGGAGCTGCGGCGCTGTCTGCAAAAGCAGATTTCGCCGGTCTCGCTGACCGGTGTGTCGCAGGTACACAAGGCGCAGATTCTGCTGGCGCTCTCGCAGGATGCGCCGGTGACGGCCGTGACGGCGGATGAATCCGCTGTCCGGCTGCTCTGCGAGGATATCAACTTCATGGCAGGGGAGCGGATTGCGTATCCGTATCCTGCGAAGGAGCTGAATTTTATCGCTGCTGCGGGCATTTCCCGCGAATACGAGCAGATGCGGATTTCCGCGCTGACGGCGCTCTGCACCGGAGCCTGCCGGGTTCTGGTCGTATCGGCGGAGGCGGCGATGCAGTATACGATTCCGAAGGCGGCGCTCGTGCAGCGCGCCCTGCGGCTGAAATGCGGCGACAATGCGGAGCAGGGAGCGCTGACAAAGCAGCTCATCGCGCTCGGGTATGTCCGCTGCGATCAGGTCGATGCGCCGGGGCAGTTTTCGGTGCGCGGCGATGTGTTCGATCTCTTTTCGCCGCAGAATCCGCTGCCGGTGCGCATGGAATTCTGGGGCGACGAGATCGACAGCATGGCGTGGTTTGAGCCGGAGACGCAGCGCAGAACCGATGCGGTCGAGGAGCTGCTCATTGCGCCGGCAGTCGAGGCACTGCCCGATTCGGCGGCACTTGCGGAGGAGCTCGTAAAGCTCTCAAAGACGCTGCGCGGGAAGCATGCCCCAAAGCTGAAGGAAAAGCTGCTTCAGGATGCCGCAAAGCTCGGCGACGGGCTCTCGCTGCCGGATATCGACCTCTATTTCCCGCTGATTTACGGCGGCGAGCCTGCGACGGTGTTTGATTACACGGCGGGGAGCGCGGCGCTGCTGGAGACCGGCGCGCTGCTCGATGCATGGCAGGGGCTCTCGGCGCGGTATCAGGAGGAAGTGAAGCTGATGCTGGAGGAGGGGACCATCTGCCGCGCGCTTGCTTCGTATTATCTCGATGCGAACGCGGTTCTTGCAAAGGCAAAGGCGCAGCCGCTATGCTGCATGAACGCCTTTCTCAGCAGCACCAATACATTTCAGTACCAGAAGATGCTGTCCGTAGAGGCGACGCAGAATGCGCCGTGGGGCGGCAGTACGCGGATCCTGACCGAGGATCTGCTGGAGCTCTGCCGCCGCAAATACCGCGTGATCGTCTGCGGCGGAACCGAGAAGACCCTGCCGATTCTGATGCAGGATCTGCAAAACAGCGGCATCACCTGCTCGATCGCGGATGCGGACGCTGAGGCGAAGCCCGGCGAGGTGCTGCTGATGCGCAGCGGGCTTTCCGGCGGATTTGAATACCCGGCGGTTCAGTATGCCTGCATTGCGCAGAGCAAGGCGCAGAGCACCGTCCTCAAGAAGCGGCGCTTTAAGAAGGGGCAGGAAATCCGCGCACTTTCTGAGATTTCAGAGGGCGATCTTGTGGTGCATGCCGCACACGGCATCGGCCGGTTCAAGGGTATCCGCAAGCTCGAAATGGAAGGCATCACGAAGGATTATATCACAATCGAATATGCCGGGACGGATGAGCTCTATGTGCCGGTGACGCAGCTCGATCTGGTCTCGCGGTACATCGGCGGCAAGGACGACACCGCGGTCAAGCTGAATAAGCTCGGATCGCAGGAATGGCAAAAAACGCGCACCCATGTGAAAAAAGCGGTCAAGGACATGGCGGCGGAGCTGATCCGGCTCTATGCGGCGCGGCAGCAGGCGGCGGGCTTCCCGTTTGACCCGGACGACGAGATTCAGCACGATTTCGAGGAGCGCTTCCCCTATATCGAAACGAACGACCAGCTCCGCAGCACTGAGGAGATCAAGCGCGACATGGAGCGCGACCGGCCGATGGACCGGCTGCTCTGCGGCGACGTCGGCTTCGGCAAAACCGAGGTCGCATTCCGCGCGGCGCTCAAATGCATCCTCTCCGGCAAGCAGTGCGTCATGCTCGCGCCGACGACCGTGCTCGCGCATCAGCACTATGAAACGGCGCTGCGGCGGTTTGAGTCGGTGCCGGTGAACATCGAGCTGCTGTCCAGATTCCGCACCAAAAAGCAGCAGACCGAAATCCTCCAAAAAACCGCAAACGGCACGATTGACCTGCTGATCGGCACGCACCGGCTGCTCTCGAAGGATGTGAAATTCGCGGCGCTGGGGCTTGCGATCATCGACGAGGAGCAGCGCTTCGGCGTCGCGCACAAGGAGCGCTTCAAGGAGGCGTTCCACGGCGTCGATATGCTGACGCTCTCGGCAACGCCGATTCCCCGGACGCTGAACATGGCGCTCTCCGGCATCCGCGACATGAGCGTGATCGAGGAGCCGCCGCAGGATCGCTACCCGGTGCAGAGCTTCGTGCTCGAATACAACACGGGGCTGGTCGTGCAGGCGATTCAGCGCGAATTAAAGCGCGGCGGGCAGGTTTACTATATTCATAACCGCGTCGAGACAATCGTGCAGTGCGCGGGGAAATTGCAGGAGCTTCTGCCCGATGCCAGAATCGGCTTTGCGCACGGAAAAATGTCCGAGCTGGAGATCAGCGAGATCTGGCGGCGGCTGGTCGAGCACGAGATCGACATTCTCGTTTGTACTACTATAATAGAGACCGGTGTCGATGTGCCGAATGTCAACACGCTGATTCTCGAACAGGCGGATCGCTTCGGGCTCTCGCAGCTCTATCAGCTCCGCGGGCGCGTCGGGCGGTCAAATCGCCGTGCCTACGCATATTTCACCTATCAGCCGAACCGCTCGCTCAGCGAGGTTGCCGAGAAGCGCCTTGCTGCCATGCGCGAATTCACACAGTTCGGCAGCGGCTTCCGGATCGCCATGCGCGACCTCGAGATCCGCGGCGCGGGCAGCATTTTAGGCGGGCAGCAGCACGGCCAGATGGAGCAGGTCGGCTATGAAATGTACCTGAAAATGCTGAATGAGGCGATCGCGGAGGAAAAAGGCGAGCCGGTCAAGGCGCCGGGCTGCACGGTCGATATTCAGGTCGAGGCGCATATTCCGGAGCAATATATTACCAGTATGACCTCGCGGCTGGAGATTTACCGCAGAATCGCGCTCGTCGAAACGCCGGACGACCGCACCGATATCATCGACGAGCTGATCGACCGCTTCGGCGAGCCACCGAAAAGCCTGCTGAATCTGATCGACGCGGCGCTGCTGCGCAATACCGCGGGCAGGCTCGGCATTTCGGAGATCGCGCAGAAGCGCGGCGCACTGTTCTTCTACATCACCGCGCCGAACGCAAACCAGCTTTCCGCGCTGATGCGTGCCTATTACGACCGCATCGCGTTCAATGACCGGGAGGCGCCGTACTTTGTTGCCGTTCGGCTGAAAAAAGGCGAGCTCGCGGTCGATCTGATGCGCGCGGTGATTGACATTTTTCTGGAAAATGCTGGAAAAGATGCCTAAATCATAAATATTTCGGTTGCGATTTGTATAATGTGCTGTGGTTTCTCTTGGATTTTGTCACAATGTTTGTTAGATTCACGAATAGACTTTTTTTGCCCGAAGATGCTATAATTAGGCTATAAACTTAGTGTCACTATATATAGGACACTGCTATGTATGGAGGAAAGTAACAATGAAAGTGAAATCTATTCTGGCAAGCCTCGGCGCTTGCGCAATCGCTCTTTCTGCAATGGCTATCTCCGCTTCCGCTGCAATCACCAACGAAAACGGCGACGGCAACTACAAGGTTGACTTTGCTGATGACGCAAACAAGCTCAGCGCTTACGGCCTGAAGGCTACCATTACTATGGCTGACGGCTGGGAGAGCTCCGGCGCAGGCGGCGGCATTATCGCAAATGCTGACGGCGTGGGCTGGAAGCAGTATGAGTGGGGCATCACCGGTGAAGGCACCGATGCGAAGAATGTTTCCGGCGTCACCATTTCCGGTGCTGACGGTAAGTTCACCATCACCATGGACAACGGCGCTGCGCTCTTTGCAGATACCGATACCTATACCGAGGGCTTTGTTTCCGCATGGTGGGGCGCAGACTTCACTGTTGATTCTCTCGTTCTGCTCGACCAGAACGGCAATGAGTTCGGTGCAGGCAGCGACAACACCGATAACAACGGCGGCGACAACACCACCGCTCCGGCAAACAACACCACTGCTCCGGCAGCAAACAACACCACCGCAGCAGCCGGCGCAAAGACCGGTGATGCAGGTGTCAGCGTTGCAGTCGGCGCTCTGGCTCTCGCAGGCGCAGCAGCAGTTGTCACCCGCAAGAAGCACTGATTTCACTGTTTCGTACACAATTTGATTGACCCGAATGCCCTCTGCGACTGTAGGGGGCATTCGCTGTAACAAACACAAATCCCATCAATCCCATGAAAACCACTTAGGAGGAATTATTATGCGTATCAAGAAAGCACTTGCACTGCTCCTCGCACTCTCTGCGATCGGTGCATTCACCGCTTGCGGCAGCGATGCCGACAGCAAGGCGGATTCGTCCTCTGCGGCAGAGTCTTCTGTCGAGGAGTCTTCTGAGGAGGAATCTTCGGAGGAGGAATCCTCTGAGGAGGAGTCTTCTGAGGAGGAGTCCTCTGAGGCGGAAAGCTCTGCTGAGGAATCCTCTGAGGCAAGCACACCCGCTGAGCCGGCAGATCTCGGCCCGGTCGATGCAAACGCCATCACCTTCGATTCCGATTCGCTCTACACCGCTGAGGCTGTCATGGACGCCGGCGCTGCACCGATCGAACTGACCATCGAAGAAGTCAACGGCGACAAGAAGCTGAAGGTTCATGTCCTGAAGGCTGAGGGCAAGGAGGATGACGATTACGAGGTCCCGAAGATCAAGTTTGATCTCGCGGCACTGCTCGGCGCTGAGAATGTCGGCAAGATCGGTCACCTCTCCGCTGATTTCTACTGCAATGCACTCGAAACCTGGAAGAACGATGACGGCTCTGAGTCGCTGGTCGTCGGCAACTTCCTCGGCGCATTCGGCGGCAACATCGCTGCGGCGAAGGCATATGACAAGGACGGCAATGTCATCCAGAACACCTGGGCAAACCACTATGAGTGGGCGCTCGACGACTGGGAGAACCCGACCAACCAGTGGAGAGTTGAGACCGATATTCCGGCTCTGCTGCCCGCAAACGGCTATGCTTCCCTCGACGGCGAATACTATGATGAAAACGGCAACAAGCTCGATGCAGCAGATGTCTGCGCAGATCAGAACCTCTTTATCATGCGCTGGGGTCAGGCAAATTCCGTTGATTTCTACATCGACAACCTGACCTTCTACGATAAGGACGGCAACTCCATTCCGATCGTTTTCGCTGAGTAAGCAAGTCTCAATCTGTCATACCGTCCCTGACTTTGTGCAGGGGCGGTATTTTTTTTGTGAATTTTTCACAGAGTGCTTGCAATTCCGGCGCATTTGTGGTATGATAGTAATGATACCCATCATAAACGTAAAAGGAGGCTGCCATATGTCCGAACCGCGTTTTACCGTAACCCTCAAACAGATCATTGATGAATTCCGCTTGGAGGTGCTCTATTGCCCCGGCGACCCCGCCGAAATCCTGATCGCAGAAAATGATATCACCCGCCCCGGCCTTCAGCTCATGGGCTTCTATGAGTATTTCAACCCGGAGCGCATCCAGATCATCGGAAAAATGGAGTTTGCCTATCTCTCGACGATCGACGAGACCGAGCGCGTCGAGCACCTGACCGCGCTGTTCGCGCAGCATATCAAATGCCTGTGCCTGAGCCGCGGCCTGCCCTGCTTTGCCGAGATGCTGACGCTTGCGCGGCAGTATGCCGTGCCGGTTCTGCGCACCGCAGAATCCACCTCGCATTTCACGACGAATATGCTCTCCTTCCTCAATCTGCACCTCGCACCGCGCGTGACCCGTCACGGCGTGCTGATCGAAATTTACGGCGAGGGCATCTTCATCACCGGTGAGAGCGGCGTCGGCAAGAGCGAGTGCGCGATCGAGCTCGTCAAGCGCGGCCACCGCCTTGTCGCGGATGACGCCGTCGAGCTGCGCAAGGTCTCGAATACCAACCTCGTCGGCACATCGCCCGAAAATATCCGCCATTTCCTTGAGCTGCGCGGCATCGGCATTATCAATGTCCGCCGCCTGTTCGGTATGGGCTCGGTCAAGCTCCAGCAGGAGATCGACATGATCATCGAGCTCGAGCCGTGGGATTCCGCAAAGACCTATGACCGCATGGGCGTCGATGAACAGTATGCCAATATCCTCGGCGTCAAGGTGCCGTCTATGACGATCCCGGTCAAGCCCGGCAGAAATACCGCCGTCATCATGGAGGTCGCCGCAATGAACAGCCGCCAGAAGAAAATGGGCTACAATGCGACCGCAGAGCTGATGCAGCGGCTCGGCTATGAGGATATCACCGGGCAGGAGATCATCAAGGATTTTGATGCGTTCTGATGAAGACTGTGCAAGATTTTCAGATTCTGGCGGATCTGCATACCCACACCGTTGCCTCAACGCATGCCTATTCGACGGTCAATGAAATGGCGGCGGCTGCGGCGGAAACCGGCGTAAGGCTGCTCGGCATTACCGATCACGGCCCCGGCTCGCCCGATGCGCCGCATCTCTGGCATTTCCATAATTACAAAATCCTGCCGCGGGAAATCGGCGGGGTGAAGCTGTTGTACGGCGTCGAGGCGAACATCATGGATGAGCACGGCACGCTGGATATGGACGAACACGAGCTGTCGTTCTGCGAGTGGGTCGTCGCCTCGTATCACACGAGCTGCGTGACCTTTGACCGCACGCCGGCACTGGTGTCGCAGGGGTACCGGGGTGTTTGTGAGAATCCGCTTGTCGATGTGATCGGGCACCCGACAACTGCGATGTTTCCGTTTGATTATGAGCCGGTGCTGAAATACTGCAAGGAAGCGGGCAAGCTCATCGAGCTGAACGAAAGCTCGCTGCAATGGAAAAAGGGCGCGCTCGAAAATGCAAAAACCGTTTATGCGATCTGCAAAAAATACGAAATCCCGATTGTTTTGAATACCGATGCGCATTATGCGGGATTGGTCGGCAGGACGCCGATCGCAGAGCAGCTTCTGCGCGGTCTGGACTTTCCGCTGCGGCTGATCTACAGCCTCGACCGCGACTGGATCGCCGAAACCGCTGAGAAAAAGAGAAAACGATATCTTTGAAAGTGAGACAACTATGCTGAATTTGGATGAACTGACCGCGCTGTGCAGGCAGTACGGCGCGGAGATCGGCACACAGGTGCCGCTTTCCGGGCTGACGACCTTTCAGATCGGCGGCCCCTGCACGGCGCTCGTCACGCTGCCCGACCGGGACAGTGCAAAGGCGATTTTTCAGTATCTGCGCGAAAATCAGATTCCGCACGCGCTGATCGGGCGCGGCAGCAATCTGCTCTGCCCGGATGAGGGCTACGAGGGCGTGGTGCTGCGGCTCGGCGGGCAGATGCAGGAGCTCTCTCTCGATGAGACGGGAACCGGCATTCACTGCGGCGCGGGCGTGTCGCTGCAAAGGCTCTGCCGCTTTGCGCTCGACAACGGGCTGACGGGGCTGGAATTTGCCTACGGCATCCCCGGGTCGGTCGGCGGCGCGGTCTATATGAACGCGGGCGCCTATAACGGGGAAATCTCGCAGGTCGCTGCAAATGTGACGGCATATCAGCCGGACGGACTGCTTCATGAGCTGCCGCAGGATGCGCTCGGCTTCCGCTACCGGCACAGCATTTTCATGGAGCACCGCGACTGGGTCATTCTCGGCGCGGATTTTAAGCTGAAAAAGGGCGACCCGGAGGAGATCCGCGCAAGGATGCAGGATCTGATCGGGCGGAGAAAATCCAAGCAGCCGCTTGAATTTCCGAGCGCCGGCAGCACATTCAAGCGGCCGGCGGAGGATCAGTACGCTTCCAGACTGATCGACGAGTGCGGGCTGAAGGGGTATACCGTCGGCGGCGCGCAGGTCAGCGAGAAGCACGCGGGCTTTGTCATCAACCGCGGCGGCGCGACCTTCGCGGATGTCATGGCGCTCTGTGAGCATGTGCGGGAGACCGTGCAGCAGAAAACCGGCTGGACGCTGGAGCTGGAGCCGGAGATTCTGCGGGCGGAACCGCAGGATATCGCGTAACGGCAATCAATATTTGAATATTACGACAGAGGAGGCTTGACCGCAATGATGGAAATGATTCTGGTGACCGGCATGGCAGGTGCCGGAAAGACCAGTGCGCTGGATGCGCTGGAGGATATCGGCTACTATGCCGTGGACAATCTGCCGCTCGCGATGCTGGAAACCTATCTGCGGCACTGTCTCGATAAGGGCGGGCGGTATTCGCGGACCGCTGCCGTCATCGACCTGCGCTCCTGTCACCGGTACTCGGAGCTCGCAGAGTCCTACCGCAATCTGCGCGAGAAATATCAGAATGAGATCCGCTTCCGGATGCTGTGCGTGGAGGCACAGGAGGAGGTGCTCCTGAAGCGCTTTCGGACGCTCCGGCGCGGGCATCCCGTCGCGCAGCGCAAATTTGAGGGCGATGTGCAGGCTGCGGTGCAGTTTGAGCACGACCAGCTCCAGATCATCCGCGCAACCGCCGATTTTCTGCTGGATTCGTCCCTGACGACCAATCAGCAGCTCAAGGATCAGGTCAAAACGCTGTTCATGAAGCATATCACCGACGCGATGCCGATTCAGGTCATGAGCTTCGGGTTCAAGTACGGCGCGCCGCTGGAGGCCGATCTTGTCTTTGACATGCGCTGCCTGCCGAACCCCTACTATGTGGACTACCTGCGCGAGCATACCGGCGTCGAGAAATCCGTGCAGAATTATGTCATGGATGCGCCGGAATCGAAGGAATATTTCGATAAAGTCGTGAAGCTGCTGAAATTTCTGGTTCCGCTGTATATCCGCGAGGGGCGGACGCAGCTTGTCGTCGGCTTCGGCTGCACGGGCGGCCAGCACCGCTCGGTCACCTTCGCCGAGCTGGTCTCGGAGGAGCTCCGCAAGGCGGATATGCATGTGATTACGCACCACAGAGATTATAAAAAGAACCGCGGATAACAGAAAAAGCGATTACAAATATCCATAATCGGGAGGAAATATGAAGATTACAAAACAGTTCCTTGCGGCACTGTGCGCCGGCGTGATGATGGCGGGCGCGACTGCCTGCGGGGACAGCAGCAGTACATCCGGCAGCAGCGATTCTGCGCCGGCGGAGAGCAGCAGCGCGGAATCCTCGGAAGCCCCGGAATCTTCGGAAGCATCGGAATCCGCGGAATCCTCTGAGGCGGAGGAGCCGGTCACGCCGTCCTTTACGGCGGATGCCTATGATACGGAGTGGGTCAAGGCGGATGATGCACTCGGACTCCAGACTCTCAACCTCGGCATGACGACCGACGAGATGACAAAGCGCGCGATTCTCAATCAGGGCAACCGCGCCCGCCTTGCCAATGTCATGAAACGCGCGCAGGACGGCGAAAAGCTCACGATCGGCGTCATCGGCGGGTCGATCACGCAGGGCACCGGCGCGTCCTCCTCGCAGGAGAATTATGCATTCCGCACGATGGCATGGTGGGTCAAATCGTTCCCGGCGGCTGCGAATAAGATCGAATATGTCAATGCCGGCATCGGCGCGACAGGCAGCTATATCGGCGTACACCGCGCCGAGCGCGACCTGCTCAGCAAGCAGCCCGATGTGGTCATCGTCGAGTTTTCGGTCAATGACACCGACCCCGCGCTCAATTTCCAGACGTATGACAGTCTGGTGCGGAAAATCTTAAATCAGCCGAACAATCCGGCGGTCGTGATGCTGCTCATGACACAGGAGGACGGTACCTCGCTCGCGGAGACGCACAAGAAAATCGGCGAGGCCTATGACCTGCCGATGATCAGCTACCGGAATGCGGTTCTGCCGGAGATTTCTGCGGGAACCTTCACATGGAAGGATATCTCGCCGGACAACATTCACCCCAACAGCAACGGCCACGGCATCGCGGCGGAGCTGCTCTGGCATTATTTCAATTCCGTGCTGGCCGATCTGGATTCGATCGACACCTCCGATCTCAGCTTCACGGCGCCCGCTGTCAGCGACGACCGCTATCAGAATGCGAAGATCTGCGGCAGCGACGAGCTCACGCCGCAGTCAGCGGAGGGCTTCACCGGGGCGGAGATCAACCAGTATTTCCCGCACAACTGGAAAACGGAAACCGCCGGCACGATCACCTTTGAAGTCGCGGCGCGCAATATCGGCATCCTCTATCAGCGCACCATAGACGGCAAGAGCGGGCAGTACGATGTATATGTGGACGGCGAATTTGTCACCACGCTCGACGGCAACTTCCCGGACGGCTGGGGCAACTATGCCGAGGCTGCCGAGGTCTATACCTCCGAGGGCGGTCTGCCGCATACGGTCACGATCAAGCTGCACGAGGGCAGCAGCGCAGAGGGCTTCAATCTCCTCGGGCTGCTCATCAGTTAAAATAGCTTCACCCCGGCAGGGCATCGGCTCTGTCGGGGTGATTTGCTTTTTACTTTGGTTATTTGCGGATCAGCGCCGATTTCATCTGTGTGAGATCGGCTGCGGTCAGCGTGCCGGAGCGGTCGAGATCATACGATGCCGCCTCCTGTGCCGTCAGCGTGCCGGCCGTCAGCAGATAAGCCTGGAGCTTCCGGACATCGGCTGCGGTAAAGGACGGCGTATCGCCCGCTTGGAAGACCGCCTGAACCGTGACCTGATTTTCCGTCGGGAGGATCGTCACGGACGCGGCTGCCGCGCTGCCGGATTCATAGCCTGCACCGGAAATCTCCCAGCGCACAAAGCTGTAGCCCGCCAGCGGCTCCGCATTCAGCGTGAGCACGCAGTCCTTCGGATAGGTACCGCTCCATTTGCCGTCGGTGAAGGTCATCTCGCTGAGCGTGTTGAGCTGTACGGTTCCCTGTGCCTTCGGCTCCGTCACCGTGACGGTGCAGGTCTGATTGCTGATTTTATTGCCAAGATAGCTCAGCAAATGCTGCTTTGCATTGGTATCGCGGGAGCTCCAGAAATTGCGGACAGTGGAAAACTCGCTCCGGACCGTCTGGGAGTTATCGGCTGCACCGCCGCCGGGCCCGCCCCAGCCGCCGCCCCATCCGGGGAAGCCGCCGGCAGAGGTTCCGCTGAACCGGTCGATTGTTGCAGTGTCGATCTCGGTGTACGGTGCTTCACAGGCATCGACTGCCGCGGTCATCTTCGAGGCCTTGTAGTTCTCGTTGCAGAGGTCGAAGTAGGTCACAGCGAACATCTGCCGGAATTCCTCGCAGTTGTCGAGCAGCCCGAAGAACAGCCTGGAGATCCAGCAGTCCTTCTGCTTGAGGCTCTGGAAGGTGCTGGTATTGGCATTGCTCTGGCCGTAAAGCCCCTGCCCGTATTCGGTATCGAACAGGATAAAGCGCCATTTTCCGTCTGCATACTGCTTGGTGCTGTCGATCGTCTCGGTTTTCCAGAGCGCGTAGTTGTTGTTGCCGAAGTCGGAATTGCCGAGAATCAGCTCAGCAGCCATGTAGTCGGCAAAGTTTGCGGCATCGACCAGCTTGCAGAATTCCGTGTAGGACTCCGCCTTGCTGAAATCGGTTTCCTGCGCAAACTGCTTCAGTGCTTCGTAATCCGCCCAGCCCTGATCGCTGCCGTCCGAGAGCTCGTCGGTTTTGATCATGCAGACGTCCTTTTCCTTGACATTGTAGTGATCGGCGAGGAACTCCTTGCCGAGCTTCTCGACGATGTTATAGGCGCCCCAGAATTCGCCGTCCACAAATACGACGCATTCGGTCTGTGCCTGTGTCGCGAACGAGCGGTTTGCGACGGCCTCCTGATTGATGCGGTCGCGTATCTTGATCTTGTCGTCGTTGCCGCCGTTGCGGAGGGTCAGCTTGTCGAAGGTGTCGATGACCTTGCCCTTGCTGTCCTTCAGCGCACCGTTGAAGAAGTCGTAGCGCAGCTTGGTGTCGCCGTAATCGGCGCGGGCATAGAGATTAAAGCTCTTCTGCGATGCAGAGCGCGTCGCACCGCCGTGAATGCGGATGCCGACGTCTGCGGAATAGGCAGCGGTGCCGGATTCAAACACGGTGATATGCGCCGGCCGCTCCCACTCTCTGCCGCTCTGCGTGAAATTCGCGGGCTGCTCCCAGCTCTGCACCATCGGGCTGTACTCCGGGCTGTTTCTCCAGTCGTCGTAGATTTTGCCGTAGACGTAAATGCCCGTTTCATAATCAAACAGATTATCCGGGTCTGTCACGAGCGAAATCACGCGCATATTCTTCGCGAAATCCTGATCGGTATAGCCGATGAAATAGCTCTTTGTGATGATATCGC
This sequence comes from Oscillospiraceae bacterium, assembly GCA_017460835.1. GTDB lineage: Bacteria > Bacillota > Clostridia > Oscillospirales > Ruminococcaceae > Firm-04. Next base: position 34,075 of record JAFUAD010000065.1, read on the forward strand.
TGACATTGCCGCTTGCATCGACGGCAATTGCGCGGACGATCATCGCCTTGTCAACCGGTTCAGACGGGGCACCGTAGCCGCTTGCGATGTCGGTTTCCGCCGCATAGACATTCGGCTCGCCGGATCTATCCACGATCTGAATCGGCGCGGTATACTGCGCAGAGCTTGTGTCCGGGTCGCTGCCGTCCGTCGTGTAATAGACGGTGCAGCCCTGCTTTGCGCTCAGCGTCAGTGCGAAGGCGTCGGCATAGAATCCGCTCTCCTTTGAAAATGCAGGCGCCTCGACCGCGATTTTCTCTGTTGCGTCGGTCGGGTTTGCGCTGCCGGGTGTGAGCTTGCTCAGAACGGCAAAGGTCTCGCTGCCGTCCGGTACTCTGCCGTATGCGGTGTCATCCGCAAGGCCGGGCACGGCAAGCTGTGCCGCCTGTGCGCCGCCTGCATCGGTCAGCGTGACGGTCTCGCCGTTTTTCGAGAGCCCGAAGGATGCGCCCTCGGTTCCGGCCTTGACGCCGCACCAGACCACCGTGTACCCCTTCGCCGGAATCGTCACGGCGGGGAAGGTGTAGGCGTAGGGCTCTGCCGCGTCATCCGTCAGGCCGTATCCCGTCAGCGTGACCGCGCTGCTGCCGGTGTTGTAGAGCTCAACATAGTCATAAAATTGTCCGTCCGGTGCCGCGAGCGTCGAGTTTTTGGTACAGACCTCGTTGATCACGACGGTTCCGGCTGCGGATGCCGTCATCGGCGGAAGCGCCGTGAAGCAGGCCGCCGGAAACAGGGCGGACAGCCCCGCCGCAGCAAGCCGCCGCAGTGTTTTCATTTTTTTCAAAGAAATCCCCTCTCTTTGCAGTTGGTTTTCCCCCTTTTCCCCAAATTTCTATTTTCCCATGCTATCAGTATAACACAAAAACAATCACCTGTCAAGAATAAATCCCGGAGCAATTCACGAAATGTACCGGCTTTTCCACGAAGCCTTGACTTTTCATCCCCCCTGCGTTATAATATGTGGAGATTTCCTCCCGGCGCTGCCGCAGTACCCCGCCCGCGCCCCGGGAGTAGAGGTGCCCTTCAGCGATGGGGTTTGGGGCGGAGCCCCATTTCCGATCCGCCGGAGGCACATTTATCCCCCGGGTGCGGGAGGGTACTGCGGCGGGCGAGGGAGAAGAGGGTGAAAAAATGCCGCATTTACATGCAAAAGACATGACACAAGGGGACGAGGCACAGCTCATTCTCCGGTTTACGCTTCCGCTGCTGGCGGGCAATCTGCTCCAGCAGCTATACAATATTGCAGACACGGTCATTGTCGGCAAGGCGATCGGGGACGACGCGCTGGCGGCAGTCGGCGCGACCGGCTCTGTGACCTTTCTGTTTTCGACGCTGTGTCTCGGCCTATCGACGGGCGCCGGGATTATGGTCTCGCAGTTTTTCGGGGCGGGCTTTCTGCCGCGGATGCGCTCTGCGATCTGGAATTCCGCGCTTGTGACGCTGCTGTTCGGCATTGTCATCACGTTTGCGGGCGTATCGCTTGCGTCGCCGGTGCAGCATCTTTTGCACACGCCGGAGAATCTGCTGCCGATGTCGGTATCCTACATGCGGATCGCCTGCGGCGGCACGCTGGCGGTCGCGGCATACAACTGGATCAACGCGGTCATGCGGGCGCTCGGCGATTCCAAAACGCCGCTGCTGTTCCTCGGCATTGCAAGCGCGCTGAATGTTGCGCTCGATCTGTTCTTTGTCATGGTGCTGCACACGGGTGTTGCGGGTGCCGCGCTTGCAACGGTGCTTTCGCAGCTTCTCTCGGCGGTCGGGTGCATCCTGTACGCCTTTCTGCGGATGCCGGAGCTCCGCCTGCACCGCGAAGATCGCCGCCGCGACGGAGCCATGATGCGCCTCTGCATCCGCACCGGCCTGCCGATCGCCGCACAGAGCAGCATGATCTCGATTTCGATGGTCGCGCTGCAATGGGTCACAAACGGCTTCGGCGAGACGGTCATGACCGCATACACCGCCTCCATGCGCGTCGAGCAGTTTATTCAGCAGCCGTTTGCATCGCTCGGCGCGGCGCTCTCGACCTTTACCGGGCAGAATATCGGCGCGGCAAAGACGGACCGTGCCCGCCGCGGACTGTATGCCGGGCTGAAAATCTCGTCGCTGATCGCGCTGTTTATGGCGGCGGCCTTCTGGCTGTTCGGCGATGTGATCATCCGCTGCTTTATTTCCGGCCCCGAGTCCATTTCGCTGGGCTATTTCGCGCTGCGGACGACCTCGCTGTTCTATATTTTCCTCGGGTTCATTTATGTGACCCGCGGCTTCCTGAACGGCGCCGGGGACACCGCATATGCGATGATGAACGGCATTGCGGAGGTCGTGTGCCGGGTCGGCGGCGCGCTCTGCATGACGCGGCTGCTCGGCATGGACTGCCATGCGATCTGGTACACGACCGGGCTGACATGGCTCGTGACGGGCTCGGTCGGGCTGCTGCGCTATCACGGCGGCGCATGGACCGGCAAGGCGATCGGGACAAAGGAGAAAGCGAGGGCTTCAGCATGACGGAGACAGCAATCCGCGCGCAGCTTCAGGCATGCGCCGATGAAAAAAACGCGGCATTTGTCGCAAGGCTGATGCCGAATCTTCCGCCGGAGCGGATTCTCGGCTGCCGGACGCCGGCGCTGCGTGCGCTTGCGAAATCGCTGGATTTGGAGAGCGCGGAGGTCAAAGCGTTTCTCTCTGCGCTGCCGCACGCGCTCTTTGACGAGAACCAGCTCCACGCCTTCCTGATCTCGCGCCTGCGGGATTTTGACGCCTGCGCGGAGGCGGTGCGGCGCTTTCTGCCCTATGTGAACAACTGGGCGACCTGCGATCAGCTCAGCCCGGCGGTATTCCGGAGGCAGGCGGAGCGTCTGCTGCCCGATCTCAAAAGCTGGCTGCGCTCCGATGCGGAATACACCGTCCGGTTCGCGATCGGGATGCTGATGCAGCATTTTCTCGATGCGCGCTTTCTGCCGGAATATCCGGCGGCGGTCTGCGCAATCCGCAGAGAGGAGTATTATATCCGCATGGAGCAGGCGTGGTATTTTGCGACGGCGCTTGCAAAGCAGCCCGCGGACATTCTGCCGTATTTCACGGAGCACCGCCTGCCCGAATGGGTGCATAAAAAGGCGGTTCAGAAGGCGATCGAGAGCCGCCGGATTCCCGATGACACAAAGGAATACCTCCGGACACTGCGATGATGCAGCGTCCGGAGGTATTTTGTGATATGTTCTAATAAGGCTGTGCTGATTTTGTGCATCTATACAATCTTTACAAAAAGAACTTGTTTTTTTTTTTTTTTGTAGTATAATTTCAACATTCACAACAAGGCTTGCGGAAAGCCGGAACGGAGGAAAATATGAAGCATTTGAGAAAGATTACGATTCTATGCACAGCATGCCTGACACTTTGCTGTACTGCCCTGCTGGCAGGATGCACCTCAAAGGAGGCGCAGGAGGTTCAGAAACAGATTGATGCACTGCCGGATTCCTATTCCGATTCTGTTGACGACAGTCTCGCAGAGGTTCACGCTGCTTATGACAAGCTCTCAGCCGATGACAAAAAGGACGTGAAAACGTCGAAAATGGATCAGCTGGATTCGGAACAGCAGGCTGCGCGCGAGGCAGAGGAAGCATTGAAGCAGTCGGCTGAGGAGGTCAATCAGAAAATCAAAGAGCTCAAGATTGATTCCCAAACACTCCAGACCTTTTCTGATTCTACCAAAAAGATTGATGAGATCACAAAGCTGCTGAAGGATTTGCCGGAGGAGGCACATCAGTATGTTGATTATGAAACGCTTTCGGAGAAGATGGGAGCCGAAGATAGCTTTGAATTCAGCGAGGTCTATAACAGGCAGAAGAGCCGCCTGGAGACCGCTAATGATGAATATCTGGCAGGCCTGAGAGATATGGGCAAATTCGTGAAGGTGACAATATACAGCAGTGATGAGATCACCGCCTTTCTAAACTCTGCGCGGAAGCACTTTTCCAATGCAGCAAGTGAGTTATCAAATATCAATGTGTTCGATGTGTCCTCTTACCGCTCAAAAATGCAGAAGGTGCGGGATAATGCCAATACCGGCGGATCCGTGATCGAAATCAGTCAGCGGGTAAGCTCGGTCGGCGATCTGACCGACGATATAACAGCTGCACACAAAAACTGTACCGACTACGGCGAAAAGGTTAAGGATGCGCTGGAAGAACAGGCGGCTGCACTGGAAAGACTTATGGCAGTAATCCCTTCATAATAAGCAGAAACAGAAATCATCCTCCCCGCAAATCGACGGGGAGGATGTTGCTTTTATTTCCAGCTCTCGATGGATTCGAGCACCTTCGCGAGCTTTTCCTTTGCCTTTGCGAGCTTTTCGCGCTCATTCTGAATGAGCTGCGCCGGCGCCTTTTCGCAGAAGCCCGGATTGTTCAGCTTGTTCTGAATGATCTCGATGTCCTTGCGCGCCTTTACTTCTTCCTTTGCAAGGCGGGCAAGCTCCTTGTCCTTGTCCACGAGCTGTTCCATCGGGATAAAGATTCTGGCGCAGTCCGTGACGGCGGTCAGCGCGTTCTTGAATCTGTAATCCTGACCGAATTCCAGCTCGGAGGCACCGACCATATTCTCGAAGAAGATGCTGTTTGCAGAGAACACATCGACATCCAGCGTCTCGAAATAGAGCTTTGCCTTCACGGAATTCGGCACATTGAGCTCCATGCGGCTCATGCGCACCGCCTTGATCGCGGCGATGACCTTTTCAAAGTCCGCAGCGGTCTTGCCGAAGTCGAGCTCCTCCTGATAGGTCGGGAATGTCTCGAGGATGATCATGCTCTCCTTGTCGGTCAATACCTGCCAGATCTCCTCAGTGATGAACGGCATAAACGGATGCAGCAGCTTGAGCATGCCGCGGAGCACCCAGACGAGCACCTGCTCGGCGTCCGCCTTGGACTGTCCGCCCGCGCGCATTCTCGGCTTCGTCAGCTCGATGTACCAGTCGCAGTACACATCCCAGATGAAATCATAGAGCTTTGTGCTCGCGACGCCGAGCTCGAAGCGGTCGAGGTTGTCGTTGACATCCTTTGCGAGCTGATTGAACTTCGAGATGACCCACTTGTCCTCCATGCGGAGATTCTCCGGCAGACCGGTGAATCTGAAGTCATCCGGCAGATTCATCATGACATAGCGGGAGGCGTTCCAGAGCTTGTTTGCGAAGTTCCGCGCCGCCTTGACCTTGTCATCGGTGAAGCGCATGTCGTTTCCGGGGGAATTGCCCGTTGCGAGCATAAAGCGCAGCGCATCGGCGCCGTAGTTGTCGATGATTTCGAGCGGGTCGATGCCGTTGCCGAGCGATTTGGACATCTTTCTGCCCTGTGCATCGCGCACGAGGCCGTGAATCAGCACATGCTTGAACGGCACCTCGTCCATATTTTCCATTGCCGCAACGATCATTCTGGAGACCCAGAAGGTGATGATATCATAGCCCGTGACGAGCGTGTCGGTCGGGTAGAAATATTGCAGATCATCGGTCTTTTCCGGCCAGCCGAGCGTCGAGAACGGCCAGAGTGCCGAGGAGAACCAGGTATCCAGCGAATCCGGATCCTGCCGCATCGGCTTGCCGCACTTGGGGCAGACTGCGTGATCCTCTTTTGTCACGGTCAGCTCGCCGCAGTCGTCGCAGTAGAATGCCGGAATCTGATGACCCCACCAGAGCTGGCGGGAGATGCACCAGTCGCGGATATCCTCCATCCAGTTGAAATAGAGCTTGTCAAAGCGCTCCGGAACGAATTTGATTCTGCCGTCGCGCACCGCCTCGATCGCCGGCTTTGCGAGCTCGTCCATCTTCACAAACCACTGGAGCGAAACTCTCGGCTCGACGGTCGTGCCGCAGCGGTAGCAGGTGCCGACATTGTGGACATGCGGCTCGGTCTTGACCAGATAGCCGCCCGCCTTGAGGTCTTCGAGGATGGCCTTTCTCGCCTCGTAGCGGTCCATTCCGGCATACTTCGGATAATCGTCGGTGATCTTCGCGTCGTCTGTCATGACATTGAGCACCGGCAGATTGTGGCGCTGACCGACCATGAAGTCGTTGGGGTCATGTGCCGGCGTGATCTTCACGACGCCGGTACCGAAATCCATATCGACATAGCTGTCCGCGACGATCGGGATTTCCCGCCCGACGAGCGGCAGAATGACGGTCTTGCCGATGACATTCTGATAGCGCGGGTCCTTCGGGTTGACCGCGATCGCGGTATCGCCGAGCAGCGTCTCCGGACGGGTCGTTGCGAGGAACATATACCCGGAGCCGTCCGCGAACGGATAGCGCAGATGCCAGAAGCTGCCCTCCTGCTCCTCATAGGTCACCTCGGCATTGGAGATCGAGGTCAGGCAGTGCGGGCACCAGTTGATGATGCGCTCGCCGCGGTAAATGTACCCTTTTTCGTAGTAATTGATGAACACTTCCTTGACGGCGGCGGAGCAGCCCTCGTCCATTGTGAAGCGCTCGCGCTCCCAGTCGCAGGAGGAGCCGAGCTTCATGAGCTGCTGGTCGATCCTGCCGGCATACTGTTCCTTCCATTTCCACGCGCGCTCCATGAAGCCGTCTCTGCCGACGTCATCCTTTGTGAGCCCCTCCTTGCGCATCGCCTCGACGATCTTCGCCTCGGTCGCGATGGCGGCGTGGTCGGTGCCCGGCAGCCAGAGCGTCGAGTAGCCGCTCATGCGCTTCCAGCGGATGAGGATATCCTGCAGGGTCTCATCCAGCGCGTGACCCATGTGAAGCTGGCCTGTCACATTGGGCGGCGGAATGACGATCGTGTAGGGGATCTTCGTCGCGTCTGTCTCCGCATGGAAGCAGCGCTGCCGCATCCATTCGTGATAGATCCGGTCCTCAAAGCTGCTCGGGTCGTAGTTTTTTGCGAGTTCCTTCAAGTCAATCAGCTCCTTTTTCCGTTTTCCGGTTTCGGTGCGCAGGGAATCAAAAAACGCCCTGCACGCAAGTTTCTGCGTTCAGGGCGAATAGCTTTGTCATATCCGCGGTACCACCTGAATTCAGCGGCTCTGCACAGAGCAAGGCCTGCTGCACTCTTTTTGCTGCGCAGTTACGGCGGCAGCATCCGTCAGACGGTTCTCCCGCGATAACATGCAGGCTTTCCCGTCCGCTGCTCGGAACGCGACCTTCATCCCGGAGACGCAGGTACTTGCACCGACCGTACCCTCTCTGCTGCGCCCGCCCGCGACTACTCCTCGTTCGTCATGGCATTTTTTACACATATATATTGCTATTATAACAGGCTTTTGCCTCCGCGTCAAGCGGTTTGCGGTTTTTCGGCATTTTGCACAAGCAGCGGCGCCGTTTTTCTCCTTCTGCGCCCCGTCTCCGGCATCGGCACACCGGGGGCGGAGTGCCCGGTTTTTTCCGTCGGGGCGCCCGCGAAGCATCCGCATCACGCCCCTTTTCCGGCGGATTCGATCAAACAGACGCCGCTGCGCAGCGGGGCGGAAATCCGCATCCGGAACGGGATTCTCTGCATTTTTCGGCATTTTGCACAAGGCCGACCGGCGCCGGAGCGGTTGACAAAAACCCCTCTGTTGTGATAATATATATGTATATCATCTTAAGGTATCAGGAAAAGGAGACTGTAAACGCATGAATCAACTGATGCTGCCGGCGCTTGCGGCGCTGCCGCTCGGCGATGACACGCCGATATTGCTTTACATCCTGCTCGCCGCCGGCGCGATCGTGCTGCTGATCGGCTCGACCGCACTCGCAAAGCTCGCGGAAAAGGATAAAAAGAAAAAGCGCAAGGCCAAGAACCGGAAGAAGCAGAGCTGATATGGAAGCGCAGAGCATTGTCGCGCTGACCTTTGACGACGGGCCGAACCCTGAGATCACGCTGCCGCTGCTCGAAATCTGCGCGGAATACGAAATTCCCGCCAGCTTCTTTGTGGTCGGCGAGCGCATCTCGCGGGAAACCGCCGGAACCGTAAAGAAGGCCTTTTTGCAGGGCTGCGAGATCTGCAATCACTCGTTTTCTCATCCGGATATGTCAAAGCTCTCCGGGGAGGAGATCGCGGAGCAGGTTCAGAAAACCTCGGAGCTCGTCAGGGAGATCACCGGTTCCCTGCCGCGCTTTTTCCGCCCGCCGTATATCGCCGTCAGCGAGGAAATGTTCCGGCTGATTCACATGCCGTTTATCGCAGGCTTCGGCGCAGAGGACTATAACCCCGCCGTATCCGCAAAGGAGCGCGTCCGGCGGATTTTGTCACAGGTGCGCGACGGTGCCGTGATCCTGCTGCATGATGCAGCGGGAAATACGCAGACCGTTGACGCCGTCAGAGAGCTGATCCCGGCACTGCTGGCAAGGGGCTATCGCTTTGTCACAGTTTCAGAGCTGTTTGCGGAGAAGGGCATTACGCCGCAGACACATATCATTTACTCCTATGCGGAGCAAACCAGTATGTATGCCGAAAACACCGGCTGAGGAGCAGATACCGCGCCGGCGAAAGACAAGGAGTGTTAAAATGGATTCCAAGCATGATGCAAATGAGCTGGACCGCATCGCGGATGCAGCAGAGCTTGCGGACGAGCTCTCCGGAGACACTGCGGGTGTGCAGGCAGAACGCCCTGTTCACAAAAAGAAGCGCCGCCCGCGCAATCCGGACGGGACGCCGGTCAGACGGCCACGCCCGGAAAGACCGGAGCTCACTGCGGAGGATGTGACCGCTGAGGCAGAGCGCCTGTTCGCAGGGAACAGCGATGCCGCAGCAGGTGACGGCGCCGCGGAGCAGCGTCCCCGGAAAAAGCGCCGCCCGCGCAATCCGGACGGAACACCGGTTCGCCGCCCAAGGCCCCAGAATGCCGATGCGGCGGCAGAGGACGGTGAGAATCCCGCTGAGTGGGAGCGCGATATCGAGGCGCTTCAGCGCCCGCGGAAAAAGCGCCGCCCGCGCCCGGAGATCCCGGAGGAGGCCGGCAGCGAGGCGGAAAGCCTGCTGAACGGCGAGCGCGATATCGAAGCGCTTCAGCGCCCGCGCAGAAAACGCCGCCCGCGCCCGGAGACAGACGAGACACCGGCAGAGCCGCTCATTCCGGAGGAGAATGCCGCAGAGGAAATCCTCGCGGATGCCGCTGCGGAGGAGGAAGCGCCGGAGCTCGATCTTGACTGGCGCAATGACCCCGAATATGCCGATGACGAGGATGCGGACGAGGGCGAAAAGAAGCCCTCCTTCTTCGCAAGACTGTTCGGCGGCCGCAAGGCTGAGGACGATGAGGAGGCCGATGAGACCGGCTCCGATGAGATCGGGGGCGATGACGGCGATGCAGAATATGCAGAGGATGACGCCGCGGCGTATGACGGCGGCGAGGAATCCGATTACGATGAGGACGAGGATGAGGATGAAAAGAAGCATCATCCGCTGATTCCCGCCGTGATCGCGGTCTGCGCCGTTGCAATCGTTGCAGTCGTCTGCTGCCTGATGTATGTCAAGAACCAGCCGAAGAAGATGATCGACCTGATCAACAGCGGCGATTATAACGCGGCTGTGGAGTATTATCAGAACCATTCCTATGCGGAATCGGACGGCATTGACGAAGCCGTGACAAAGCAGGTCGATGTTGTCCTGCAAAAGTATCTGAATGAGGAAATCAGCTACGAGAACGCGATCGAGGAGATGGAGAAGCTCGAAAAGCTCCAGTCCATGCGCACACGCACCGATTTCTCCTGCTGCGATGCCGTCGAGCTGATTCACGAGAGCCGGATTCACTACAACGCCGGCAGAGAAGCCCTTGATCAGAAGAGCTACGATACCGCGATCGAGGAATTCAGAAAGACCTGCGAGGCGGATACCAAATACTACGAGGATGCCCAGAAGCTCATCAAGGACGCCGAGGACGGCCGCGAGAAGGTTCGCAACGACAACATTCAGAAGATTATCTCCGAGGCGAATGCAATCGCACAGAACGATCTGGATTATCTGAGCGCATACAAGAAGGTCGCGGAGGCAGCGCCGCTCTATGACAATGACCCGCGCCTTGTCAATGCCGCAGATACGCTCCGGGATTCCTACATTCAGGAGAAGCTCAGCTCCGCAGAGAGCCTTGTCGCAGACAACAACTACGACGGCGCAATCGGCCTGCTGGAGATCGCACAGGGCGAAATGCCCGATGCCGTCGAGTTCCCGGTCAAGATCTCCGAGATCACAAAGGCAAAGACGGATTACGAGTATCAGCAGCACAAGCAGCAGGTTCTCGCAGAGGCTGCCGAGGCATTTGACTTAAACGGCGCAGAGCATGCAATCGTCGTGCTCAAGAATGCGACCGATCTCGCAAACGATCCGGATATCCAGGCGAAGATCAAGGAATACGAGAGCTACCGTTCGACGGATATCACCGAACTGAAGGTTGTATCGAAGCTGACCGAGCAGTACATCAATGATGTGGAGGAAGCGAAGACCACGAAGGGCGCAGAGCTCAAGAATGTCTTGCAGTTCCATTATATCGCTTCGGTCGAAAAGCTCAGAATCAACTATGAAAATGCGGGATATGCAAGAATCTCCTTCAAGATCGCGCCGGATGAGGACTTCACGCCGGAGACCGGCATCACGCTGACCGTCAAGGTCTATGCAGATGATGCGATGGTCTATACCAGCGACAGCATTGATGCGGAATCCGATCCGATCGAGGCCAGCGCTGCCTTTACGGAGGACACCAAGATGATCAGCATCGTGGTCGAGCGCAACGGCACACCGGTTGATGCATACAAATGGAAGAACACCAATATCGACATCTATGACATGCAGGTCGCGAAGAAGTAATCCATAATCCGAACTGTAACAGGCTTATCCGGATGCCGGGTAAGCCTGTTATGCTTTGATCACACAATCACACAGGAGGAATGAACCATGAAGCCAGAAACACAATGCCTGCACGCCGGCTATACGCCCGGCAACGGCGACCCCAGAGTCGTCCCGATCGTCCAGAGCACAACCTATACCTTCGATTCCACCGAACACATCGCCGCACTGTTTGATATGCCGACAGAGCCGATGTATTCCCGCTTTGCCAATCCGACTGTGGATGCGGTTGAGAAGAAGATCGCCGCGCTGGAGGGCGGTGTCGCCGCGATGTGTACGACCAGCGGTCAGGCGGCAAACCTGCTCGCAATCCTCAATATCTGCAAGGCGGGCGACAGCTTTATCTCGACCGGCACGATCTACGGCGGAACGGTCAATCTGTTCTCCGTTACGCTGAAGCGCCTCGGCATCGAGTGCATCTTTGTCGATCAGGAGGCATCGCGCGAGGAGCTGCAAAAGGCGATCAAGCCGAACACCCGCTGCGTATTCGGCGAAACGCTCGCAAACCCGGCGCTTGCGGTTCTCGATATTCAGAAGTTTGCGGATTTTGCCCATGAAAACGGCCTGCCGCTGATCGTGGACAACACCTTCCCGACACCGATCCTCTGCCGGCCAAAGGAGTTCGGCGCGGATATCGTCACGCACTCGACAACAAAGTATATGGACGGCCATGCGGTGCAGGGCGGCGGCGTCATCGTGGACAACGGCATTTTCCCGTGGGATAACGGCAAATTCCCGGAATTCACCGAGCCCGACGAGAGCTATCACGGCGTCTGCTATGTGCGCGATTTCGGCAATATGGCGTATATCATCAAGTGCAGAATGCAGCTCATGCGCGATTTCGGCTGCTATCCGAGCGCGACTGCCGCGTTCTATCTCAATCTCGGGCTGGAAACCCTCGCAGTCCGCATGAAGCAGTACTGCATCAATGCGCAGAGGGTCGCGGAGTATCTCCGGAGCCGCCCGGAGGTGGAGTCCGTCAGCTATCCGGGACTGCAAAGCGACCCGTATCACGAGCGCGCGAAGAAGTATATGCCGGAGGGGTGCAGCGGCGTTATTTCGTTCGTCATCAAGGGCGGCAGAACAACGGCGATGAACTGGATGGATTCGCTGAAGCTCGCCTCCAATGTGGTGCATGTCGCGGATATCCGCACCTGTGTGCTGCATCCGGCATCCGAAACACACCGCCAGCTCACCGATGAGCAGCTCGCCGCGGCAGGCATCAATGCCGGCATGATCCGGCTTTCGGTCGGCCTTGAGCATACGGATGATATCATCGCGGATATCGCACAGGCCTTTGATGCCTGCGCAGCGCACTGAGAGTTTTTCTCCCGCGCCCATTGAAATTTCTGACATAATATGTTATAACCGGGCAGTGCCCGGCTCCGTTTCTGCTCCCCGGCAGTCTCTTCCATACATTTTTCTTTTGCGCCCATTGAAATTTCTGACATAATATGTTATAATAGAACCATATCCCGGACAGCATCCCCCCGAAAAATGTCCGGAAAACCAGAAAAAGGAGTAATGCAATATGTATATCACCTGTCTTGATCTCGAAGGCGTGCTTGTGCCGGAAATCTGGATCGCGTTTGCGGAAGCGAGCGGCATCCCGGAGCTGAAGAAAACCACCCGCGATGAGCCGGATTACGACAAGCTCATGAAATACCGCCTCGCAATCCTCAAGGAGCACGGCCTCGGCTTGAAGGAGATTCAGGCGACCATCGCCAAAATCGAGCCCATGCCCGGCGCAAAGGCGTTCCTCGATGAGCTTCGCTCGATCGGGCAGGTCATCATCATCAGCGATACCTTCTCGCAGTTCGCGACCCCGCTCATGGAAAAGCTCGGCTGGCCGACCATCTTCTGCAATTCGCTGGAGGTCGCAGAGGACGGCTCCATCACCGGCTATAAAATGCGCTGCGAAAAGTCGAAGCTGACCACCGTCAAGGCGCTCCAGTCGATCGGCTTCGAGACGATCGCAAGCGGCGACAGCTTCAACGACCTCGGCATGATTCAGGCGAGCAAGGCGGGCTTTTTGTTCCGCAGCACCGAGCAGATCAAGAAGGACTACCCCGAGCTGCCCGCTTTCGAGGAGTATGACGAGCTGCTCGCAGCGATCAAGGCGGCAATGAACTGATACGGAATTGACCGATTTGGACAGTCGGCGCAGCAGGGACAGCAAGATCTCTGCTGCGCTTTTTTTGCAAACTGTCTTGACAATCACTGTTTCTTTGTGCTATACTATTGTTATATTGTAATCTGCAACTGTGCAAACGGGAGGGGGATCCCAATGAAAAAACGTCTTCTGATCGGCGTGATCGTCTGCGAGACCGAGTCTCTGATGCAGCGCCGCCTGATTAAGGGCATAACAGCACAGGCATTTTCACTTGACATAGATCTCGCAATTTTTTCCTGCGTTTCCAATAACAAAGAGCTGACCTCACATCAAAAGTCGGAATTCAATCTGTTTTCGTATATGAATTTGCAGATGTTTGACGGCGTTCTGTACCTGCGCGATTCCATTCACAGCGAAGAAGAACGGCTGCATCTGGATGCGGTCTTGCAGGAGCAGAAGCTGCCGGTTCTCGTGCTGGATGACGACACCAGCCCGTTCCCGTATCTGATGATGGACGACCGGAGCAGCTTCTGCGCGATCACAAATCACCTGATTCAGGAGCACGGCCTGACCGATCTGCTCTGCCTGACCGGCTCGAAGGGGCATTATACCGCCGAACAGCGCCTGCTGGGCTTCCGCGATGCGATGGAGAATGCGCATCTGACCGTTTCGGAGGATCAGATCGTCTACGGCGATTACTGGTACGATTCCGCAAAGCAGCTCGCACAGGATATCCTCAGCGGGAAGCGGCACATGCCGCAGGGCTTCGTCTGCGGAAACGACCCGATGGCAAAGGCGCTCTGTCACACCTTTATCAGCAACGGCATCCGGATCCCGGAGGATGTGATGATCACCGGCTATGACGCCTCGCTGACCGAGACGCAGAGCATGATCGCGCTGACCAGCTATGTCCGCAAGAACTTCCGGCTCGGCGCGCAGGGCGTCGCAAAGCTCTATCAGATGATGACCGGCGAAAGCTGCGTTCTGACGCAGACCGAGCGCATCGAGGTCATCACCGGCGACAGCTGTACCTGCGGCGTCGATACCGATTACCTCAAGCACCAGATTGCCGTCGAGGAGAAGCAGGACGACTACCGCACGCTGTTCCGCATGAGCAATATGGGCATTCAGATCACGCAGCACGAGACACTCGACGGCTGCATGGAAGCGATCCGGAATAACGTGTATCTCATCCGCGACTGCAAGGAGTATTACCTCTGCCTCTGCGAGGACTGGGAGGGCGGCGGCGCGCTGGAAAATCCCTCGGAATACCGCAGGGAGGGCGTCCCGCAGCACATGCTGCTGAAAATTATGTATAATAACCGCGAGAATTCGATCGTGACAAAGCCGTTTGCATCCTCGAAGATGCTGCCGCGGCTTCAGGAGGACCGCGAAAAGCCGGGGGCATTTTTCTTCTCGCCGCTGCATCATGACGACCGCTTCTTCGGCGTTTCGGTGCTGAGCTTCGGCGACCGGCTCGATACCTATGACCGCATTTACTGCGACTGGATTGCGCAGGTCAATACCGCGCTCGAATTCGTCCGGATGCAGACCTATCTCAAACGGTTCAATAACCGCATTTATCTTTCCTCGATCCGCGATGCGCTGACCGGTCTCTATAACCAGACCGGCTACCATAAATTTGCGCGGGAATGCTTCGATGCCGCGAAAAATGAGCACCGGCGCTTCCTGCTGCTGTATGCGAGCTTCGATTCGCTGCGGCAGGTGAATGAGACCTACGGACACTCCGAGGGCGACAGCGCCGTGACCGTGCTCGCGAACGCCATGAACAACAGCTGCACGACCTATGAGCGCTGCGCGAGAATCGAGGACGCGGAGTTTGCGATCATCGGCTATCAGGATTATGAGGAGGATGCGTGCCAGCGCATGATGTACGCGATCTCCGGCTATCTGGAGCACTATAACCAGAGCTCGCTGAAGCCCTATAAAATTACGGCGAGCTTCGGACATTTCTGCGATTACATCTCGCCGGATATGACGCTGGAGCAGGTGACGGCGAAGGCCGCGGCGGAGATCGAGGAGAGCCGCGCCTCCCGGCAGAACGAGAAGGCCTCGCCCTATTACCGCGAATTTGTCAATCTGCGCGAGCGGATCTACAGCAACCCGCAGGAGGACTGGAGCATTGATTCGATGTGCCGCGACCTGATTTTAAGCCGCGGATACTTCCAGAAGCTCTATACCCGCTGCTTCGGCATCAGCTTCACGCAGGATGTCATCAACAGCCGGATCGAGCTCTCGAAGCGGCTGCTTTCGAGCACCGATTACAGCATCGCCTATATCGCAGACCAGAGCGGATACAGCAACTATGTGCATTTTATGCACCAGTTCAAGAAGATCGTCGGCATTACCCCGACGGAGTACCGCCGCCGTAAACGGCAGAGCGAGGATTGAACAAAAAGCCCCGAAGTGAACGCTGCATTCACTTCGGGGCTTTGTTATGCGGTATCAGCTCAGCCTTCCCGTGACATAGAAAACGTAAAAGGCGGCACAGGTAATCAGCGCAATGAGACAAAGAATCAGATTGACGAAATCAACGAAGCGTCTGTCCTTTTTCATCAGTATAGAAAATGCGGCGGCGACAAACAGCCCGTCCAGCACGATCGGCCAGAAGGAAATGAGCACCACATTTGCCAGATAATAGAAGCCGATGATCAGCAGATTGATCCCGTTCAGAATCAGCGGAAAGATCAGCTCCTTGAGCTGACCCTTCATCCCTTTGCATCTCCGTTCTTCGGCCGCTGCGGGATTTCCGCGGGGAACCCGTTGAACCACGCCCGCTGCTCAAATGTACGCTTGCGCGGGAGCTTGAACGGCTCTGCCGGGATTCCCACCGGCAGCACGCAGATCAGGTCGTATTCCTCCGGCACGCCGAGCATCTCCGCCATCTGCTTCCCCTGCATGTCCGCGTCGGTGATATGCCCCTCGATCCAGCAGCTCGCATAGCCGAGCGCCGTGATCGCGAGCAGCATGTTTTCGATCGCGGCAGAATAATCCTGCACATTGAAGCAGCGCAGAACACCGTTTCCGTCGGTGTAGGCGACCCGGTGCTGCGTCAGGACGCAGATCATCGCCGGCGCAGTCGCGCAGGTCGGCGGATCCATGACCGCCAGCAGCCTTTGCAGCAGCGCGGGGTCGTCAATGCCGATGAGCGAGACATTCTGCTTGTTGCAGCCCGAGGGCGCCGCGAGCCCCGCCTCCATGATCTGCTTCAGATGTTCCCGCGAAACGGGTGTCGATTCATATTTTCCGCGGTAAGAGTGCCGCGAAAGAACCGCCTCGGTAAACTCCATGACATATCCTCCTTATGCTTCTGTTTTCTTCGCTGATACGCGTCTTTTCTTCTTTTCGGGAGCGGCCTTCTCCGGCTCGTTCAGCCGCCCGTAGAGCGTATTTGCCTCGCGGATGCGCCCTTTGAGCTTTTCAGTGTAATCCGAAGGCTTTGTGCGCCAGACCCAGTTTCCGCCGAGCGTCGAGGGCGTATTGATCCGCGCGGAGGGCGGCGCATTCAGGAAATCCTGAAGCGGTGCGATCGCGATGCGCGCGATGCTGCCCCATGCCGCTCTGACCATCGCCTTCGGCAGCTTCTTTTGCTTTTTCACGCCGAGATACTCCGCCGCATAGGTATTCGCCGCGGCAGAATTGCTCTTGATCCAGCCGCGCAGCGTGTGATTGTCGTGTGTGCCGGTGTAGCAGACGCAGTTGCTTGTCTCAAAATTGTGCGGGAGATAGGGGTTATCCGCGCCGCCGTCGAACGCAAACTGCATGACCTTCATGCCGGGGAAGCCGGTTCGCTTCAGCAGGCGGATGACCGCCGGCGTGATGTTGCCGAGGTCCTCCGCGATGACATGCATCTCGCCGAATTTTGCCTTTGCCGCCTTCCAGAGTGCGTAGTCCGGCCCCTTTTTCCATGTGCCGTGTTCAGCGGTCTCCGCGCCGTAGGGAATCGCATAATACCGCTCAAATCCGCGGAAATGGTCAATGCGGACGACATCGTAGAGCTTCAGCGTGAAATCCAGCCGGTTCAGCCACCAGCTGTATCCGTCCTTTGCCATTGCATCCCAGTCCCAGAGGGGATTGCCCCAGAGCTGGCCGGTTGCCGAGAAGATATCCGGCGGGCAGCCCGCGACCGCGACCGGCTTTTTCTCCGCATCAAGCTGAAACAGCTTCGGCTGTGCCCAGACCTCCGCGCTGTCATATGCCGCATAGATCGGGATATCGCCGATGATGCGGATGCTCCTGCGGTTTGCGTAGGCTTTCAGCGCATTCCACTGCGTAAAGAAGCAATACTGCACGAACTGCTGGAATTCGATCTCATCCTGATACAGCGTTTTCGCCTCGGCAACGGCCTCCTTTTTGCAGAGGGCGAGCTCCTCCTCCCAGTCGCTCCACGGCCTGCCCTCATGCGCCTCCTTCAGCGCCGTAAAGAGCGCGTAGTCGCGCAGCCACGCCTTTTGCTGCGAGCAGAACCGCTTGAAATCGACCGGCGGGCGCTTTTTGAAATTGCGGAAGGCAGTCCGCAGAACCGGCATGACCTGCCGGTAAAGCAGCGCGTAGTCGATCTCATCCTCAGAGGATTCCCACGGGATTCCCTCGTAATCTGAGGGAATCAGCCAGCCGCGCGCCGCAAGCCGCTCAAAATCAATCAGGTACGGATTTCCCGCAAAGGTCGAGCAGGACTGATAGGGTGAGTCGCCGTAGCCCGTCGGCGAGAGCGGAAGCACCTGCCAGTAATGACAGCCCGCCTCGCTCAGAAAATCAATGAAATCATATGCCGCCTGCCCCAGCTTGCCGATGCCGTGCTTTGAGGGCAGCGCCGAAACCGGAAGCAGAATACCGCTTTCCCGCATGGTTGGTTCCTCCTTCAGATGAATGATTTGTATGGAAATGCCGCCGCATAACTGCAAAGCATCCGCACACAATAGAAACGGGAAGGAGCGGATTCGGATGCAGCAGTCTGCCGGAGAATACATGAGTGTATTTTTATTCGGGTTCTTTTTTTATGCGCTTCTGGAAATTGCCGGGCGCGGATACACGCACTGGACGATGGGGCTGCTGGGCGGTGTCTCGCTGATGCTGCTTTACAGCATGGAGCGGCATCTGCCGGCGCCGCGCCGGGTTCGTGCGCTGTACGGCGCGCTGTTCATCACCGCGTCGGAATTCACGGTCGGGGTCATTGACAATCTCATCATGGGCTGGCATGTCTGGGATTATTCCGACCGCGCAGGGAATCTGCTGGGGCAGGTCTGCCCGCTGTTTTCGGTGCTGTGGTTTCTGCTCTGCTTTCCGGCGCAGCGCATCTGCGGGCTGCTCTACCGCCGCTGTCACGCCTTCCGGAGTGACTGAATGAACTCGGTCAGCTCGCAGGCCATCTCACACTGCTCCGGGATGCGCGGATGCCCCGGTGTCGCCGCGCCGGTGCGCGTAAAGCGGAAGCGCAGGACGCGCGGGCTGTTCAGGCGCTCGCAGGCGTCGTCGAGCAGCGTCTCCCAGAAGGGGTCGTGCATCAGCACGGTCAGCAGCAGAATGAACGTCGCATGCGGGTATTTCTGCATCAGCTCGCTGAGAATCCCGCAGTAGGTTTCGAGCCAGCGCTCCCGCTGCTCCGGCGAAAGGGTCTGATCCTTCCCGTCGAAATGCTGGTCGTTCTGCCCGATCGCAAAGGTCACGAAATCCGGTACATAGCGCGAAAAATCCCACTCCGTCATCGCGTCTCCGGGGAAATACGCGAGCTTATTGTATGCAGTTTCCATGCCGTATCTGCCGTTATCGAAATAGCCGGTATTGTCAAAGAGCGCGATGCCGCCCTGTGCGATGAGATGCACCTGTGCGCCGAGCAGCCGGGCGGTCTGCATCGCGTAGCTGTGCCATGCATTGTCATATTTTGAGTCATAGACCGGCGGGTCATTGGAAGCGACGCATTCCACCGCCTCGACGACCGAGCCCGCGGTTACGCTGTCGCCGTAGCATTCGAGCTTCAGCTCCGGCAGGGGCGGGAGCGTGCCGAGGTCTGCGCTGTCCGCAAGCAGAATGCGCCGCAGCACAAAGGAATGCGTGGAATCCTGCCGCTTGAACAGAACAAATGTGTGCATGCCGTCGCCGGTGACGGGAATCTCATAGATCTGCGGGATACCGGATTCCTCGGAGAGCGCGAGCTGATGCTGCCGCCCGTCGATCAGGAAGCCGATCTGCAAACCGTTGTAGATTCGTAGGTTTTCGATCTCAAGCCGGAGTGTATCGCCGGAAAAGGCAAACTGCACGAGCGAGCCCGCCCAGTAAAACACCGGGGCATCGGGCTCCGAGAAATCAATGCGCCCCATGTATTGCAGACGCTTGTCCGAGGGCTGAATCTGTTTCATATTGCGTCCATCCTTTTTTCATGTAATCGGCTGCAAGCCTGCGAGCATCCGCAAAAGCACCGTCAGGTCGGCGGAGCGGATGCGTTCGTCGCCGTCGAGATCGGCATTTTTCTTGCCCTGCTCCGTATACTGCACTGTATTGTCCTCCGCGACCATCCGCGCAAGGAGCACGGCATCGCGGACATCGACCGCGCCGTTTTCATCGACGTCGCCGGGCAGCTCGGAAATTGCCGGGAACGGGTACGGATAGCTGTTCATGACGGAGAGATCGCTGCACACGGAGACGATGCCGACGCCGCTGCTGCCGCCGTCGTCATAGACATTGTATGCCGGAATCGCGTATTCATAGGTCACGCTGTCATAATAGACGCAGGCGCCCTCGCTGAGCTGCTGCGGCGAATTGGAATCCCAGACCAGAATGCGGCTGTCATAGACCTTGCCGTTCCATTCCCATGAGCCGGTCTCTGCGCCGTATCCGATCATCGCGTGCATGCCGCTGCCCATCGAGAACAGCAGCAGCGCGGGGGTTCCGCCCTGCGAAACCTGCTCTGCGCTCCGGATCAGCCGGTACAGCCTTTGCAGCTTGGAGTCGCCCGGATTGGCGTTGACATAGGCGTTTCCGTACTGCACGCACTGATAGTAATTGATCATCGACTGAATCTGCGGTGTCGGCTCGATCTCCGAGAGGCACTGCGCACCGCTTTGCAGCGCATTCAGCGGAATGATGCCGCATTTTGCGAGAATCACGCTCAGCGAGAGCCCGAAGCAGGAGCCGCTCCAGCCGGGGTCCGTGAAAATTCCGGCTTTCTCTCCGGCAAACTGCCTTGCGAGTGCTTCGTCCTCCCCGGTGAGGTAATACTGCCCGTTGAAGGCGGTGCCGCTGTTGCCGAAATACCAGACGTCACGCGAAAAATCCAGCGTCATATCCTGCCCGCTGAGCTGCCTTTCCGCGGCATTGTGAAAGCGGATGCCGTTTTCATTCGCAAAGGCTTCGGCGGCGGTGCCGGGCGTGCCGTAGAGATCGGTCAGATAGAGCTTGTCCTGCGTGCCGATCTCGGTCACGCTTGCGGGAATCGTCAGCTCATGCAGGCTGTTGCAGCCGGAGATCGCGTTTTTGCCGATGCGCTGCAAGCCGTCGTTCAGTTCGAGCTCCATCAGCCCGGTGTAGTTTGTCAGGGCATATTCCTCCAGAGAGATCATGCTGTCGGGGCAGTGCAGCCCGAAAAGTGTTGTCTGCTTTGCGGAATCCTCCTGCGAAGCGCCGACCAGCATGGTCACACCCTCCGGAATGGTGATCTCATGCCGCCGTTCGTTGAGGGTGAGCATCAGCTTGCCGTCCAGCACCGAGCCGGCAACGGTTCTGTAATTCTGGTCCAAAGCAGCGCAGCCGGAGAAGGCGCCCACGCCGATTGAACGGAGCGTATCCGGCAGATGAATTTCTGTCAGCTTTTTGCAGTCCGAAAAGCATTCCGCGCCGATGGACTCTACATTATCTCCGAGCGTCACCGAGGTGAGCGCCTGACATTTGTCGAACGTGTGGTCAGCGAGTGCTGTGACGGAATCCGGTACAGATACGGATTTGATGCCGGTGGCGAAAAATGCATAATCGCCGATCTCCGTGACCGATTCCGGAATGGCGATATCCTCCAGCACCGTGCAGCTCATAAATGCTTTGTCCCCGATCGAGGTCAGCGAGTCCGGCAGATTGATTGCTGTCATCTGGTTGCAGAGATAAAACGCCAGATCCTGAATCTCCGTCACGGAATCGGGCAGTGTCACATCCAGAATCTGATACTTTCCAAAAAAGCATTTGTTTCCGATTACCCGCACACCGTCCGGAACGGTGACCGATACGCCGGCATACAGTCCGGTATTTCCGACATAGCTGTAAAGCAAATCCCCGATAAGCTGGAAATCGCCCACTTCCTGAATCAGCGCAGTGTCGCCGTCAAATACATTTTCGAGGAACTCTGCGCCTTCCGGAATATTGATCGTATCCAGCTTCGTGCAGTCCTTAAAGCACGCGATTCCGATTGTCTCCGTTGAATCGGGAAGCACCACGGTTTCAAGCGCCGGCATCGCGGCAAAGAGATAGCTGCCGAGCCCGGTAATGCCCTCTCCGATTGTCACATGCACAATTTCGCTGCGGTAATCCTCCCACGGACAGTTCAGATATTCATACACACTTGTTTCCTGGTTGAGGCGCCGGGTCAGGCCGTTCACCCCGCCCGTTCCGGAAATTGTCAGAGTTCCGTCCTGATAATTCTAGACGGCTGCGTTTCCGCAGGTACCGGAGGCAGTGACTGTTTCCGCCTCTGCACAGAGCACAGGCGCATTTGCGGTCAGGATTCCCGCAGTCAGGCTCATCGCAAGAATCATACTCATGCATGTCAGGTGTTTCATTTCACTTACTCCTTTCCGGTTTGGTAAAATCCGTTATATTGTTGTGTTGAAGCGGTATCCGCTTCGCGATTGTTGTTTGGGAATGGGCTCCCGATATTATTTATAACGGGGTCTGGGGACAATGTCCCCAGCAGGGGCTTGGGGGCAGCGCCCCCATTCAAAATGCATCGCAGATACCTTATTCCTCCTGCGTCAGCCGGTCGATGCGGTCAAGCTCCTCCTTGAAATGCGGGTCATTGGTCAGATCAAATGCCACGCGCGTGAAGAGCCCCTGCAATTCCGGCTTGCCGTATTCCTGTGCGCTGTTTGCGAGCGCGACCGCGAGATTGACCAGATCGCTGTTCGGGGGCGGCTGGAGGCCGTATTTCTGGTAGACGTCGAGGGTCTGTCCCTTTGTCGGCGGCGCGAATTTCTGCCCGTAGGTCTTCATGTGCCGCAGCACATCCTGCAATTCAAATTCGACCGCCTTGCTGCCTTGAAAGCGCAGGCTGTCATAATAAAACACCGCAGCCTCATAGAAATCGCCGACAAAATAGCAGTAAAAGCCCATATTTGCGAGCACGCGGGCGATTCTGTCCGCGGAGGTACACAGGCGCAGCGTGTCCTGATTGACCGCGAGGAGCTTTTTGCGGTTGCGCTGCAATTTGCAGAGCTCCGCCATTTCAAAGCGCACATCCGCGCTGACCGGATTGAACCGGATCGCGCGCTCCAGTGCCGCATCCGCCTCCGCGAGCTTTTTGTTATCGAGCAGCACATAGCCGTAAAGCTGGAGATAATGCGCAAAATCGAACGGTGCGCGGGTAAATTCCGTGTCGTTCGGGTAATAGTAGCGGTACATGTGATATTCAAACGGGTTGCGGAAGCTGAACAGCTTAGGCTTTGCATTTTCGTAGTATTTCGCGATCTTCTCCGAAATATCCGCGAGGAGCTCCTCCGCCTCCTGTAGTTTTCCGTTATTTACGAGCGCGAGTGCCTCATGGAACACCATATCCATGCGTTTGCCGCGGACAAAGGTCTCCTCGGTAAACTTTTCGCGCTGATCCTCGGGCATCATCTCATAGGCATGATTTGCGATTGCTTCCAGCAGCTCCTCGGCGTTTTCCTCGCCGCGCAGTTCGCTTGCGCGCTCGCTCAGATGCTCCAGATCCTTTCGCAGATCGCCGGTCATCTCGCCGCGAATCTGCTCCATCAGTTCGTTGACAGTCATATGCAATTCCTCTTTTTTCATTGTGTTATGCGAAGATCGGCAGAGAGGGTCTGCTCTCTGCCGGTCTTCTCGGTTCGGATTTTGATTGGGTTACAGCATCGGCTGC
Source organism: Oscillospiraceae bacterium (assembly GCA_017460835.1). Taxonomy (GTDB): domain Bacteria; phylum Bacillota; class Clostridia; order Oscillospirales; family Ruminococcaceae; genus Firm-04. Next base: position 57,147 of record JAFUAD010000065.1, read on the forward strand.
TGCGGGTTGTTGTTGAACGGGTCAGCAGGGTTCACGGCAGGCGGTGCCGAATTGACCGGGGGCTGCTGGAAATTGTTGACCGGGGGCTGGAAGTTATTGACCGGAGGCTGCTGGAAGTTATTGACCGGTGCCTGCGGATAGCCGCCCGAGGTCGGGAACTGGCTGGGAGCCGAGCCGCCTATGAATGCCGGGCGCTTGCCGTTTGTCAGGTAATCGACCACACAAGCGGCAGTGCCTGCGAGCATAAACAGGAAGCAGAGCGCGAAGCCCCATCTGATGTGCGATTCAAACAGCTTCTTCATCATTTCATCTACAAGGTTGCTGAACCCGCCAAGCTCCTCAGAATCAAAGAAGGAAACATTGGACATAAATCTGATTCTGCCGAGAATCAGGAACAGGATGCTGCCTGCACTGAGGCCGGCGCTGATGACGCTCTTTTTGTCCTGCTGGCTGTCGAAAATAAAGAGCACTGCAACTGCACCTGCACCGAGGAGGAAGGAAATCCACAGGGAAAGGTTGATGCCGCTGGCGAGGTCATCGACCTCGTCTGCAAATTCCTCTGTCATTTCCTCTGCCGTGTCCTCATCAATGCCGTAGACCTTTGTGGAATCGAGGTGTCCGAACATTGCATTGAAGCCGCTGTAGCTGCCCCATCTGAAATCCTCAACCTCTTCGATCTCATCAAGATCGTCTGTGTCGATATCCATACCCATTGCGCTGCCGCCTGTTCTGGCCATCTTCTTGATATAGTCTACGTCGACTCCGATGGAGAAGAACGGAAGGGCGAACGATACCAGCGCGAGAATCAGTGCGATCTTCGCGATCAGGCGGACAGGCAGACCCTGTGTTTTGCCGACGATGCTGTCCGCGACGCCGCCGAGCCCTGACGATGCAGAAGCAGGCTTCTGGAATCCCGGAGCGGGCTGCTGAAAGGACGGAGCGGGCTGCTGGAATGCCGGAGCCGGAGCCGGGGTAGGAGCAGCCGGCTGTGCCTGCACGACCGGTGCCGAGCAGACAGGACAGACTGCGGTGCCGTCCGGCACCTGAGAACCGCAATTTTTACAGAACATGAAAATACGCCTCCTTGTTTTTCCTTAGGATGTAAAATAGAATGTATGAACAAGCCGGTATGCACGATGCCGGCATTATTCCGATGAGAAAACGAATCAGCCTTCTTCGCGGTCAACGGCCGCAATGCCGAGGATATCAAGGCTTGCCTGATCGACGGGCGAGGGGCAGCCGCTCATGAGCTCTCTTGCGTTCTGCACCTTCGGGAAGGCGACCACATCGCGCAGGGACTCCGCCTCTGCAAGCGTCATGGTCAGGCGGTCGAGCCCGATGCCGAGGCCGCCGTGGGGCGGTGCGCCGTACTGATATGCCTGCACGAGGAAGCCGAATTTCGCCTCGATCTCCTCGTCGGTCAGCCCGAGCGACTCAAACATCTTCTGCTGGAGCTCATAGTCGGTAATGCGCATCGAGCCCGAGCAGAGCTCCGTGCCGTTCAGCACGAGGTCATAGGCCTTCGCAAAGACCTTTTCCGGCGCGGTGTCGAGATATTGCAGGCACTCGTCCATCGGCATGGTAAAGGGGTGGTGCATCGCGACCCATTCGCCGGTCTCCTCGTCCTTTTCAAAGAACGGGAACTGGGTGATCCACAGGAAGTTGAATTCGCCCTGCGGAATCAGATCGAGCTTTTTCGCGAGCTGGGTGCGCAGCGCGCCGAGCACCGGCAGCGTGACCGCGGCTCTGTCCGCGATAATCAGCACAACGTCTCCCTGCTCTGCGCCGGCTTTTTCGAGAATCGCCTGCAATTCGCCCTCCTTCAGGAATTTGCCGAAGGAGCAGGCAGGCTCCGCATCGACCCAGCGGATATAGGCAAGACCCTTTGCGCCGATGCCTCTGACCGTTTCGGTCAGCTTGTCGATCTCCTTGCGCGTCAGAATCTTGGCGGCGTCCTTTGCGGTGATGCAGCGGACGGTGCCGCCCTCGTTAAGCGCATTTGCAAAGACCGGGAATTCCACATTCTGCACGGTTTCGGAGAGATCGGTCAGCTCCATGCCGTAGCGCAGGTCGGGCTTATCCGAGCCAAAGCGGTTCATCGCCTCGGTATAGGTCAGGCGCGGCAGCGGCGTTTTGAGCTCTCTGCCCATGACGTCGCGGAACAGGCGGATCAGGAAGCCCTCTGTCAGGTCGAGGATGTCATCGACATCGACAAAGGACATTTCGAGGTCGATCTGCGTGAATTCCGGCTGACGGTCGGCTCTGAGGTCCTCGTCGCGGAAGCAGCGGGCAAGCTGGATGTAGCGGTCATAGCCCGCGACCATGAGAAGCTGCTTATAGATCTGCGGCGACTGCGGCAGCGCATAGAATTCGCCGTGATGCACGCGGGAGGGGACGAGATAGTCTCTTGCGCCCTCCGGCGTCGATTTCATCATCATCGGGGTTTCGATTTCGAGAAAGCCGTTTTCATAGAAATACTGCCGTGCGCACTGCGCAATTTTGTGCCGCAGAATGAGATTCTGCTGTAGGGGCGCCCTTCTGAGGTCGAGGTAGCGGTATTTCAGCCGCAGCTCCTCATTGACCTTTGTCTGCGCGGTGATCTCGAACGGCGGGGTTTTCGCCTTCGAGAGAATCCGCAGCTCGGTGACATAGATTTCCACATGACCGGTCGCGATCTTGTCGGTCTTGCTCTCGCGCTCGCGCACCTCGCCCTTTGCAAGCAGCACATATTCGCTCTTGCAGGACGCCGCCTTCTCAAAGACGGCGGGGTCGGTCGTGTCATCGAACGTGAGCTGCACCACGCCGGTGCGGTCCCGGAGGACGATGAAGATGATGCCGCCCTTGTCGCGGACCGTATCGACGAATCCGCCGACCGTGACGGTCTTTCCTGCCTCGAGCACCTCGCCGCAGTAGCAGGTGCGCTTTAAGCCTTGCATTGTGTCCATTGTGATTGTTACTCCTTTGAACCGGGTTTCCTTACCGGAAGCCGGTGAAATAATGCTGTATGATACGGGGGCTCAGCGCCGTTTTCCGAGTACCTTCCGCAGAAAGACCCGTTCATAGAACCAGTGCATGCCCGAAAGCAGCCTGTCATACATCAGAAACAGCAGATTCCCCGAAACGATCAGGATGATATACATGGAAAGCATCGTGTCCTCAAAGGTCGGCAGGCCGAGCACATAGACCGTGATCCAGTAATCCAGCACCAGAAAGATGTTGAATAAGACCTGCTTGAGCAGCGCTCTGAGGATTTTCAGCCGGATTTTTTCGAGATACATCCGCAGAATGGGATAATACCCGAAAAAGAGAATGAACATCAGCGCCGCTTCCTTGTCAAAGGTCACGATCGCCGCCAGCAGACTGACTGCAACATAGGTCAGCCACGCCCACCCGACGGAGACCTCCTCGACTAAAATCAGCATCAGCAACCCCGCGAACATCGGCGCCGCGATATAGAGCGCCGGCAGCACGCCGGTCAGGAACATGATCGTGATGCACAGCGCCGCGACAATCCCGCCGAGCGCGACACGGCTGCTGGCGGAGCGCTCCGGGGCGCTCATTCGCCGGTTCCGAGCGCGAACACTTCAAACGCCTTGTCGGTCTGGTCATCGAGCATTTTGATCTCGACCTTCATCTCCTGCACCCCGTCGTTCGCCTGAATCAGCTCGACCGCAGGCCCGCCCCATGCATTGACGCCGTAGCCGTTGACGATCGCCGCGCGCTCGCCGTTGATGAAGACCGTCGCCATGCCGAAGCTCTTGTCGTTCGCCTTTTTATAGACAAGGAACAGGGATTTCCCCGTCACGGTCATCGTCAGCGGGGCATTGTCCCCGTTCGGCTGATAGACAAAGCCCGCCCTGAAATAGCTGTTGTTGGTGCCCGGCGCCCATGCGCCGTCACGGTACTGCGTATCCGATGCGTCATGGAGCTGCCCGTTCCGGTAGAGGTTCGGATAGACCGTGTCCGCCGGGATCTGATAGGATGCATCGGCCTTTTTCGCCTTTGCCTCCTTGAAATATTCCGCGATGAATTCGCCGAGCAGCGCATGCCCCTGCACCGTCGGGTGAACATCGTCGTCGCCGTACTCGCTCCACTGCATCCTGCCCGCTTCCATTTCCGGCAGGATCGCATCGCGCACGGAGATCATGCCGAGATCGTAGTGTGCACCGATCTCCTGCTGCTGCTCCTGACAGGTGTGTCCCGTTTCCATATAGGTGAAAAGCAGGATGACAGCCGGCTCGTTTTCCGCCTCAAGGCAGGTGCGGACGAGGCTTTCGTAGCAGACCTTGTAGTCCATTTCGGTGCCGTCATTGACGGCGAACTCCAGAAAGATGATATCCGGAGCGGCCTCCAGCACCTCGCTGCCGACGCGCAGGTTTCCGAGAATCGACGGCGTGCCGGAAAGACCGTTGTTCTGGCAGGTGACCGTGCCGCCCTTGCAGTAGGCCTCCTGAAATGCGGCCGCCGAGACCGATGCATAGCACTGCGGCGAGCGTGAACCCGCGGCATAGCCCTCGGTGATCGACCCGCCGACGTATGCAATTGTGAGATCCTCGCCCTTTTCTGCGCGGTCAAAGACGCGGTTCAGCCTTGCGGTGTTGCCGGTGCTGACGACCGAGCGCTCGATCATCGCAGCGCGGAATTCCTCCGGCGTTTCGGGCTCTTTTTTTGATGAGGAACCGCTGCCGCAGGCAGTCAGCGCCGCGCAGGAGAGTATGGATGCTGCGGTGAGCGCCGCGATGCGGCGAAGCGTTTTTGCGGACATTTCCCGATCCCTCCAAGCGTGATTGATCCTGACAGACCAAAGTATATTGATTATATCATACCACAAACTGAGAAAAAAGTCAATGAAAACCGCCCGATTTCCCCTTACCCCCGGAAAGAGGTGCCTCCGGCGGATTGATAGTGGGGGCGCTGCCCCCACACCCCTGCCAGAGGGATACTATCCCTCTGGACTCCCGTTATGGCAACCCGTCAGTCCCCACCGCGGGGACTGACGGGTTGCTGAAATGGGTTTCCAAAGGGACAATGTCCCTTTGGCGGGGTTTGGGGCGGAGCCCCATTCTCAATGCATCGCAGATACCTTATTCCGGGGGTCAGGAGAATTTCTCGCGCTCGGCGACGGCGAGGCGGTCGCAGCGTTCGTTTTCGGGATGCCCGGCATGCCCCTTGACCCAGACAAACGTGACACGGTGCTTTTGCAGCAGCGGGAGCAGCCGCTCCCAGAGATCGACATTGAGCGCCGGCTTTTTGTCGGATTTGACCCAGCCGCGCTTTTTCCACGCATAGACCCAGCCCTTGCCGACGCTGTCCGCGACATATTTGCTGTCGGTCGTGACCGTCACGGCGCAGGGCTTCACGAGCGCCTCCAGCCCGGAGATCACGCCCGTCAGCTCCATGCGGTTATTGGTCGTGTGCCGCTCCCCGCCGGAGAGCTCCTTTTCGTGCATTTTGCCCGCAGCATCGGTAAATTGCAGGATCGTGCCCCAGCCGCCCGGCCCCGGATTTCCGCTGCACGCACCGTCCGAAAACATTGCGACCTGCGGCAGGCCGTTTTCGATGACCATGCTCCTCGTCTCCTTTTTTCTGAATATCAGCTTCTATTATCGCTGATTTCTTCGGAAAATGCAAGGGCTGACAGCAGATTTGTGAAAAATGCCAAAAATGGATGAAATCAAAAAAACTTGCGAAAAGGACTGGATTTTTATGGAATTTTGTGCTATAATGTGTGTATGTCCGGACGCTGAGGGGTGAACTGCGCCCGCAGCTCCCCCGAAACCTGCGCCGGTAACAAAGAATGGAGGTTTTTCCAATGGGCAAAAAGTATTGTTACCTCTTCTCTGAGGGTAACGCAACCATGCGCGAGCTCCTCGGCGGAAAGGGCGCGAACCTGGCTGAGATGACCAACATCGGTCTGCCGGTTCCGCAGGGCTTCACCATCACAACCGAGGCCTGCACGCAGTATTATGAGGACGGCCGTCAGATCAATGCTGAGATCATGGCTGAAATCGAAGAGTACATCGTCAAGATGGAAGGCATCACCGGAAAGAAGTTCGGTGACAAGGAGAACCCGCTGCTCGTTTCCGTCCGTTCGGGCGCAAGAGCTTCTATGCCGGGTATGATGGATACCATCCTGAACCTCGGTCTGAACGAGGAAGTCGTCAAGACCATGGCTGAGAAGTCGAACAATGAGCGCTGGGCATATGACTGCTACAGAAGATTTATCCAGATGTATTCCGACGTCGTTATGGAAGTCGGCAAGAAGTACTTTGAAGAACTGATCGACAAGATGAAGGCTGACCGCGGCGTGACACAGGATGTCGAGCTGACCGCAGCAGACCTCAAGGAGCTTGCTGAGCAGTTCAAGGCTGAGTACAAGTCCAAGATCGGCGAGGACTTCCCGACCGACCCGAAGGCTCAGCTCATGGGCGCAATCAAGGCTGTGTTCCGTTCCTGGGACAACCCGCGTGCAAACGTCTACCGCCGCGATAACGATATCCCGTATTCCTGGGGTACCGCTGTCAACGTGCAGATGATGGCATTCGGCAACATGGGCGACGACTGCGGTACCGGTGTTGCATTTACCCGTGACCCGGCAACCGGCGAGAAGAAGCTCATGGGCGAGTTCCTGAAGAACGCACAGGGCGAGGACGTCGTTGCCGGTGTCCGTACCCCGATGCCGATCGCTCAGATGGAGCAGGAGTTCCCGGATGCTTACGCAGAGTTCATCAAGGTCTGCAGCATCCTCGAGGAGCACTATCACGATATGCAGGATATGGAGTTCACCGTCGAGAACAAGAAGCTCTATATGCTCCAGTGCCGCAACGGCAAGAGAACCGCTCCGGCTGCTCTGAAGATCGCTTGTGACCTCGTTGACGAGGGCATGAAGACCGAGCAGGAAGCTGTCCTGATGATTGATCCGCGTAACCTCGACACCCTGCTGCACCCGCAGTTTGATGCAAAGGCTCTGAAGGCGGCAACTCCGCTGGGCAAGGGTCTCGGCGCATCTCCCGGCGCTGCATGCGGTAAGGTCGTCTTTACTGCTGACGATGCAGAGGCATGGAATGCACGCGGCGAAAAGGTCGTTCTGGTTCGTCTGGAGACCTCTCCGGAGGATATCACCGGTATGAAGGCATCTCAGGGTATCCTGACTGTCCGCGGCGGTATGACCTCCCACGCAGCCGTTGTTGCCCGCGGTATGGGTACCTGCTGCGTTTCCGGCTGCTCCGATATCAACATGGACGAGGAGAACAAGGTGTTCACCCTCGCAGGCGAGACCTTCAAGGAAGGCGACCCGATCTCCATCGACGGCACAACCGGCAACATCTACAAGGGCATTATCCCGACTGTTGACGCTCAGATCGCAGGCGAGTTCGGCCGCGTGATGGGCTGGGCGGACAAGTTCCGCAAGCTGAAGGTTCGCACCAATGCCGATACACCGGCAGATGCGAAGAAGGCAAGAGAGCTTGGCGCTGAGGGTATCGGCCTCTGCCGTACCGAGCACATGTTCTTCGAGCCGAGCAGAATCGCTGCGTTCCGTGAGATGATCTGTGCAGACACCGTTGAGCAGCGCAAGACCGCTCTGGCAAAGATCGAGCCGATGCAGCAGGCAGACTTCGAGGCACTCTATGAGGCGCTGGAAGGCAACCCTGTCACCATCCGCTTCCTGGATCCGCCGCTTCACGAGTTCGTTCCGACTGAGGAAGCCGACATCAAGGCGCTCGCAGACGCGCAGGGCAAGACCGTTGAGGATATCAAGGCGATCATCGCTTCCCTCCACGAGTTCAACCCGATGATGGGTCACCGCGGCTGCCGTCTGGCTGTCACCTATCCGGAAATCGCTGAGATGCAGACCAAGGCTGTCATCAAGGCTGCGATCAATGTCAAGAAGGCACATCCGGACTGGACTGTTGAGCCGGAAATCATGATCCCGCTGGTCGGCGAGGTCAAGGAGCTCAAGTTCGTCAAGGACGTCGTTGTCAAGACCGCTGATGCTGTCATCGCAGAGGCAGGCTCTGATCTGAAGTATCAGGTCGGCACCATGATCGAGATTCCGCGCGCAGCTCTGACTGCTGACGAGATCGCGAAGGAGGCAGATTTCTTCTGCTTCGGTACCAATGACCTGACCCAGATGACCTTCGGCTTCTCCCGCGACGACGCTGGCAAGTTCCTCGGCGCATACTACGATTCCAAGATCTTCGAGAGCGATCCGTTTGCAAAGCTGGATCAGACCGGCGTCGGCAAGCTCATGAAGATGGCAATTGAGCTGGGCAAGCCGGTCAATCCGAAGCTCCACTGCGGTATCTGCGGTGAGCACGGCGGCGACCCGACCTCCGTCGAGTTCTGCCACGAGATCGGCCTGGACTATGTCTCCTGCTCGCCGTTCCGCGTGCCGATCGCAAGACTGGCTGCGGCACAGGCTGCACTGCGCTGATTTCATCAGAGAATCGCATTACAATAACAACCCCCGCGGAATTTCAGTTCCGCGGGGGTTTGTGTTATGCAAGATAGTTTTCAATGACTTCGCAAATGCTGTCGCGTTGACGCGGTGACAACTGCCGGTAGTGACAGAGCAGCGCGTGCTCTGCGTCGCTGAGCGACTCGGCAGAGGGGGCATCGGTCTCTGTGCGCCCGATCAGATAATCGACAGTCGTGTGGAAATAGTCCGCAATCGCGATTAGGGTTTGAATTATCCGGCTCAATGTTGTGGTTTTCATATTTATTAACCGACTGCTGCGAGACACCGATCACATCGGCAAGCTGCTGCTGGCTGAGCCTGAATTTTGTGCGGAGTGTCTTTAGGTTTTTTACCATATTCTCACCCTCCTCAGCTATTATCATAACACCTTTCGGGATTTATGTAAAAATCCTTCCGGTTGTTATTGACAACAACTAAAAAGTTGTGATATAATACCAACTGAGGAGGGATAAATATGATGAATCTATTGGACAAAATTGAAGAATACAGCGGAACACTTTGTTTTTTGGCGTTGATTTTACTTTGCCTGCTGGTTGCGGGTTACGGGCGGAAAATCGCGAATGAGATTAAATTTTTATACCGACGTCAGGAAATCATTGATGTCAATGATAATCTTCGCCATGTGCCGCGGGATATCAATTCCGATTTTTTCCATAAGACAGATGAGCAATAAAACGCCCCCGCGGAATCAAATCCGCGGGGGTTCGTTTTGCATTTATGAGTTACGGGAGGGACGGAATCTTGTTCGAGAGGAACATCAGCAGCTTGCTGAGGTCATCACTCTTGACGGAGCCGTCCTGCGTGACGTCCGCATTGCGCTTGCCCTGGTCTGTGATGCCGGTGCCGGTGTCCTCAGACGCAACGCGCGCGATCATGACCGCATCCAGCACATCAACCGTATTGTTGCAGTCCGCGTCGCCGTAGAGAATCTCGTCGATCGGCGCTGCGGTGGTTTCGGTGGTGGTGGTTGTCGTCGTTGTGGTGGTGGTCGTTTCGGTGATGAGGTTCCAGTTCTGGCAGGGGCTTCCGGTCGGGCCGTACTGCTGCACATTCGCGCCGCTGTTCATCGAAGCCGCATCGACCTCGACGAGGCAGGCGTCCTTCGAGGCGCGCGTCAGGATGCTGTACGAGCCGTCGAGATTCTTTGTGAAGCGGAAGAGCTGCGAGCTGTCGCTGGTCGAATAGGCCGCGAGGTCAATGTTTGCCGCATTGCCGCTGCCCTCCGCCTTCAGCGCATAGGATGCATCCTGCGCCGAGCGGACCCAGTAATAATTGCCGGAGCTGAACGGCGTCAGCGTCCATTTCTGGCACGCAAAACCGTTGCTTTCCCACTGCTGCACATTCTCGCCCGCGGTCATATTGCCGTTGACAATGTCCATGACCAGCCCGGAATTGACATTCTCGAAGGTGTAGATCACGGAGGTGTCCATTGCGGTGCCGGGGTCAGAGACCGCTTCGAGAATCCAGTCCTGGCAGCTTGCGCCGTTGATCTCCCACTGCTGCACATTCGCGCCGGAGGCGGTCGATGCATCCGCGACCTCGATTGCCGAGGCCTCGCCGGTGATCCGCGTGCGGATCTTGTAGGAGCCGTCGCTGTTCGCGGTGAACATGAACTGCTGATTGTTGCCGCCGTTGTACTGATACAGGTCGGTATTTGTGCCGTTGTCGGTCTTTCTGCCGGCGATATCGAGCACATAGGTGCCGCCGTCGCCTACGCAGGAGACGATGTAATAATAGCCGTCGCCGGCGCTGTAGAGCTTCCAGATATCGTGGACAGAGGTGCCGTCAGAGCCCCACTGCTGAATGTTTGCGCCGTTCTCGGCAGCCGCGCCGGCTACCTGCATATAGAGGCCGGAGTTCACATTCTTGATGCGGAATGCCGCGCCGTTTGCGAATGCTTCGGGCGTCGGGTCATCCATGCCGCCGCCGTCCGGCGCTTCGGTGTATCCGGCGCTCGGCACGCCCGCCTTTGCAAAGCGGAGATACATCATATTGCCCTTTGAGGACTGCACTCCGCTGTAGCTGTTGCAGTAATTTTTCGCATTGGCTGCTGTGAGCGAAACATAGCTGTAATTGCTCGCAGGACGGAAGGAGCTCGCGACCGAATAGCTCGGATTGCTGGAGGTTCCCTGTCCCTGTACGGTTCTGCTGCAGCTTGTGAACACCGAGCCGCTTTCGGCATAGGCGCCGGCATAGGTGATCGAGTTCCAGTCGCAGATGACATTGCCGCCGTTTTCATAAACACAGTTTTCTGCGTAGATATCGCATCCGCTGTGAACGGTATACGCCATGCTGAAGGTACTGACATAGTTGTTGAGCGAGTGGAAATAGCCCCAGCGCATGAGCCCCGGGCCGCGGGTCAGCGTTTTGTAGAATTTGTTGCTGATGATCGACATGCACGGGAAATTGTCATACTTGTTCTTGACATCCGCCGTGTCATCGGGATAGCCGAGAATCAGGCCGTATTCGTGCAGCCCGAAGGAGCAGTCCGAAACGGTGCAGTAATCGGCGTCATAGCAGCAGGCGAGGAATTTGTCGTAATCCGGCAGACCGGTCGAGGCGGTGTTGTAATCCGAATGGCCGGTGAAGGTGCAGTGATCGACCCAGAGATTTTCGCCGGAGCCGAAGTACACGACGATCGAGTCGTTGCCGTTCGATTCCTTGTCGTGCTGGAGGTCGAAATTCTTGATGATGATATTGTTTCCGGTGCCTTTTCCGGAGGAGGTGCAGAACTGCACATTGTAGAGCGTGTGCTTTGCGTAGCTGCCGATGATGGTCTTGTTGCTGTGGACATAGATTCTGCCGTCCGGGCAGTAATATCTGCCGGAGGAATCCTTTGTCAGGCTCGTGACCTTGATATCCGCGGTCACGACGATCGTATACGGCGTGTCCGAGGTCGCATATTTGCTCAGGTCGGAGAAATTGGTGACCTCGACGACCTCACCGAACAGTCCGCCGATATCCGCCGCCTTGACGCTGCCCTTCTGGTCGTTGGAGCAGTATCCGGCAAAGCCCTGCAAGCCGTCGCAGTTCAGCAGCCAGAGCTGGGAATCCGCGCCGGAGTAGTCCGCGAGGGTCATGCCGCTGCTGCCCTGTGTCAGCGCGAGCGAGGTGTTCTCGTAGTTGACGATCTTGTAGTGCAGATTGTTTCCGAGGCGGTCCGTGCTGACCGGAATGACATACCAGTGCTGCGATTTTGCGGATTCGCTGCCATACATGATGACATCGGTGCCGGCAGAGACCTTGTAGCCCTTCGGGGTCAGCAGTCTGCCGGACTGCGCGTTGGTCAGCTTGAAGTACGTTCCCTTGGAATCGGAGCCGACGCGGTCAAAGCGCCATGAGGGGGAAAGGTCATTGCCGAGCGTCTTGACGGAGAGGGTCGAGCCGTCCGTCGTGCCGTTTTCGGTCAGAACCTTCGAGTTGTCCTTCGTTGCGATGTTCATGAGCTGCACGGGGTAGTCCGTCGATACCGCGCTGACCGGAATCCCCGGATACCGGATGCCGAACAGCGGCAGAATGAAGGACGCGAGCATCGTCAGCGACAGGAACAGAGCCCGCCGTCTGCGGCCGGTTTCTTTCATCGAAATCATCTCCTTGTTTTTGTCATTGTGCATGAAAGATCAGAGTATCCTGTGCTTTTATTATAGCATCCGCGGTCGGCCGCGTCAATATGCTTTTCTGCACAGAACATGACAAAAACCGCAATCATCGCGGCATTTTTGGAGATGCGGAACCCCGTTATAAACCCATCGGGGATTCATCTCTATCGGCAAACGAACGGGGCAGGGATGTGATTTCCCCGCCCCTTCAGCTTGTCGATAGAGAGTATCTCCGATGGATTTGTAATGGTGCCCTCCTCGCTTCGTTTTGTCGGGTTTGCTGCGCAAACATCGAGCCCCAACCCCCGCTTACGGTACATTGTCCCTTAAGAATTTCATTGTGAGAATAAGTATAAAAAGTACACACAATCTAACAATCAACTTAAAATGGGATTCCAAAGGGATAGTATCCCTTTGGCGAGGTTTGGAGCAGAGCTCCATTATAGATCATCGCGAAGCGATACCTTTTTGTGCATTACAGATACACCGCAATGATCTCGCCGATATACATTCTGTGGACATCATGATCGGCATAGAACGCCTCTGCGATCTCCGCGGGCATTTCCTCCGGGCTCAGATCTGCGGCAAAGCGCTTTTTGCAGACGAGCGTGAGCTTTGCCTCCTCGAAGCTGACCCCGCCCTCAAGCGTCACCGGATGCAGACCGGTCTGCGCGAGCTTGTCACAGTCGCGGCCGGAGTGCGAGCCCGCAAACCCCAGCGCCTTGCGCTGCTCCTGCCCGAAAAAGCTCAGGGTGAAGGTGTCGCCCTGCTCCATGAACCCGAAGGTATGGCGCGAGTGCCGCACATAGCAGGTGACCGCGGGCTTGTTCCAGAGCACGCCCATTGCGCCCCATGAGCAGGTCATGAAATTGAAGCCGGCATCCTCTGTGCCTGCGGTCAGCAGGAACCAGTCCTTCCCGATCAGCTCGAACGGGTTTTCGGCCAGCGCTTCCGGATTGACTTTGATCTTTTCCATTTGAAACAGCTCCTTTTTTCGTTGATATGACACGGAAGCGCGGGTATGGCGATTTCGCTTTACTGCTGATTTTGCAGCCGCAGCTTATCCGTGATCAGTGCGATGAATTCCGAATTGGTGGGCTTGCCCTTGCAGGTGTTGACGGTGTATCCGAAGAATGCATTGAGCGTATCGAGATTGCCGCGGTCCCATGCGATTTCGATTGCGTGGCGGATGGCGCGCTCGACGCGGGAGGGCGTTGTGCTGAACTGCGCCGCGACCTGCGGATATAGCTGCTTTGTCACGCTGTCGAGCAGCGCCGGGTCATGATACGCGCTGACGATCGCGCTGCGCAGATAGTGATAGCCCTTGATGTGCGCAGGAACGCCGAGCTGGTGGATGATATCGGTAATCGTGATCGCGAGATCCTGTCCGGCGCGGCTGGTGAAGGCGCCGAGCGGCTGCTTGTCGGTCAGCAGCGCGATCCGCTCGCCGAGCACATTGAGATCAAAGGGCTTGAGCATGAAATACGCCGCGCCGTTCTGCATCACCTGCTGCTCGACAAAGCTGTTGTCATAGGATGAGGTCACGATGAATGCCGGGCGCTTGCCGCCGTTTGCGCCCGCCTGCTTCATCAGCTCAATGGCGTCCATATGCGGCAGAATCGCATCCACCACTACAACATCCGGTGTATCGTTTTTTATGGATTCCAGAACGGTGTTGCCGTTCTTGGGTCTTGTATAGGCATACATGCCCTGCGAGCGAAGCACACTGGCGCAGGATACACCGTACTCCGCCGTGTCGTCGCCGATCAGAACCTTGACTTGCTTTTGCATGGTTCTACCTCCTTTTGCTTTATGTTTCCATTTTAACACGGTGCAAACTGAAAAGCAAGAGCGAAGAACCGCGAAGTATTTTGCAATTTGTCGAGTTTCGGCAATTTGTCAAGATTCTGCGATTTTGCACATATATACGCTGATTTTGGCGGTCATTTTTTCTTCCGCGAGGGCTTTTTTGTATTTTTTTGCCGATTGCCTGCGGCCTTTGGCGAATCCGGTTGTTCCGGCGTTTCTCCGCCGAGAATCGAGGGTGCCGGGCGGTTTCGTTCCTTTTCGCGGAGCTGCCTTTTTGCGTGCCGCCGAACCTTCTCGTCCTGCGAGCGGAACCGCGTCAGCGCGAGCACCAGCAGCAGCAGGAACGGCAGCGCCGTCCACATCATTCCCGTGTGCCATTTTTCCGCCGCCTGAACCCCGAAGCTCGCCTCAGTCTGGCCGCTCCAGCCGTTTTTCTCCGCCTTCTGCATGGCAATCAGCAGAAACAGGCGCATCGGAAGATAGGACGCGGCATCGAAAATGAGCGCCAAGAGATCGCGCCTGCAAAAATACAGCACAACCCCCGCCGTCATGATGCCCGCGAGGACAAAATAGCACCGCCCGAAGAAGCCGATCGCTTTCCCGTAATCGTGCGCAAGCCAGTTGTAGGCGACCGCGCCGCCCATAAGCCAGACGCAGAACAGCAGCGAGACGATCAGGACAATGCCGCCCGCAATGCGCAGCCCGCTGCTTTCGGCATGGGGCGGAAGCGCATTTTTTTCCCTTTTGGTTTCGTGTTTCATATTACTGTTTCCTTGCAATTTTGTATTCGTCGCCGTCGCGGTAATAGGGGCAGTGCGCGCGTTCATCGGAGAGCAGCCGCGCCCACTCATCCTCATCGAGATTCATCTCGCAGACATAGCACTCCCAGTCGTCGTCGTACATGTAGTACGCGCAGGTATCGCATTCATTCATGGTGATTCCCGTTCCTTTTGCTCCGGTGCCGCTTGGTTCATGCGCCCATAATCCGCATACACAAAGCCCAATAGCCGACAGGCGAGATGCAAACCAATATCGGACAGTTCGCTCAGTCGGCGCTTTGCTGTATTGGAGGCCGGTACTGCCGGCGCCGGATTAGCGTTTTACAAAGTATTCCTCGTACCAGACAAGGAAGGTGTAGATCGTCCAGATCTTGCGCCAGAGATCGGAATTTCCGCCGATATATTCCTGATAGATCGCCTGAATCTCCTCCGGCCTGAAGAATTTTGCCGCGATCTCGCTTTGCAGCAGGCGGCGGACATCGCCGTTATAGCGCTCATCCGCGAGCCACAGGCGGATCGGCACGATAAAGCCGAGCTTCTTGCGGAAGGCGATCTCCTCCGGCAGCACCTTCGCGGCGGCTGTCCGGAAGGCGACCTTGTTCTGCTCGTCATTGACCTTGAACCGCGCCGGCATCCGGGATGCAATATCAAACACGCGGCGGTCGGTCAGCGGCATGCGGATTTCGAGCCCCGCAGCGGTGCTCATCTTATCGACATTCAGGTAAATATCGCCCTCCAGCCAGATCTGGATATCGACATCGGACATCACGGTCAGCGGGTCGAGCCCCTCCGTCTCGGCATAGATCGGCGCGGCGATTTTGATCGGCAGCACCTCGGGATTGTAATGCTGCAAAATGCGCTGCTTCTCGTCCTCCTTCATGATGTTGGTGTTGCCGACATAGAAGGTTCTGAGGTTGTCGCCGTAGCGCTCTGCATTGCGGTACATATTGTATCCGCCGAAGAATTCGTCGGCGCCCTCGCCGGAATAGCAGAGCTTTGTGTGCTGCGCGGTTGCATTGCAGCCGAGCGTAAACACGATCGCGGAGGCATCGCCGAGCGGCTGCTCCATGTGATACATCACATAGGGGACGATCGCAAAATACTGCTCCGGCGTGATCTTCGCGACAGAGTGCTCGACGCCGAGCAGCTCGGCGGTCTTTGCGGCAATGCGGGATTCATCGAAGCGCTCCTCGTCATAGCCGCAGGAATCCGCACGCTTTGCATCGGACATCGCGAGCACATAGGAGGAATCGACGCCGCCGGAAAGGAAGGATTCCGCGGTTTCGTCCGGCGTCTTGATCTCCTTCATCATCTGCTGAACGGTCGTGTGAATCTCGTCCGCCCAATCCTCCAGCGTGCGGCTCTCGTCCGGATGAAACTCCGGCTTCCAGTAGCGCGTGATGCGGATTTCTCCGTTCTGCCATTCGAGCAGGCAGCCGGGCATCAGCTTTTTCAGCCCCTTGAAGAAGGTGTCCTCGCCCGCGACGTAGGTCAGCGAGAGGTAAATTTGCAGCATGTCGGCATTGAGCTCTTTGACAAAGCCCTCCTGCGAAAGGATATCGCGGATCATCGTGCCGCAGAGCAGTCTGCCGTCGGCGGTCTGATAGTAATAGAAGGGCTTGGTGCCGAAGTGGTCGCGCACGCAGATCCACTTGTCGGCGTCGGTGTCATAGAGCGCGAAGGCGAACATGCCGTAGAGGTGCTCCGGCAGGGCATTGCCCCATTTGGCGTAGCCCTTCAGGAGGATTTCGCGTTCGCGTTCCTCGCGGGAGCTGCTTTTGTCGATGGAGAGCGCCGCGCAGAGTGCCTCCCAGTTGCGGATGTGGCCGCGGTAGGTTTTCAGTTCGAGCATAGCAATCACCTTTCTGATTGAGATTACAGTTTATTGTACGGCACTATTATATCATATTATGATCGGGATTTCAATGGGAGCAGAAGAAAATTTCCCACAGTATGTGTACTGCCGCCTGCACGCGCAAGCGTGCCAAAATATTCGGCTGAGATAAAACATCCGGCTTATCTTATTATGGTGCGAAGCGAATTGGCAGCCGGCACTGCCGGCCGAAGCGAATCGCCAGCGCGGGCTCCGCGCCGGGCACTGCCCGCCGCAGCACATCAATCCCCCAAACAGAAAAAACCGGCCGAAATCCGACCGGTTTTCTTCTCATCATTACTTGCGGTTGAAACGCTTGTTGAAACGCTCAACACGGCCGCCGGTGTCAACCAGCTTCTGCTTGCCCGTAAAGAACGGGTGGCACTTCGAGCAGATTTCAACCTTGATGTCCTTCTTCGTCGAGAGCACCTCGATCACATTGCCGCAGTGGCAGGTGATGGTGGTCTTCTCGCATACCGGATGGATGCCTTCCTTCATGATTTTCACCTCTTTCAGCTTTGAAGTTTGTGATATCAGACATAACAGCCCATCCGGTTACTGTTCGGACAGTAGTGCTATGGATAAAACGCAAATACTATTATATCATACTTTTTCGGAAAATGCAAGCTAAATTCCGATTATTTTTTCAGAATCTTCTGAATATCGGCGCAGAGCTTTTCCTCGATCGCCTCAGCATCGGCCATTGTCTTTCCCGCAGTGGTGTAATATGCCTTGATCTTCGGCTCGGTACCGGAGGGACGCACGATCACGCTCGCATGCTCGGGCAGGAAGAACGACACCACATCGGATTTCGGCAGATTGGTCGGGCGCTTCTCGCCGGTTTCGAGATTCGTGAACTCGCCGGTGAGGTAATCCGCGGATTCCAGCACGCGCAGCCCGCCGATCTCAGCCGGGGCATCGGTGCGCAGAGACTGCATGATCTCCTGCATCTTGTGCATGCCGCTGACGCCCTCGAAAGCGAAGCTCTCCTGCTTGTGCTTGAATACGCCGTACTTTTTATAGAGATTCTCGCGCGCCTGCATCATCGTGATGCCCTTCGTGCGGTAGAATGCCGCCATTTCGACGATCAGCATGGATGCGACGACCGCATCCTTGTCGCGGACATAGGTGCCGGCGAGATAGCCGTAGCTTTCCTCGAAGCCGAAGAGATAGCGGGACTCCTCGCCCTTCTCCTCCAGCAGCGCGATCTGCTCGCCGATGAACTTGAATCCGGTCAGCACATCAATGAGCTGCACGCCGTATTCCTCAGCGATCGGCTTGACCAGATCGGTCGTGACGATGGTCTTGATCGCGACCGGGCGCTCCGGCATGGTGCCGAGCTTGGTGCGCTCCTCGCAGATGTACTCAAACAGCATCGCACCGACCTCGTTGCCGGAGAACAGCGCATAGCCGCCGTTTCCGTCCGGGACGGCGATGCCGACGCGGTCACAGTCAGGGTCGGTCGCGAGCAGCAGATCGGGCTGAACCTGATCGCAGAGACGCAGGCCGTATTCGAGCGCCTCACGGATCTCCGGGTTCGGGTAGGGGCAGGTGGTGAAGTTGCCGTCCGGCAGCTCCTGCTCCGGCACGACTGTGACCTCTTTGATGCCGATGCGCTTCAGAATCTCGCGGACGGGCTTGTTGCCGGTGCCGTTGAGCGGGGTGTATACGATCTTCAGGCCGCTTTCGGGGCAGAGCGCGGTGTGGATGCCCTGTGCGAGCACATTCTGATAGTAGTCCTCGATGACATCCTGCCCGATATAGGAGATCATGCCGCTTGCGACGGCGCTCTCGAAATCGCAGGATTTCACATCGTTGAAGATATCAACTGCCTTGATCTTGCCGATGACGGTATTGGCGACCTCCAGTGTGATCTGGCAGCCGTCGGAGCCGTAGACCTTATAGCCGTTGTACTTTGCGGGATTGTGGCTCGCCGTGACCATAATGCCGGCGGAGCAGTGCAGCGCGCGCACCGCAAAGGACAGCATCGGGGTCGGCATCAGCTCGGTATAGAGATGGACGCGGATGCCGTTTGCGGCGAGGACAGCGGCTGCTGCTCTTGCAAAGGTATCGGACTTGATGCGGCTGTCATAGGAGATCGCAACGCTCGGCGCAGAGAAGGAGCCCTTGACATAATCGGCAAGCCCCTGTGTCGCGCGGCGGACTGTATAAATATTCATTCTGGCAGTGCCGGCGCCCAGTACGCCGCGCAGACCGCCTGTTCCGAATTCGAGATCACGGTAGAACCGCTCCCGGATTGCTTCCTCATCGCCGCGGATGCTCTCAAGCTCGGTCACGAGATCGGGGTCATCGACAGCGTGCTCCAGCCAGAGCTGGTACAGGGCGTTTTCCTTCGTGATAACGGTTTGCATGGTTCTTCAATCCTTTCCTGCTGCAAAGGACATTTACAGCTATGCGAAATTTGCACACACTGTCATTATACCATATTTTCCGGAATTTGGGAAGAGGCAGAATACCGAAATTTGGAGAGCTGCGGCGCAATTTTTGGTATCAATGGATGAAATTGAGGCAAAAGGGCTTCACGGAATCCGGCTCGTGTATTATAATAGTAAGGAAAATACGCAGCGGGGGAGGGATGCAGGAATGCCGAAAAAGCTCAGACTGCGGTTTTTGCTGATCAGCTGGGGGCTGCTGCTGCTGTTTCTGACGGCGCTCTGCTGCGGTGTCAGCCTGTATCTGTACCAGTCGGCAGTCAATGAGACCGAGGCGGCGCTGCGCAAGGCAGTCGAGACCGAGACGCTGACCGATGAAACGCGGGGCATGGCCGGGCTGCGGCTCGGCGCAAACGGCGATATTGTCCATGCGGAGCAGTCTCACCTGAGCCTCAGCGAGGAGACGCTGCATGAAATCGTGCTGAAAATGAATATCAGGGACGAGCAGGGCATCGGACAGGTCAGCTTCGAGGGCAAGCGCTACCGGTATCTGGTCATCCTCCAGGGCGGCGGCGCGTGGGCTGCGATCGCGGAATGCACGCAGGAGCAGGCGCTCGCGAAAACGCTGCGGCGGAATACCGTGATCTTTATTCTGCTCGGCATGCTGCTGATGATGCCGGTCTGTGCGCTGCTTGCGAGCTGGTTCAGCAAGCCGATCGAGACGGCATGGGAAAAGCAGAACGATTTTGTCTCCGATGCGACACATGAGCTGAAAACGCCGCTGACGGTCATCGCGGCGAATACCGAGGCGGTACTCTCGAACCCGGAGGCGCCGATCGAAACGCAGGAGCGCTTCCTCGACAGCATCAAGGACGAGACCGCGCGGATGGCGGGGCTGGTCGGCGACCTGCTCTTTCTCGCGAAAATTGACGCGGGCGAGATTCATCTCGACCTCGAACCGATCGACATTTCGGAGATGCTTGAGGGCATGTGCATGGAGCGCGAGTCGGATCTCTTCGAGGCGGGCTGCGATTTCGATTATGAGCTGACGCCGGAGCTGACCTATCAGGGCGACCGCAAGCGCATTGAGCAGATGATGAACGCGCTGCTCGACAATGCGCAGATGTATACGCCGGAGGGCGGCAGCATCCGCATGGTCGTGAATCATGACCGGAAGCAGCAGCTCCGGATCGTGCTCTCGAATTCCGGCAACCCGATTCCGGAGCAGGAGCTCGGCAAGATCTTCGAGCGCTTTTACCGCGTGGACCCCTCGCGTGCGCGCGAAACCGGCGGCTACGGGCTGGGGCTCTGCGTTGCGCGGAGCATTGCCGTGCTGCACGGCGGCTCGCTGACGGCGGATTGCAGCAGCGGCGTCAACGTGTTTACGGCGATTCTGGGCACGCCGCCCGAGCAAAAGAATGAGAAACCGTGATTGACCGAAGGCTTCAGCCCGTTTCCGCGGACTGAAGCCTTTTCATATCGTTGACGACATTCTGCAAATGCAGAATCTGCTCGTCGGTCAGCCCGCTGACATCCAGCGTGTGCTGCGCAGAAAGCCCGAGAAGAAAATCTGCGCTGACGGAAAATTCGCCGGCAATGCGGATCAGCATGTCAACGGACGGCATGATATTGCCGTTTTCCCAATTGCTGATGCACTGCTTTGAGACGTTCAGCCGCTTGCCGAATTCAACCTGATTCAGGCCGAGTGCGTTTCGCAGTGCTTTGATACGTTCATGAAACATGGGATTCCTCCGAATGTCAAAAATTTATATACTATTGTATAACAATTGCTTGACAAATATAAAATACTATGGTATACTGATATTTGACATCCGGCCGCATAACAATGTCACCGGATGAAAAAACAACAGAAATCGGAGGGAAAGAAATGAAAAGACGGATGACAGGCTGTATTCTTGCGGGATGTGCTGTGCTGATGCTGTCAGCGTGCGGCAGCAGCGGGGGCTCGGCGGGCAGCAGCGTAACTGAGACCACTGTGGACCCGAAGGTAAAGGAATATGAAGAACTGCAAGCAAAATTTGAGTATGTGATCGGGCAGGCGGCGAAGCGTTCGGACGGAAAGGAATTCCTGATCCGGGACTATGAACAGTATTATGCAGACGTGGAATGGGATGAGGAAGCAGTTTTGCCTATGACCACCGACGATCAACTGGCGTCGTGCGTTATTACCTATTCAGACGATCACAGCGAGATCAATTTTCTCTATGATGATTCTGTCCATACCCCGCTGCATATTTATATGAAGTACATCTATGAGGATCTGGGCGTGAAAACGGACATAGATGCGATGTTTGAGGATCATGATTCCATCAGTGCAAAGGACGGCCTGATCACGATTACCGGCGAAAAGAGCACGGCAGGCATGAATGAACTTTTTGAAGCGCTCGGTGCGCCGTCTGTAACAAGCGGATATGCATATAATGTGACGGTGAAGCTGGAAAAGCCGTGAATCCGGCGGCCAAAAGCTGCGCAATTGTTTGATTTGATATAGCATCGGGCAAGAATGTCCGGGATTTTGTCGAAATCGTAAAATTGGCAAAAACCCCTTGACATTTTTGCCCGAATGTGCTATTATATTTAAGTCGCCGCAAGAACGGCGGCGCCCCGGCACCTTGAAAATTGAACAATGCAACCAAGAAAGAGAACCCTTGAAGATTCCGAATCTGGCTGAGTGGAAACGCAGGAAAGATTCACGTCAAGGCGAGACGAAAAAACGCGAAAAAGAATAGGTAATTGCGAG
>JAFUAD010000070.1 GCA_017460835.1 Oscillospiraceae bacterium
CATCAGCAAGAATCCGTCCAATGCGGCAATTACATGGACATCCGGCACGACCGCAAAGGCGACCGTGTCTGCGACAGGCGCTGTGACCGGTGTTGCAGCCGGTGAATCGGTCGTGACTGCGTCTATCACCGTTGACGGTCAGACCTACACGGACACCTGCACTGTGACCGTGGTCGCGGCATCGTAAGGAGGTAGCGCATGGAAATCACCGTAACGATTGACAGCCGCGAGATCAGATTCAAGAAAACCGGAGGTACGATGCGCCGGTACAAGGCGATGTGCGGGCGTGAGTGGTTTGCCGATCTGGACAGAATTGCGCGGATGCAGCGCAAGGCGGCAGAAGTGGCAAAAGCCGAGGGCTATGAGGTTGACAAGAAAAAGCCCGACACAAAGAAGAAGTCCGGGAAGAAGGGCGAGAAGGATGCAGAGGAAGAGCTGACCGATCAGCAGGTGTTCGCGCTGAGTGCAGCGCTCACGCAGTTCGACTCTGATCCGTATTACGATATGCTCTACTGCATGGCAAAGGAAGCCGATCCGGACATCCCTGATTCTGTGGACGAATGGCTCGACACCTTTGATGACTTTGCATTTCTTGATGTTTGGGCAAAGGTCTCCCCGATGCTCTCGCGGGAAATGTCGGTTGATGCAAAAAACGGCTGAACGGCAGCGGCGATACCAGCGGCGCATTACTCGGTGCAGAGGAATTCTATCTGCACCTGATGCGCCGTGGATTCCCGCTGCCGGAGGTTGATAACTGGGACACGGGAATGCTGTTCAATTTCTGCGCAGAGTATGACCGCATGATCCGGCAAGCCAACGGCGAGGTTGTGCATGACAATTTGCAGCGCTATCGGGTTCTCAAGGAAATGGAACCCGAAATGGATCGGCGGTATGCTGCCGGAGAGATCAAAGAGCACAAATACCGTGAGTATAAGGCTACGCTGAAAAAGTGTGAGGAACTGCTTGGGGGTGACTGAGTGAGCGGTACAATCAAGGGCATTACAATCGAGCTGAGCGGCGATACCAAAGGTCTCGACTCTGCCCTCAAACAGGTCACCTCTCAGAGCGTGACGCTCGGCAAAGACCTCAAGACAGTTAATCAGCTCCTGAAGCTCGACCCCGGCAATGCCGAGCTGGTTGCGCAAAAGCAACAGATTCTCGCACAGTCAGTCGAGACAACCGCTGAAAAGCTGGAAATCCTGCGCAATGCGCAAGCGCAGGTCAAAGCGCAGTTTGATGCCGGTGAGATCAGCCGCGAGCAGTACATCGCTTTCCAAGAGGAGCTTGTCCGAACCGAACAGCGCATGGGACAGCTCACATCTGCGCAGTCTGCTTTTCAAGCGGAAATGGACGGAACGGCAGACAGCACTAAAACATTGACGCAGACCGTCTCCGAGCAGGAGAAAGAGCTCGCACAGCTCAAAGCGAAATATGTGGAAGTTGCCGCATCGCAGGGCGAAGATTCCGATGAAGCACGGCAGCTTGCATCGGAAATTGAATCCCTCTCCGGCGAACTGCGTGATAATAAGCAGAAGCTCAGTGAGGCACAGCAGGCGGCAGACAGATTCGACCAGACAATGAGCAGTGCCGGTGACGGCGTGAAAACACTGTCACAGACGATTGCGGATCAGAAGTCGGAGCTGTCTGACCTGAAATCCAAGTACATTGATGTCGCCGCAGCAAAGGGTACAGATTCCGATGAAGCTCGTGCGCTCGCATCGCAGATTCAGTCTCTTTCCAGCGAACTGAAAAACAATCAGGAGCAGCTCGACGGCGCGGTGAAAGCAGCCGATCAGCTTGATGCAACTATTTCCGGTCTGGAAAGTGATGAAAAATCGCTTTCGGATACAGTATCAAGTCAGCGGAAAGAGCTCGATGATCTGAAATCGAAGTATGTTGATGTCGCTGCTGCGAAGGGCAAGGATTCGGACGAAGCCCGCGCTCTGGCTGCTCAGATTCAGTCGCTGTCGAGTGATCTGAAAACGAATGAGAGCAGTCTCAACGCCGCAGAGCAAGCCGCAAATGAGCTGGATGCGACATTCCAGAAGACGGAAAGCAGCACAGGCAAATTCAGCGAGGCTCTGAAAAACGGGCTTGCGGCATCGGCAAAAATTGCCGCCGCTGCGGTTGCTGCTGCCGGTACTGCTGTAGTCGGTACGATTGCCGGGATTGTCAATGCAACCGGCAAAACCGCCGAATACGGCGACAACATCGACAAGATGAGCCAAAAGCTCGGAATGTCCGCAGAAGCCTATCAGGAATGGGACTTCATTATGCAGCATTCCGGCAGCAGCATCGACAGCATGACCACATCTATGAAGAAACTGTCCGAGGCTGTGGTGGATCGCTCTGACAAATCAGTCGCGGCGTTTGAAAAGCTCGGCATTTCTATAGACGATGCTGCAAATATGTCGCAGGAGGAATTGTTCTCCGCAACGATTACAGCATTGCAAGGCATGGAATCCGGTGCAGAGCGCACCGCACTTGCGACTGATCTGCTCGGCAAATCCGCAATGGAGCTCGGTCCGCTGCTGAATACCAGCGCGGAGGAAACCGAGGCAATGCGGCAGCAGGTGCATGATCTCGGCGGTGTGATGTCCGATGAAGCTGTCAAGGCTTCGGCGGCATATCAGGACAGCTTGCAGAACATGAAAACCGCATTCAGCGGTGTCACGCGCAATCTGACCTCACAGTTCATGCCCGCAATCACAAATGTGATGGACGGTGTGTCTGCAATCGTCAGCGGCGACAGCTCCGGTATTGCAATGCTGTCTAAAGGCTTGCAGGGCTTTACATCAACGCTCAGCAATATCATTCCGCAGATCACGCAGACCGCCGCGCAGATTTTGCCGGTGATTGTGGACGCAATCACAGACAATCTGCCGATGATTCTCAGCTCGGCAGTCACAATCGTGCAGTCTCTTGCACAGGGCTTGCTGGACAATCTCCCGACAATCATTTCTATCGCCGGAGATATTATCTTGCAGCTAGCAGACGCGCTGCTCGGAATGCTTCCGCAGATTGTATCAACCGGCTTGCAGGTAATCGCACAGCTCGCGCTTGGCATTGCACAGGCGCTCCCGACGCTGATCCCGACAATCGTCGATGTGGTTTTGCAGATTGTGGATACGCTGATTGACAACATTGACCTGCTGATCGACGCGGGGATTCAGCTCATCATGGGGCTTGCG
>JAFUAD010000091.1 GCA_017460835.1 Oscillospiraceae bacterium
AAGTATCCGCTGCGCGGATGCTATTTTGGAATGGGGACCTCTATCGCCCATGTTTCGCAAAGCGAAACTGCGCAGTTTGCCTTCGGCAAACATGGGGTCCCCAAGCCCGCCGAGCTCTTTGCACGCTAGGGGAGTTTCGCTGCCTGCGGGCAGCGACCAGAGGCTCTGCCTCTGGACTCCGCGAGCTTTTTGAAAAAAGCTCGACCAAAAACTTTAGAGACAGCTCCGATTATTACCTCGAAAAACTCCCTGAAAAAGCCACTCCCGGGTGAAAAAAGTTCAACGGGGAATTGCCGGGGAGTAAAGCCGGAGGCCGGCACTGCCGGCAAAAAACGCAGTGCCGCGCGGACTGACCGCGGCACTGCGTTTCTCTGTGTTATTCGGCAAAGGTAATAAAGCACGGCTTCATGCAGTGATAATACTGCTTGACGTTGTCATTGTCAAAGTGCTGCTGAAGGGCATTGTGGAATTCCGTTTTGCTGCGGCTGTCGAGCAGGCAGCGGAGGATTTCCGAGGCGGTCTCCGGCGCAACGGCCGGATGCACCAGCGACATCACCGTTTCCAGATCCACCGGAACCGGCTCAGTCTGCGGCAGCGTGACAGCCTGTGCCCCGACCGGCTGCACCTGAATCACCGTGGCCTTCTTGCGCAGGCTGACCGATGCAGGCTTGCCGGTTTTGGATTTTTCCGCCTTTTGCTTCTTGGGGAGCGGCTTCGGTGCCGCGGCGGCCGTGCCGGCAGTCTTCTGCTTTTTCAGTGTCCCGATCGCCGCCTTCATAGAGGGCTTTAACTGCACCTTCACCCCGAAATACTCCTGACAGAACGCGATCGCCGCCTGATAGCCCGCATCGCGGCTGATGATATAATATGCATCTGCCTTATCCTTTGCGATCAGGTAGCCGAGAAATGTGACGAGCTGGAAGTCCAGCGCATTCTTTCCCGAATGCTCCAGACACACCCGCTCCGGCATGATGCCGGAATTCACCATCTCATCCATGATCTCAAAGGACAGCGTATTGGCGGCATGGCTGTAAAACAGGATGACGCGGTCATCCGGGGCAGCCTGCGCAATTCCGTGGAGTCCTGCCGAATTTACGTTTTCATAGTCAATCAGAAAGAGTCGCATACGATTCTGTGAGCGCTGTTTTTTCAGGGCTCACGCCTCCTTTTCCATTCCGGATGCCTCATCCGTCTCTGCATCATTGCAGGGCGCATCGCTCCCGACCCAGAATGTCACGGCACGGTTGCAGATCCCGATTTCCGTCTCACAGAAGGCACCGCCGAATTCTCCGTCCAGTGTCCATTCCACCTCTTCATTGGAGATAAACCGGATATTGCGCGCGCGGAAATATTTGACGTATTTCTCGTCGATTTCCTCGTTGATATCCAGAATCTGCGCGATGATTTTGCTGAGCTGGATGACATTGGAGGGCTTCCGGATCAGCATGACCTCGAACATGCCGTCATCGAGCCGGAAGTTCTTGAGCTTCAGCATACCGGCAACCGACGCGGTATTGCTGACCATTCCGTAGAGGTAGTCGTCCTCGACGACATTGCCGTCGAATTCGACCTTCATGTGATATGCGTGGATCGAGGGGATCAGTGTCATGGCATGGAGCACATAGGCAAGATGGCCGATGACATTCTTGACATTCTGCGGGGTATCGTAAACCGATTCGATAAATGCGCCGAACGCGGCGACGTAAAGGAAATTTCTGGAATTGAACAGCCCGATATCGCAGTGATACGGATGCCCCTGCGTGATCTGCTGTGCCGCCTCCTCGATATCTCCGGGAATGCGGAGCGACCGGCCGAAGTCATTGGTCGATCCGCACGGAATATAACCGACCGGAATCGGGCACCGGCTGTACATCAGTCCCTGCACAACCTCATTGAGCGTTCCGTCGCCGCCCGAGCACACGATCAGATCATATTTCCCGCTCAGGCAGGCATACTCCGCCGCCGCAGTCGCATCGCGCCGGCCCTGTGTCGGGCGGACCGTGACCTCATAGCCTGCCGCGGTAAAGATATTCAGCACCGCCGGCAGCTTGCTGCGCATCGTACTCTTGCCTGAATGCAGATTGGTGATAAAATACATCTTTTTCATCTGTATAATTCCTTTACGTCATGTTCAGAGCCGGAGCTCCCGCATACGGGCGGGCATCCTGCACTGAAGGGAAGTTCGCAGAAACCTCCCATGTTATCATTATATCAAATTTACACGAAAAAAGCAAGCGTTTTTTGTGAAAAGCAAAAAATTTCGGATTTTTTTGAAAAAGGGCTTTACAAAGCATGAAAAATGTGATATAATAATTCAGTCGCAGGAAAACAGAGCGGCTTGATACTGGGGTGTCGCCAAGCGGTAAGGCAGCGGACTCTGACTCCGTTATTTCGAGGGTTCAAATCCTTCCACCCCAACCAAAAAAAGGCACTTGCAATTGCAGGTGCCTTTTTCAATGAAATCCGCCTGACGGAGGAAGAAACCGTGCCTGCGGCAAGGTGAAATCGCTGCGGCGGTGTGCGGCGGATTTCTTTTCATCAAACAGCGAAGTCATTTGATTTCATCGCGTAAGCGATTTCATTTTGTTTGATTGTGTCCCGGTTTTTCATTCAGGCATCTGATATCACTCCCATGCAGCTTTGCGTGGGAGTTTTTTGTTTCTGCACCGGATCATCACGGGAACACCGATCATAAAAAATACAAAAAGCGAGCAGGCCATGCAGAAAATCTGCATGACCCGCTGCGTTATGGAAGGCTCCCTCCCGGAAACCCGTAAAGCGTTTGATGCTGTGAGGGGAAAATCAGAGCTTTGTGCCGCCGGAGAGCGAACCGCCGAGGGTGACGCCGTAGGGGCAATCCGCCAGAATTTCCGTGCCGCCGGAGACCGAGCTGCCGGAATACAGAGCGGAGTTATCCTTCGATTCCACCGTAACGGTCGAGCTGACGGACTTAAAGGTTGCAACTGCATTGCCGGAGCCATCGACGAAGGTATAGGAGGTGGTGAGGTTGGTGTTGCCGCCGGAGCCGGAGCCGCCCATGCCGCCCATGCCGCCCATGCCGCCCATGCCGGGGCCGCCCATGCCGCCGCTGCTGCCGATCTTCGCGACAGTGCCGCCGGTCTGGGTGATGCTGTATCCGCCGTCGCCGCAGTCAAGCGGCTCATTGCCGTTGCAGAAGTAGTAGCCGCCGGTGATGTTGATGTTGCCGTTGGAATCAATTCCGTCGTGGTCGCCGCTTGCGGAGTTGACGACAACCAGACCGCCGCGGAGATTGAGCTCGCCGAAGGTGCTGCTCATTCCGCCGCCGCCGCCGCCGGGGCCGCCCCAGCCGCCCTGAGACCACGGATCGTTTGTGCTGCCGGAGCTGTCTGCGCCGCCTGCTGCGTTGTATCCGTCATCGCCGGAGACCACATAGACCGTGCCGCTGTTCTGGTAGATGTAGACGCCCTCGATGCCCTCGTAGCAGTAGCCGAGGTAGATCTGGACATCGTCATATCTTCCGGAATTCTCGGTGCCGATCGTGAGCTTGTTATCGGAATGGAACCCGTCGTCTGCGCTCTTAATATTGAAGATACCGCCGGTCAGGGTCATGTCGCCCGCGCAGTGAACCGCGTCATCGGTGCTGTCGATTGTGATATTGCCGCCGGTGACGGTGATATTGCCCATGCTCTGATAGGTTGTGCCGGTGCTGTCATAGAGACCGACTGCCTTGATGCCCTTGTAGGAGCCGTCGTAATTCTTGTTGGAGTTGCCGTCGCTGCTGTTGTTGTAGCCGTAGGCGCTGCCCTGGTAGGTGGTGATATTGATATCGCCGCCGTTGATGATGACCTCCTGCTCGCCCTGAATGCCGTCGCCGCCCTTGGCGTTGACCGTAACGGTGCCGCCGTTGATGCGGACGAAGCCCTTGCCGGAGTCGGTGTCATTGTTGGACTTGATGCCGTCGCCGTTCTGCGAGGTGACATTGACGATCAGTGCGGAATAATCCGTGTCATCTGCATCGCCGATGCGGACGGAATCCTTGCCGCGGATGCCGTCATCGACCGCGGTCACGGTGATCTGGCCGTTCCAGATCTTGAGGTCATCCTTCGAGACGATGCCGTCTGCGGCATTGCCGTTGACGATCAGCTGGCCCTTGCCCTTGAATTTCAGGTCATCGCAGGAGTAGATCGCGCCCTGGCTGCTGTCTGCATTGGTGTAGTTTGTGCCGTCGGAGATCGTGTTGACGGTGTCCTTCTTCGCGGTGATGATGCACTCACCGCCGCAGGCCTCGACATAGACCGGAGAATCGCTGCTGTTGGAGAGCGTCAGGCCGCGCATGTTGATGACGACCTCAGCATCCGCATAGGCGGTCTTGTCAACATTGACCTTGATCTGGCCGTTCGTGCAGGTGCCGTCCACGTTGATGTCGTGGCTGGTCGTGCCGTCGGTGGTCGGCTTGGTGATCGTGACATAGGTGCCGTTCGCGACGGTGACATTTTCTGCCTTCGCCGGATCGACGATCTCATTATTATCATTATACAGCGTCACGGAGGAGGCTGCAAAAGTAATTGCCGAAACATAATAATCATCGGTTGCCGGCGGGTCATCCGGATCCGTGGTGCCGGCCAGCATCTGCCGCTTGAGGATTGTGAGGTCAACCGCATTGAGTGCGCCGCTGGAATCCAGATCGGCGGCCGAGGGGTTTGCAACGCTGCCGCTGCCGAGAAGATACTCTGCGAGGGTGACGGCGTCGCTGACATTGGTGGTGCCGTCGTTGTTGACGTCAGCATTTGCAGCGGCGAAAACCTGTGCTGCGGCGGTGACGGTCATGGCTGCTGCGGCGATGAACGCTGCGCAGCGTCTGTACTGTTTTTTCATAATTTCGTCCTTTCCGGTAATCTCATCAGTTCACTTTGAAAGTCCGGTGAAGGGGGCACCGTGCTTTCTTGTATGGCTTAAACATACACCCAAAACTTTAAAATTACCTGAAAGCAAATAAAGTTTATTGCGAAAAACCTCAATTTTTTTCGATCTGATATTTTTGAACAGTGAAAATCACAAAAAGACAGTGCCGCGCAGACTGCACGCGGCACTGTCTTATTTTTATAGATATAATGTCTCTGACGGATCAGACGGGGATTTCGCTCTGCTGTGGCAACATCCAATGCGGGGTTTGGGTGAGTTTGCGATGCAAACTCATAGCGAAGCGTGCGAGAGCCCCATTATAAATCATCGCGCAGCGATACCTCTACTCCCCCCGGCCGGCGCGGCGGAAGGCGGAGGGGGTCTGGCCGGTGCGGCTGCGGAAAAACTTGGTAAAATAATTCTGATCCGGGAACCCGCACTGCAAGGCGGTCTCCCCGACGGAAAGCGCCGTGCAGCTCAGCAACTGCTGTGCCTTTCTGAGCCGGAGGTCTGCGATGTACTGATTCGGCGTGACGGAAAATGCCGCCTTGAACAGCCGCAGAAACTGCCGCTCGGAGTATCCCGAGATCGCGGCGAGTGCCGCCAGCGTCAGCTCCTCATTGAAGTGATGCTCGATGTGCGCGACCGCATCCGCGAGCTTAATATAGTCGTTCGTCGCCTCCGCGTCCGCCTGATACCGGCGGGAGAGCATGATGCACAGGCGCCGGAAATCGGCGTAGACCGCGTCCTGCCAGCCGGGGTGCCGCCCCTCATACTCCTGCATCATCGCGTTCAGCAGCGCCTCCGCCTGCGCAAATGCGCCCGCAGAAAGATGAAGCTGCGAGAGAAAATGATAATTCTGCGAATAATGCGGCTCCAGCACAAACAGCGCCTGAAATCCCGCAAGCTGCCGGATATCGAACACCGTATCGAACACATCCTGCCGGAACATGATGTTGCAGATCGTCAGGTGGTCGGGATTGGCATAGCCGTGCGGGGTCTGATTCCCGACCACGAACACCGCCCCCTTCCCGATCGGAAAGGACGCATTCCCGACGACATGCTGCGCAGAGCCGTTCAGCACGATCACCAGCTCAAAGAAATTGCCGTGCGTGTGCTGATAGAGGTCGGCATCGTGATAGCCGTACTGCAAATGAATGGGAAAATCCGGCGTTTTTGTAAAGATTTCATATGGGAATTCGATCATATTACAGCCCCCTTTTTCTTATTTTAGCATATTATTACGCAGAAATCAAGTATGGCGGGAATTTTCTAATCTATTGTCTGAATTATTCTAACGCATCGGCCTCCCGTGTGTTACAATAAGGACAGAGCGCCGGCACCGGAGGGCGGCTGCCGGCTGCAATAAAGGGGGAGTTACGATGAAGTCTGTGAAATTACTGTCCGGCATCACCGCGCTGATACTTGCGGCGGGATGCCTCACCGGCAGCGCCCTTGCTGCCTATGAAGGACTGACCCCGCTGACCGACACCGGCGCAGCGGAAACGACGGGAGGGATTACCATCAGCAGCGATCAGATCAGCACGGAGCAGAACAAGGATACCCGCTACAACAATCCGATTTCCCCGTACTTTTTCTGCGCCGATCCGACGGCAGTGGAGTACAACGGGCGGCTGTACCTCTACGGCACAAATGACCATGAGCAGTTCCTTGCCGCGGGGCCCGATCAGGACAACACCTACGAGAAAATCAAGTCGATGCTCGTGTTTTCGACCGATGACATGGAAAACTGGGTGTATCACGGCAAAATCAACATCGGGCAGATCGCGCCGTGGATCACGAATTCATGGGCGCCGTCCGTCGTGTCGCGTGTCGAAAGCGACGGAAAAACGCATTTTTACATGTATTTCTCGAACAACGGCCTCGGCGTCGGCGTCATCACCTCGACCGACCCGGTCACCGGCTGGACAGATCCGCTCAAAAAGCCGCTGATCTCGACGGGCACACCGGGACTGAAGGACTGCCCGAACCCGTTTGATCCGGGCGCGGTGATCGACGAAAACGGCGTCGGCTGGCTGGCATTCGGCGCGGGCAAGGCCTCGAACGGCACCGACTATATGCCCGGCTCCGCCCGCATCGTGAAGCTCGGCGACGATATGATCTCCTTCGCAAGCGATTTCGCGGAGATTCCCGCGCCGTACCTCTTTGAGGCGAGCGAGCTCAATTACATCAACGGCACCTATGTCTATACCTACTGCTCCGACTGGAGCGACCACGCAAAGCAGTGGGAATATGACTGCCCGGCGCCCGGCGGCTGCGGCATGGTCTACATGACCTCCAAAACGCCGCTTGACCCCGCGAGCTGGAAAATGGGCGGCGAATACTTCGTCAATCCCGGTCAGGCGGGCTTCGATTATTCCAACAATCACACGCATCTGCATCATTTCCGCGATCACTGGTACATCTTCTACCACACGCTCGCATTGAAGCACGGCATGGGCATTTCCGGCAGCTACCGCAGCATGGCGGTCGATGAGATCGAGGTCGATGAGGCAAGCGTCACGATCCAGAAGATCGGCGGCACACACCGCGGCCCGAAGATCATCGAGGCTGTGAACCCCTTTGAGACAAATCTCGCGGCAGAGCTGAACGGCACTGCGGAGGTCGGCTATGATCTGGCAGATCAGCACATCCCGGCAGTGAAAAGCGGCAAGGCCGGCGCATGGATCAGCGTGCGCAATTCGGAATTCACACAGGGCGAATCCGATGACGCCGGAGACAGCAGCGAAATGGTGCAGACCGATCTCAATACGCTGGTGTATCACATCACGGTCAAGAGCGTCGCGAAGCCGACGACCGTCACCATGTATCCCTCCGCCAATGACGGCACGGACTGCCCCGGCTCCGTGGCGGTTACCGGCGCAGGGCAGTATGAGATTTCCTGCGATCTGAACGGTGCGAAGGGTCTGATGAACATGGGCTATTTCCGTGCCGCGGATGATACCGAGATCACGTTTGAGATTGACAGCATCACCGTCAACGGCACATTCTCCGTCGATATTTCCGCCGAGCTCACGAATACCCGCGAGTGGGCGGACGGCCTGCGCAACATCTGGAACGGCTTTTCCGACGGCGACAATGTGTATCAGGGCGACGGAACCGCGTTCCGGTATGTCAAGGCGGATGATGCGATCGAGTTCTTCGCCTCGAAGGCTGCGGCGGCAGCGGCCAATGCACCGCTGCTCGGTGAGAAAATCCGGTTCCTTGCGCAGGTTTCCGGCAGCGGTACGGTCGAGGTTCGGCTCGACAGCCCGGACGGCGCCCTGCTGACATCCGTCAGCTTCAAAAGCCAGACGAACGGCACGGTTTACAGCGACGAAATCGCGGCGATCGGCGGTACGCATGATCTGTATTTTGTGTTCTCCGACAGCGGCGTGACGCTGCGCGCATGGCGCTTCCTGAAAACCGGCGAGGCCTCGTTCCTGCGCGGCGATGTCAATGCGGACGGCACAGTCAACGGCGCGGATGCCGTGATGCTTCAGAAATGGCTGCTGACGGAAGGGGAGCTGACCGACCCGCAGGCGGCAGAGCTCACCGGCGACGGCAGGCTCAATGCCTCCGACCTCACCGAATTAAAGCGACTGATTTCCTGAACCGACGATTTTTCGGCAGGGAGTGGCTTTTTCGGGGATTTTTACTCAGTCATAATCGGAGTTGTCTCTAAAGTTTTTGGTCGAGCTTTTTTCAAAAAGCTCGCAG
>JAFUAD010000092.1 GCA_017460835.1 Oscillospiraceae bacterium
AAACTTTAGAGACAGCTCCGATTATGACTAAAATAACCCCGAAAAAGCCCCCTCAAAGCCCTCCATTTTCCGAAAGGAGCGACCCGACCATGACACACAAGCACCGGTTTTCCGCATTTGCCGCGGGCATTCTGCTGGCGGTTCTGAACCTGCGCCCCGCCGCCCGGACGGCCCGTGCCGCGCCGGAAAAGCCCGCGGTCTCCGCGAAGGCCTGCATCCTCATGGACGCGGAAACCGGCCAGACCGTTTACAGCCTCAATGCACAGGAAAAGCGCCCGATGGCGAGCACGACCAAGATCATGACCACGCTGCTGACGCTCGAAAGCGGCGGGCTCGACGAGCCGTTCACGGTCGATCCGGAGGCGATCCGCGTTGAGGGCTCCTCGATGGGCTTGCAGGAGGGCGACATCGTCACGAAGCGCGCCCTTTGCATCGGCATGCTGCTGCCCTCAGGCAATGACGCGGCAAATGCGGCGGCGGTCGCGGTCGCGGGGAGCATCCCCGCCTTTCTTGATCGGATGAACGCGCGCGCAAAGCAGATCGGGATGACCAGAAGCTATTTCGCCTCCCCCTCCGGGCTCGATGCCGAGGGGCACGGCGCCTCTGCGGAGGACATGGCGCTGCTTGCGCGGGAGGCGCTGAAAAATCCCGATTTTGCGGAGATTTGCAGCAAGCCGTCGATGACCGTGCGCTTCGGGAATCCGCCCTACGCCCGCACGCTGACCAATACAAACAAGCTGCTCAAAATGGACAGCACCGTCATCGGCGTTAAGACCGGCTTCACCGACGCGGCGGGGCGCTGTCTCGTCAGCGCGGCAGAGCGCGACGGCAGGCGGCTGATCTGCGTCACGCTTTTTGACCGCGACGACTGGAACGATCACGAAAGGCTGTATGATTACGGCTTTTCGCTTGCGGCGGATTACCCCATCGCGCTGCCGGAAACGCTCAGCGTGCCGGCAGAAGGCGGCAGCGAGACCGTCCTGCCGGTCTATGCCAAAACGCCGCTGACGCTGACCGCATGGAACGGCGTTCCGCCCTCTGTGACGGCGATGCCGCTGCTCCCGCCCTTTGTCACGGCGCCTGTCGCAAAGGGCGATGTGATCGGGGAACTCGTTTACAGCGGCGAGCACGGCGAGATCGCAAGGCTGCCGCTCTGTGCCGCAAGGGATGCGGAATTTCAGGAATCCCCGCCAAAAAAGCGCCGCAGCTTTCTCGAATGGCTCAGAAAAGTATTTCAGCGGGGATAAAACGGGGTGTTCCACCGATTACAAATAGTATATTTCCCGTCAATATTTACAATATCAGAGCCTGCATTATGTGTAATACGCTGATTTTTCATCAAAATGCCGAAAACCTCTTGACGGAATTAGACAATTTTGCTATAATGATTGTGGTGGACAGATACAGCATGAACAATGCAGTGCATCCGTAATGATGTTTCAGTGATTTTAACAAGTCCGCCTTTCATGGTAAATCACTGCCCTCTCACAACCCGTAAAGCAAAACAGGCTTTCTCATTGATCCGTGAGAAAGCCTGTTTTGTTTTATTTTGCGGGTACATCGCGCCGGAGTGCCTTCAGGAAGGCGTCCGCCTCCTGTGCCGTATTGAACGCAGAGGGCGAGATGCGCACCGTGCCGTGCGCCGTACCGAGGGCTCTGTGCGCAAGGGGCGCGCAGTGCAGCCCTGCCCGCACGCAGAAGCCCTGCTCCGCAAGCCGCGCCGCGGTCTCGTCCGGGGATTCCCGCCCCAGCGTGAAGGAGATCACCGGCGCATAGCGCGCGCCCTCTGTCCGGAAGATCACGGCATCGGGCAGCCTGCGCAGCCCCGCGAGCAGCCGCTCACAGACTGCGGATTCCGCCGCAAAGATCCGCTCGGTTCCGGTCTGCATGACATGCCGCATGCCGGCCTCAAGCCCCGCCGCGCCCGACACATTGACCGTTCCGGGTTCGAGCGCATCCGGCAGAAAGTCCGGCTGCTCCAGCGATGCCGAGCGCGAGCCGGTTCCGCCCTGCATCAGCGGCTTCAGCGGCACCGTCCCGTCGGAGATCAGCAGCCCGGTGCCGGTCGGGCCGTACAGCCCCTTGTGCCCCGCCGTGCAGAGCAGATGCATCCCGTCGCGCAGCGTGACCGGCAGAATGCCGCAGCCCTGTGCGCCGTCCGCGATCATCACCGTGCCGTTGGCGCGGCAGAGCGCCGCAAGCTGGCGGTAAGGGAGAATCTGCCCCGTGACATTGCTGACGAGCGTGCAGATCACGGCACGGGTGCGCGGCGTCAGCAGCCGCCGGAGCTCCGCAACCGTCTTGTCGTCATCGGGATATACCCGCGCTACGGAGAGCCGGATGACACCGGCATCTGCAAGCGCCGCCGCCGGCCTTGCGACGGAATTGTGCTCCAGATTGCTGATGATGACATGATCCCCCTGCCGCAGCAGCCCGTAGATTGCGAGGTTCAGCGCGTGCGTGCAGTTCAGCGTCATGACAATATGCTCAGGCTCGGCCGCAAAGAGCTCTGCCGCAGCCTCCCGCATATGATAGACGGTCTCGCCGGCAAGGGCAGAGAGCGGATGCCCGCCCCTTCCCGGATTGCCGCCCGCCTCCCGCATCGCGCGCCCGACTGCCGCATAGACCGCCTCCGGCTTCGGAAAGCTGGTCGCAGCGTTATCAAAATAAACCGGTGTATGCGCAACCTGCCGCATCGGCGATCAGCTCCTTTCTCAGCAGGTCTGATAGGGAACCCGCTGTGCGGTCAGCAGCGCAAACACCGCCGCCGGCTCTGCCGCGACCGTGAACCGGTATGAGCAGCCGGCCGCCGCGGTCACCTTCTGCACCTGAAACCGGAACCGGTACCGCGAGAGAAGCTGCTTGGTCTTTTCGGCATAGGTCGGGGACTGCACAACAAAATGGGTCTCCATTTCGATCAACTCCTTTGTTCCTCCGGACAGTGCAGTCTGCCCGGGTGATCGGCAGAATCCGCCTTCTGCCTGCTCTATCATATGCCGCTTCGACAGGATGTGACACTGAAATCAGCGCCCCCTCTGCCGGATTTTCACAAACCGAACACACTTCCGATCAGATTCCACATTTCTTCGCGGAAGATTCCACATGCACCTCATTTCTGTCTCACAAAACACCGGTATACTAAGACCATAGAAACAAACCAAACCCACAACCGACAGAAAGGAAGTTCATTATGAAAAAAATGTATCTCACATCGGCCGTTCTGGCAGCGATTCTTGCAGTCTCCATGACAGGCTGCGGCACCAAATCCAATACGGGCAGCACCGCATCGAATACGCAGTCCGTCATCACGGCACAGGAGGATTCAGCCGATACTGCGGATGCAGCGGTCAATGCAGACGCATCCGGAAGCTATGAGGTTGTTGCAATGGCACAGACCGCGGCAGCAGATGACGCGGCAAACAGCGAGCTCTTTACGTCCCGCGACCTTGCCCAGACCGCCGATACCTCCGAAGCACAGAACATCACCGTTTCGGACGGCCAGACGATCGACATTACCGCAGAGGGCGTGTATGTCATCAGCGGCAGCGCGCAGAACTGCACCATCCGGGTCAATGCCGACGAAAACGCAAAGGTTCAGCTCGTTCTGGACGGCGTCAGCATCACAAACAGCGATTTCCCCGCGATCTATGTGATCTCCGCAGACAAGGTGTTCGTCACGACGACGGACAGCGAAAACACCCTGACGGTCAGCGGACAGTTCACCGCGGACGGCGAAACCAACACCGACGCCGTGATCTTCTCGAAGGACGATCTGGTTCTGAACGGCACCGGCACGCTGAACATCGTGTCGAATTCCGGCAACGGCGTCACCTCAAAGGATGACATGAAGATCACCGGCGGCACCTACAATGTCACCTGCGCACTGGATGCATTTGAGGCAAATGACAGCATCTCGGTCTGTGACGGCGTGTTCACAGTCAACACAAGCAAGGACGGCTTCCACTGCGAAAACGACGAGGCAGAGGGCACGATCACGATTACCGGCGGCACCTTCACGATCAATGCGGGCAGCGACGGCATGCAGGCATGTGCGCTGCTTCAGATCGACGGCGGCAGCATGACAGTCACCGGCTCTGAGGGGCTGGAGGCAACCTATGTGCTGATCAACGGCGGCACGATCAACATTACCGCAAGCGACGACGGCATCAATGCCTCGACCGGCACCAATGCCTATGAGACCGCAATCGAGATCAACGGCGGCGATCTGACCGTCGCGGTCGGGCAGGGCGACACCGATGCGATCGACTCGAACGGCTCGATCTATGTCAACGGCGGCACCATCAACATCACCGCGCAGATGTCCTCGTTCGACTATGACAAAACGGCCGAATTCAACGGCGGCACCATCATCATCAACGGGCAGGAGGTCACGGAGATCCCGCAGAGCATGATGGGCGGCGGCATGGGCGGCATGAACGGCATGAACGGCAGAGGCGGCATGGGCGGCGGCCGCGGACGCAGCTTCTGATAATTTCCAAAAAAGAATCCCCCTCCTTCATATAAAAAAAACGAACCGGCCTCATGACAGAAGCCGGTTCGTTTATGATTTTGCCTGTAATTTATTTCACGCCGGCCAGCACCTTCAGCAGCGCGCGGAGATCGTCTCCGGTTGTCTTGCCGTTGCCGTCCAGATCGCTGTTGCGCTTGCCCTGCTCGGTGATGCCGGTCTCCGTATCCTCAGAGACGACCCGCGCGAGCATCACGGCATCCAGCACATTGACCTCGCCGTTGCAGTCCACATCACCGGGCATCAGATCGGGATCGGTGATGTCGGAGGAAATCGTCGTGGTGGTGGTTGTGGAGGTCGTGGTCGTCGTAGTTTTGGAGGTCGAGCCCGAGCTCTTTGCCGTATAGAGGTCCTCCGGCAGCTCATCGAGCGTCACGACATAATCGCTGTTGTAGAATTCCTTGAGCAGCTCCGCGGAGTTGTTCGCATCGCTGTCGCCGCTGAAATACCACGGGCAGATGTAGAGCCACCATGCGCCCTCATCCACCATGCCACCGATCGCCGGAATCTTGTCGCACTCCGCCATCGAGACCATCTTGGTATCCGCAGTGTCGTCCACCAGCGTCAGGAAAATGGTGGTTGCCGGGTCCTCGCCCCAGTTCTTCGGCGAGCCCTCATACTTGTCATAGCCGACGATATCGACATACTCCGAGCCCGGATACCATTCCATCGAGTTGTCCATCTCGTACAGGTTGAGCTCCCAGATCAGGTTGTGGAGGCCGTAGGTTTCGGTCAGCTCGGTGTAGAGCAGCTTCCAGAGCTCCTTGTAGACCTCCGGTCCGCGGTCGCCCCACCAGAACCATGATGTGCCGTCGCCGTATCTGCCGTAGTTGCCCTGTGCCTCATGCAGCGGGCGGAAGATCACCGGCACGCCGGCTTCCTGAAGTCTGCCGAGCTGCTCTGCGAGCATCTTGACGGCAGCATCGAAATAAGCGCGCTCCTTCGTTGTTTTATCGAGGATGTTCGCGGTATTGAAGGAGCCGCCCGAGGCCTGATAATTCTTGTAGGTGCAGTCCTTCCAGTTCACCTCGTCGCCGAGCGTGTAGCTTGTGAAGTTGATCGGCACATTGATATGCCAGCAGGCGGTGACAATGCCGTTTTTCTCGGTCGCCCATTCGATCGCACGCTCGGTGGTGTTGTCGTCCCAGCCGTAAAGCGGGTTGTAGTTCATGAAATCGAAGCCTCTGACGGCCGGCAGCTTTCCGGTTGTCTTTTGCAGATAATCGAATTCGACCTCATAGTTGCCGTCGTGGCCGCTGCCGTAGATTTCCTGCTGGCCGGTGAGAATCTGCTTGCCGTAAACGCCGGTGAGGTACTTCATCAGCGAGCGGGTCTCTGCGGTCGCATCCGGGTCGCAGGGCGTCGGGTCGATGTTCATTTCCGGCATCTTCGCATAGCCGAAGGTGACGGTGTCGTAGAGCATGAAGCCCCAGCTTCCGGAGGCGCCGATCTCAACGGTGTGCTTGCCCGCCGGCATGTAGAAATAGCCGAAGCTGATCTCCTCCCAGTCCGAGGATTTCAGGAAATTGACCGTCGAAACGGTCTCGCCGTCGATCGCGAGATTCTGGAGCCGGTCGCCGAGATAGCTGTAGCAGCGCGTTGTGACCTCGTACATGGCGCCTTCCTTGAGATCGACGTCAAAGCTGACGCCGCCGGCGTTGCCCGCCCAGACGAACGCCTCCCCGGAATAGCCCGGATATTCGTCGTTGTAGACCTTTGTGGCAGCCTGCGCACCGCTGGTGATGGTGCAGTCCTCTGCCTCTGCCTGAAAGATGATGAGATTTTGCTCGATTGCCGCAGCAGGCATGATCTGCATGGCGCCGAGCGCGACCGCCGCCGCAAAGGTGCAAGCGGTGATCCTGTTCTTCCGTCTGTTCATGGATAACCCCCCTCGTAATAGTCGAAAAAGCCGATATTCGGTTATCTGAATTATACCACAAATCCCGGAAAGTTTCAAGCAGTTTATACAAATTTACATTCAGTTCAAAAAGAAAGTATAGGAACTCTCACGAAACCGTCGGATTGCACAAAATCAAAGTTACACATAAACAAAAGCCCCCGCCTGACGGGAGCTTTAGAGGTATCTCCGATGGATTGATAATGGGGCCCTCGCACGCTTCGCTATGAGTTTGCTTTGCAAACTCACCCACCCCGCTTAAGGGACATTGTCCCCCCAATCTCACCGAATCCCCATAAAAATAGCAAAACACACGCATCCAAAGCGATTATACGCAGAAACAGGAGGCAAGCCAAGCACTTGCCTCCTGTTTGCTTATGTCTGCTCGGGATAATCCGATATGACAACCAGATTGCCCACCATGTCACGCTCCAGATATCCATGCTTCAACAGATTTGTGATTCTTGCCCC
>JAFUAD010000093.1 GCA_017460835.1 Oscillospiraceae bacterium
CCGTCCGCGGGTCCGGGATTTGCCGCATGATTTCGATAATTCCTTTGCTCATGGTATGATCTCCTTTGCCTTTTGGTTATATCATACCATATTTCCTGCTTTTTGTATACCTCTATTTTTCGTAAGCGATTGCCGTGGCGCAGAGCTGGCGGTACAGATGCGAAGTCAGATTTTTCGTCAGATTGTATGAAAACGACGCCGCTGGGCTGTCGCCCAGCAAGGAGTTTTCGTGCAAGATGGCGGAAAAGCTGCAAGCAGATGTGCCGCCAAGCCGTCAGGCGGGCTTTGTGCGGTGTTGCCTGAAGAAAAAACACAGCGCCCGCGTAATCCGGGCGCTGCTCAGTTCCGTCAAAGCAATTACGCCATACCGGCGGTGATGATCGCCATTTTATAGACCTCATCCGCAGTACAGCCTCTGGACAAATCATTGATCGGTGCATTCAGGCCCTGAA
The DNA here is from genome assembly GCA_017460835.1 of Oscillospiraceae bacterium. GTDB lineage: Bacteria > Bacillota > Clostridia > Oscillospirales > Ruminococcaceae > Firm-04. The sequence goes on from JAFUAD010000093.1 coordinate 453, forward strand.
GAATCGGGCCGTATGCTTCAAATCCGCCGAGGCGCTGGGCGATCTTATAGCCGATATTGCCTGCCTCGATCAGCGGGAAGATAAATGTATTTGCCTGACCTGCAACCTCAGAATCCGGGCACTTGGTCTTTGCGACCTCCGCGGAAACTGCTGCGTCGAACTGGAACTCGCCGTCGATGACCAGCTCAGGGTCAATCGCGCGCGCCTCGATGACGGCATCATGGCTGAGCTGAACCGTGCCGCCCTTGCCGGAGCCGTATGTGGAGAAGCTCAGTACCGCGACCTTCGGGTCAATGCCGAAGAATGCTGCGGTTCTGGCCGTCTCGACCGCGACCTCTGCGAGCTGTCTTGCTGCGCTGAGGACGACATTGCCCTCTTTGTCGAGGCGGTCGGAGTAGCTGAGGTTGATCGCGCAGTCGCCCATTGCGATCTTCTCGTCTGCGCCGTCCTTCTCGCGAAAGAGGATGAACGAGGAGCTGACCAGATTCGAGCCCTTTTTGGTTTTGATAATCTGGAGCGCCGGACGAACGGTGTCCGCGGTGGAATAGGTCGCGCCGCCGAGCAGAGCATCCGCCTTGCCCGCCTTTACGAGCATCGTGCCGAAATAATTGGACTTTTTCAGCAGTGTGCGGCACTCGTCCTCGGTCATCTTACCCTTGCGGAGCTCGACCATCTGTGCGACGAGCGCTTCCATCTCCGGGTAGGTTTCCGGATCGACGATCTGCGCTGCATCAATGACAAAGCCGCCGGCTGCTGCCGCTGCCTTTACCTCATCGACATTGCCGCAGAGTACGACGCCCATGAGATCTTCCTTCAGGAGCTTGTCCGCCGCGAACAGAATACGCGGGTCGCTGCCTTCGGTGAATACGATGGTCTTGCGGCTTGCCTTCAGATTTGCAATCAGCTTATCAAACATGCCCATTTTCTTTACCTCCGAATCAAAAGTTCTGATATCTCATATTATACCACATTTCATGTGATTTTTCAATAGCAATTTGCAGAAAAAACCATTTTTCTCAGAATTTCCGGTATCGCCACGCCACGGCGGAGACCACGGCAGTCGCGAGAACCGAGATCAGCAGCGGGTAGATCCAGCTTGCCCGGAAGGGAAGCGTGTCGGTATTGATGCCGTAAAAGCCGTAGATGATATTCGGAATCTCGATGATGACGGTGATAATTGTCAGGCGCCACATCACGGCATTCTGGTTGTTCGCGATGACATACGAGAACGCATCCATCATCGCGGAGAGAATTCCGCTGTAAATGCTCGCCATTTCTGCTGCCTGCCGGAACTCGATCCCGACATCCTCCATGAGGTCCTCGTCATCCGGGTAGAGCTTCACGACCCTGCCGCGCTGTATTTTGTCGATCGTGACCAGATTCGCCTTCAGCGAGGTGGTAAAGTAAACCAGCGACTTTTCCAGCCCCATGAGCTGCACGATCTCCTTGTTCTTCATCGCGCCCTTGAGCTTCTGCTCCATTGAATACGAGATTTTGTCGATCTGCTTCAGATAGGACACAAAGCCCGCCGATATCCGCATCAGAATTTGCAGGATAAAGCGCGTCCGGAACTGGGTTTCAAAGTGAATGGAACGGTTTTCGATCATGTCCGTCAGAACAAGACTTTTCCGCAGCGAGATCGTAACCACATAGTCCGCCGTGTTGATGATGCCGAGCGGAACCGTGTAATACTGGTGAACCTCGCTCTTTTTCTCCTCCGCAACAGCCGTGTCTACGATAATCAGCGTCTGCGAATCCTCCCGCTCGACACGCGAGGACTCCTCCTCGTCCAGACAGGAGCGGACAAAGCCCGCGTCCAGCCCGTAATCCTCCGTCAGCCGGTGAAATTCCTCCTGCGTCGGCTCATAGACCGAGACCCAGCACCCGGGCTCCGGCTTCTCCAGCGGACGAAGCTCGCCGTTTACTGTCTTATAAATATGGATCATCAGGACCCCTCCTGCGTTTCGTAATTTGTTACCCCTCGGGGTGAAAAATGTCATTTTGATGACGAATTCTTCTCAATCTGACCGCAAACTGTTGACAGATTGCGAATACCGGTTGATTTTTCCGGCGCTTTCCGCTATACTGAACTCATGAGAAACGAAACCGATGCAGCGGGTCAGGCGCAGCGGAAGAATCGTCGCTCAGTAAGTATGGGAATGTGTTTGAATCCTGAATCTTTTTTGATCCATTGTTACAACCTTCAAGACTTTGGCTCTGCTGTTTAGCCACCGGCAGAGCCCCTTTTTTTGCCCTGTTCCTGCTCCGGCTCTGCCCCCCGGAGCTTTAGTTGTGCCTCCGGCGGATCGGTAATGGGGCTCTCGCACGCTGCGCTATGAGTTTGCAATGCAAACTCACCCACCCCGCCAAAGGGACATTGTCCCTTTGGAATCCCGCTGCTGCTCCGCTTCAGCCCCTTGCAAAGGGGCTGAAGCGGAGCAGTAATGGGAGTCCAGAGGGATAGTATCCCTCTGGCA
>JAFUAD010000094.1 GCA_017460835.1 Oscillospiraceae bacterium
GTCATAATCGGAGTTGTCTCTAAAGTTTTTGGTCGAGCTTTTTTCAAAAAGCTCGCGGAGTCCAGAGGCAGAGCCTCTGGTCGCCCACCGCAGTGGGCGAAACTCCCCTAGCGTGCAAAGAGCTCGGCGGGCTTGGGGACCTGCGATAGAGGTCCCCATTCCAAAATAGCATCCGCGTAGCGGATACTTTATTCTTAATAACATAAAATCCCCGATATGCCGCATCTTGTGCAGGCTGCGTATTGACAGACGACCGCAGCAGATGTATAATAATCTATAATCAATGTATCCTGCCGCAGCGGGGACTGCGGGAGGAAATTCTGCACAGGAACGCGGCTTTTTACGATTTTTGATTCACATTTTCCGGAGGTACTGATATGGAGATTACAGGTGCGGAGATTGTGACGGAGGTGCTGACAGAGCAGGGCATCCGCACGGTCTTCGGCTATCCGGGCGGGCAGGTCACCGATCTGTTCGATGCGCTCGACCGGAACGGAAGCATCCGCTTCGTTCTCACGGCGCATGAACAGGGCGCGGCGCATGCTGCGGACGGCTTTGCGCGCGCGACCGGAAAGGTCGGCGTTGTCCTCGCGACCTCCGGCCCCGGCGCGACGAACCTCATCACCGGCATCGCGACGGCTTATCTCGATTCGGTGCCGGTTGTCGCGATCACCGGAAATGTTCCGTGCGGACAGATCGGGCGGGACAGCTTTCAGGAGGTCGATATCGTCGGCGCCAGCATGCCGGTCACAAAGCATAATTTCATCGTGAAGCATGTGGACGAACTCGCGGATACGCTGCGCGAGGCGTTCCGCATTGCGATTTCCGGGCGGCCGGGGCCGGTGCTCGTCGATATCCCGAAGGATGTGCAGACGGCGCGCTGCGAATTTGTGCCGGAGGAGGAACCGGTCAGCGCGGAGCCGCTGCGGCTCGCCTCCAATCACCGGCTGCAATGGGCTGCGGATCTGATCCTTGCGGCGAAGCGGCCGTATATTTACTTCGGCGGCGGGATCATCTCCGGGGACGCTTCGGAGGAATTGCTCGCATTTTCTGAGAAAATCGACGCGCCGATGGGCTGCTCGCTGATGGGGCTTTCGGCGGTGCCCTCCTCGCATCCGCGCTTTCTCGGCATGCAGGGCATGCACGGGCACTATGCATCCTCGCTCGCGGAGGATGAAGCCGATCTCGTGCTCGCGCTCGGCGTGCGCTTCAGCGACCGTGCGACCGGCGCTTCTGACCGGTTCTCGAAGCATTTTTCGATCATTCACATCGACATCGACGGTGCCGAGCTCAATAAAAATATCACGGCAAAGCTCACGATCCGCGGGGATATCAAGGATGCGCTGAGGCGGCTGACCGAACGGCTCCCGCAGCAGATGCACCCGGAATGGACCGCCAGAATCGCGGAGCTGCGTGCCGAGGAGGCGCACAGGACAAGCCGCTCGCACAGCAGCATCGCCGGCGGGGCGTTCCTCACGCACTACGAGATCATGGATGCGGTCAGCCGGGCGGCGGAGGACGATGCCGTCATCGTGACGGACGTCGGGCAGCATCAAATGTGGACGGCGCAGCGCTATCCGCTGAAAAAGCCGCGAACCTTTCTCACGAGCGGCGGGCTGGGCACGATGGGTTTTGGCATGGGCGCGGCGATCGGCGCTCACGCCGCGACCGGAAAGCGTGCCGTGCTCTTTACCGGAGACGGCAGCTTCGGCATGAATCTCAATGAGCTCGCAACCGCTGTTTCTGAGGGGACAAAGCTCGTCGTCGTCATTTTCAATAACGGCGTGCTAGGCATGGTGCGGCAGTGGCAGACGCTGTTCTTTGACAGGCGCTATGCCGGCACGACCCTGAACCGCAAAACCGATTTTGTCAGGGTTGCGGAGGCGTTCGGCGCGGAGGGGCGGCGCGCACAGAACCGGGTGGAGCTCGAATCTGCCGTAAAAGCTGCATTTTCGCAGGACGGTGTGTTTGTCATCGACTGCGCCGTCAGCCCCGATGAGCTCGTGCTGCCCATGCGGCCGCCCGGGGGCTCCGTCGAGGATATCATCACGGAAATCAGATAAGGAGATGCTATGGAAAAGCAATATGTCATCGGCGTGCTGGTCGCGAATATCGCCGGCGTGCTGTCGCGTGTTTCGGGGATGTTCACGCGGCGCGGCTTCAACATCGACTGCCTGACCGTCGGCGAGACCGAATCGGCGGGCTTTTCGAGAATCACGGTCGCATTCCGCGGGGATGAGGATATCAAGGAGCGCATCGTCACGCAGCTCGAAAAGCTGCACGACGTCAAGGAGGTCGAGGTGCTCGACCCGAATGAGACGGTCATCCGCGAGCTGCTGCTGCTCAAGGTGCAGAATCGCGCAGATACCAGACAGGATATCATGACGGCCGTCGAGATCTTCCGCTCGAAGATCGTGGATTATTCCGCGACGGCGCTGGTCTGTGAGCTGACCGGCGAGACCACGAAAATTGATGCGTTCATTGATCTGATGAAAAATTACGGCATCATGGAGATGTGCCGGACGGGCATCGTCGCGATCGAGCGCGGCGAGAACTGCCTCAGAACCCTGCATGAAAAATAACACACCGGAGGGAGCTTATATGCAATACCGAAACCCTGTCATTTCCGGCTTTTACCCCGACCCGAGCATCTGCCGCGCAGGCGACACCTTTTATCTCGTGTGCAGCTCGTTTCAGTTTTTTCCCGGCGTGCCGCTCTTTGAGAGCCGCGATCTCATCAACTGGACGCAGATCGGCCATGTGCTGACGCGCCCCTCGCAGCTCCCGCTTCAGGGCGCCGATTCCGTCGGCGGAATCTATGCCCCGACGATCCGGTATCATGCCGGCAGATTCTACATGGTCACGACCAATGTCACGAACGGCGGGCATTTCTATGTCTGGACGGACGACATTCACGGCGAATGGTCCGAGCCGGTGTGGGTCGATCAGGAGGGCATTGATCCCTCGCTCTTTTTCGAGGACGGCAAGACCTATTTCATGAGCAACGGCAGCGATGCGCAGGGCAGAAGCTGCATCCTGCAGTGTGAGATCGACTCCGAAACCGGCAGGCGCATCTCGGAAACAAGGGGCATCTGGCACGGCACGGGCGGCAGATTCCTAGAAAGCCCGCATCTCTATCACATCGGCAGATACTACTATCTCATGGCATCGGAGGGCGGCACCGAATACGGCCACATGGTCGTCTATGCGCGCGGGCTGACGCCCTACGGCCCCTTTGAGGCATACGCGGGGAATCCCGTGCTCACGAACCGCAACTGCGGCGGCTATCTGCTTCAGGGCTGCGGCCATGCCGATCTCGTCGATGACACCGCGGGGAACTGGTGGATGGTGCATCTCGGCTTCCGGCAGATTCACCGCTGGATGATGTTCCACACGACCGGGCGGGAGGTGAATCTCGTGCCGGTGCAGTTTGATGCGGACGGATGGTTCACTGCCGGCGACAACGGCACCGCGCGCCTGCTCATGCATACGGACCGCATCCCGGATTCTGTCACGCAGACGGTGCGCACGCGGTTTACCTTTGCCGATACGGCGCCGGGGAGAGAATGGGTCTTTCTGCAAAATCCGCACCCGGAGCATTACCGGTTCTCTGCGGAGCAGTTTCAGCTTCAGGGGACGGCGGTTCCGCTTGGCTCGGAATCGGATTCCCCGACATGGGTTGGGATCCGGCAGAAGGAGACGGAGTTTGCACTTTCGGTAACGGTCAGCCTTTCGGGGGATGAGGCGGGCGTTTCGGCCTATATGACCGGCTCGCAGCACTATGATCTCTGCATCCGGAAAACGGAATCGGGCGGGTATACGGTTCTGCGGCGGGCGCAGCTCGGTGCGCTGATTCATGAGGAGCCGGGGGTTCCGGTTCCGGCCGGGACGGAAGCCGTGACGCTGCACCTCTTTGGCAGGCAGACGGTCTATGCATTCGCAGCGGAGATCGCCGGGGTGTATCACGATTTCGGCGCGCTGGAGGCAAAGTACATTTCGACGGAGGCTGCCGGAAATTTCACCGGCGTGATGCTGGCGCTCTATGCGCAGGCGGCACAGGAGCCCGGCGAATGGACCGCATTTTCGGCATTTTCGCTTGAAGATACAATTTCAGATAATTGAAGCATGAGAAAAGCGCCTGACCCGGCATATGCGGATCAGGCGCTCAAGTTTTTATTTGTTCCGGTTATTTTCCGAGATCGCTCATCGGAATCAGCTCAGCCAGTGCTTTCAGCAGCAGCGACAGGTCTGCGCTGTCGGTCTTGCTGTCCTTCTTGCAGTCGGCATTGCGCTTGCCCTGTTCGGTCACGCCGGTTCCGGTATCCTCTGCGATGATACGCGCCAGCATAACCGCATCCAGAATGTTGACCGATTTGTTGCAGTCCACATCGCCGTACAGGACGTCGGTTTCAGCCGGAACCGCGTTCTCCGGCTCAATACCGCCGGCCGGTGCGCCCTCCGGCTCCGTGCCCCAGACATGCACGCCGTCAACGTACAGCGTGATTCTGTCGCACTCGACCGGCAGCTCATTCAGCGGCTTGCCTGCTTCCGCCTCGGTCACCAGACCCTCGCGGCTGTAATCGTTGGACGAATCCAGAATGAATTGGTAATCGGTATTTTCGCCCATTGTCTCGTCGATCAGCGCGAACTGCACATCCATTGCGCCGTAATACTTGTAGCCCTCCCATGTGAATTCCACATAGCAGTCGCCCGCGTCATTGTACTGGACGATCTCATATTTGATCTGGGATTCGCTGAGCGGCTGTGTGCCCATTTTGTCATACTGCAAATCAATTTTGATGTCATCAATCGTGTGTCCGTACTCGAAAAGCTCCGAAATATTGAAATAATATCTTGCTCTTGCCTGATCGAGATAACGCGGCGGCAGCAGGGTCTCATTCGTGAACGAGATCAGAACCTGTGTTCCGCGGCTGTCCTCCTGCCCGACGGCAGCCTTCAGCACAAACTCGCGGATCTCCTCTGCACTCTTGTAGCTTGCCTCCGGAGGTGGGAAGTTCTCCTGCGGCTGCATGTCATCGGTGCCGAAGAAGTAGTAAAGACCTGCGCAGGCGCCGACGACCGCGGCATTGTAATCCACGGCGACCTCGTTGTAGACATAGTCCTTCGTGATGTCACGGTGCCAGTCGCCGGCATCGGGCCCGCCGACCAGCGCGCCCCAGAGCGTATGCACCTGCGTCTCCGGATCGTCCATGCTCAGCGTCTTGGAGCCGTGCGCGGCGCGGTGATGCGGATGCGATGCGGCAGTATCGGACCAGCCGACGATATACGGGCGGTTCATCGGGTTCTTGCCCATGATGTATTCCATCTGCCCCTCTGCCCATTCCGCAAAGCGCAGCGGATCGTGATTCTTCTCGTGACCCAGCGCTTCCTTTGCATACACAAGGCAGCAGAGCTGTCCGGCGGCGTTGTACCGCGCAGAGCCGTATTCGTTCAGCATGGAGAAGCCTGCCGGTGTCTTTTTCAGGTAATCGGTCGCCTCCGGTTTTTCCGGCTGCGTATCCCACTCAAATTCCTTGTTCCAGATGGTATCCACAAGACCCGGGTCCAGATGCGTGATGCCGGACCAGAACTCGCAGTTCCAGCGGAAGATGTACCAGTCGCGCTCGAGATTCGTGACCGGCGCGAGCTTTGCAAATACGCCGCCCCAGACGGTATCCCAGCAGTGAACCCAGATATTGTTCCAGCAGTTGTTCGTATCCGCAATGATCCGCTTCATGTAGCCGACATACGGATGCCCGTTATTGTCTCCGGTCACCGTTTCATCGACGGCAATGATCGGGACGATGTACTTGTCATAGGATTCCTGATTGCGCACGGAAATATCGCCGTCGCAGTCACAGTAATACAGCCAGACAGCAGCCCACGAAAGCTCATCGTAGTCGTAGCTGGACTCATAGAATCCGCCGTCATAGCCGCGGGTGATGACCTTCAGATCCTCGGTTTCCTCGTGAGAATCCACGGCCATTTCATAGAGGTCCTTCGCGCCCTTCAGGCACTTCTGCGCATATTCCGGCTCGGTGTCCTTGAAGTTCAGGTAGTTGACGGCCAGCGCCGCGGCAGCGCCTGCGCACATATCGGATGCGCGGGAATCCGTCTGCTTGGTCTTTTCGGCATCCGGGTCCGTTGACAGCTCGGCTGCGTTGCCGACCTGATTGGTCTCGTCAAAGACATTTTCTCTCGTTGCAAGATAGGCAGGACGGGCAAAATTCAGCATATGCTCGCCCTGAAGATCCGGGCAGATCCAGTAGTTGTGGTCGATGTTGCCCTCGCCGACCTGATAGACATAGGCCAGCAGCTTGCCGTCCTTGTCATAGTAAAGCGATTTCAGATAAAAATCGCAGAATGCATGGAGGATATCCTCCATATGCTCCGCATTGCCGGTCTTTTCATAGGCCTCGCGGAATTCATAATAGCCCCAGCCGAGTGTCGATGCGGCGTAGCTGCCCGGCAGACCGAATTTGACATGGTCGCCGGCATCGTGCATGCCGCCCTCGCAGTCCAGTGCGCCGTCGCCGTCCGGATCGAGCTCCTCGCGGTGCTCCTCGATCCACGAATCCGGCAGGTTGATGCCCTTGTAGTCCTCGCCGTACTGCTTCAGCGGAATATGCTGATCCTCCATATGACAGTCCGCACGCCATTCCAGCTTGCCGGTACGCTTGCCGCATTTGTTGGCATCGTAGAAATACAGCGTGTACTGCAAGCCCTTGGCGAAGTTGACCTCAACATCGTCATAGGAGAAGCTGTCCGGATCAGGAAAGACCTTTTCGCTCTCCTGAACCTCGCCCGGATCCTCGCCCGCCGAAGCAGCAGCCTGCATCATCATGCCGCCTGTCATCAGCACAGACAGGCAGATGCACAGACCCGCCCGGGCCCATTTTTTTGCGTGTTTCATTGCAATCGCCCCTTTATTATTTTTTACCCCCTGCGGTCGGTTCGGAATGCGCCGGCGGCATTGGGTGTCGCCCTGTGCCGGAAATCAGCCGCTTTTTGTTTTTTTTGCAGTCGGTTCGCCGCATTCCGTAACGGTATTATTATACATCATGATAACAAAAAAAGCAAGGGCAAATCAGGACTTTTTTCCGGTGCTGCCTTTCCCATTGCGTTTTTTTGCATCATGTGATATAATGTATCACAGGAAGCGGACAAAAAGACATTGGGATGTATCTTTGCTCCCGGCCGCATCCATAATAGAAAGGGCTGCCGTTGCGGCGGCCGCAGACCGGACTCTGGAAGTGAAAGCATGAAAATCAAACTGATCTCTGCGCTGCTCCTCACGGCGCTGCTTTCCGTGTTTCTGTTCACGGAGAGCGTAAAAAAGCCCGCGGAACGCAGCGCTCCCGATAATTTACAGGCAGAAGCGGACACAACCGCCCCGCAGGAAACGACAACTGCCGCGGAAACCGATACCACGACATCCACAACTGCAACAGAAACCACAACGACGACCGCAGCGACGGAGCCGCCGGAGCCGCCCGCCGATCTTGTGCTGCGCGGGCTCGATACCGTCGAGGCGGGCGCGGATCTCACCCTTGCGGATTTCATCACCGAGCGGAATGTGGAGCTCAGGGACGGCTCTGTTATGCTCGACACCTCGGAGATCGGCTCCTTTGAGGCGGATGTTCCGTACCTTTACGAGGGAACGGAATTCACGCAGACAATCAGCTACCGCGTCGCGGATACCACGAAGCCGATCGTCATCAATCCGGGGAACAATTCCGCGCACAAGATCAATACGGCGTTTGATCTCAGCAATTATGTCGGATTTGCCGACAACTTCGACGCGCATCCGGTGCTCACCTATGAGGGCGAGGTCGATCCGGATACGCCCGGCTCCTATCCGCTTACCGCGACCGTCACGGACAGCTCCGGCAATGCCGTTTCGTGGGAGCTCACGATCAATGTGATCGAGAGCTCGCCGCAGGGCTCCGGCGACACGATACCGCGCGTGGATTACAGCGATTTTATCAGCCGGTACAGCGGCGATAACGTGCGGTTCGGCATTGATGTGTCCGCGTGGCAGGGCGAGATCGACTTTGACGCTGTGCGCGATGCCGGATGCAGCTTTGTGATGATCCGGGTCGGGTACTATTACAGTCAGGTCAAGCCGGATGACTATTTCCGTCAGAATCTCAAAAATGCAGCAGATGCGGGACTGGACGTCGGAATCTATTTCTACACGACCGACCGCACCGAGGAGGGCGTCCGGGAGCATGTGCGCTGGATCGCGGAGCAGCTCGGCGGGCAGAAGCTCGACCTGCCGATCGCCTTTGACTGGGAGGAGTTTTCGCATTTTCAGGAATACGGCATGAGCATCCGCGATCTGAACAATGTGTATGCCGCATTTGCAGACGAGGTCATCAAGCAGGGCTATAAGCCGATGCTTTACAGCAGCAAATACTTTCTCAATATCATCTGGAGCGAAAGATCGAAGCGCTCCGCTCCCGTGTGGCTGGCGCACTATGTCAGGCAAACAGACTACGAGGGTGACTATGCGATCTGGCAGGAGAGCGCCTACGGCCGGATTCCCGGAATCAGCGGCGATGTCGATATGGATATTCAATATCTTGATAAACAGATCGGCTGATGCCGCTGCGCCCAATACCTGATATCATCAGAATGCCGCCGTCTGCGATGAAAGCAGGCGGCGGCTCTCTTTCGGAGAAAACCGGAAATAAAATGATTTTACCCATTGCACTTTTCGGAAGAATATGGTATACTGGTTTTACAATACAGATACCGGAATGCGGACATCCGGGAGAAACGGGGGATTATCATGAGAAACAGAATGAGGCTGACTGCGCTGCTGAGCAGTGCGGTCACGGCGCTGGGTGTGCTGCTGCGCAATGCGCCGGTCACAAGCGCTGCAAAAATGCAGGCAGCATCCAAAACAGTCTCCGAGGAGATCGGGCTGGTCGGAAATCTGATCTGCACGGCGGGCAGCGACAATGCCGACCGTGCGGCGCTGCAATGGGCGACGACGCTCCCTGCAAGCGGCTATGTCCTCTACCGCTCGACCGATGCGGAAACGGGCTTTGAGCCGGTCTATGAGGGCTACGGCAGCTCCTATGAGGACGATGACCTGCAAATCGGGACGGAGTATTTCTATCAGCTGAAAGCGCTGACCGCGGACGGCGCGTTCTATTCCGGTGTGCATGCGCTGACGCCCTGTGCGGTTCCGGCGGGGCTCAATACCTACGACAACCAGAAGGGGAGCAGCCTTGTCTATGAAACAGGCGGCTACAAGGTCGGCGATACCTATTACAGCTATGCGCTGAAATCGCACGGGAACGGCGATATCTATCTGGAGGAGACAACCTCCTCTAACGGGCGGAGCTTCGGCAATGCGCGCAATGTCGCCGACTCCTCGCAGAACAGCGCGCTCGCAAGCTGCAAGATCGAGTCGGTGCATATCGAATATCTGCCGCACGCGAATAAGGTCGTCGTATGGGCACACTGGGAGCAGCCAAGCGGCTATGCCGACGGCAAGGCACTCGTCATCACCGGTACGCCCGGCGGGCAGTTCACCGTGCATCATGTCTATAATCCGCTCGATATCGAGGTGCGCGACATGGCGATCTTCTTCGACGATGACGCCGATCACACGGGCTATCTGATCGCGGCCGCGAATGTCAAGGGGCAGGGCGCCAATGCGACCATGTATATTTTCCGCATGAGCAAGGATTACAGCGATGTGACGGAGATCGTGCAGAAGCTCTTTCCCGATCAGTACCGCGAATTCCCGAACATGGTGAAGAAAAACGGGTACTATTTCCTGTTTACCTCGCAGGCGGCGGGATGGTATCCCAGCAGCGGCGCCTATGCCGTCACGAAGGATATCGCCGGCGAATGGAGCGGGCTGCGCGATATCGGCAATACCTCGACCTTTTCCTCGCAGTCGGGCTGGATCGTCAATTTGCAGGATCAGAATTATCTGATGCACGCCTACCGCTGGCTGCGGGCATCGGAAACGAGCGGCACAACGCTCTGCCCGCTGTACTTCGACAACGGCTTCGCGTTTTACGATTATTACCCCGCATTCCGGTACAGCACCAAAACCGGCGCGCTCTATCCGGAGCAGCAGGGGCAGCTCCTCTCACAGGATAAGCCCGCGGTCTCGTCGCTCGCGGCAAAGGGCGCCAATGCCCCCTGCAAGGCATTCGACGGCTCCTACCGCACATCGTTTTCGGCAGTCGAGGAAACCAAGTCGTGGCCCTTTACGCTGACGGTCGATCTGGAGCGCGTCTGCGATCTCAGAAACATTCAGATCTCGTGGTATATCTGCAAGGGCTCCGAGGGCTATTACGCCTATACGGTCGAGGGCAGCACGGACGGGCAAAGCTGGACGACCGTTTACGACCATACCGACACAAGCAGCGAGACCGTCTCGAAAACCTACGGCTTCAACAGTAATCTGATCTCCGGCAGAGCGCGGTATGTGCGGCTGAATGTCAAGAGCGCGACGCTGCAAAATAACCCGACAAACAACTGGTATAATCCGACAATCTATGAGGTGAAGATCTACGGCACGCCGGTCGGGGAAGTGCAGAAGGCCTCCGGCAGCGCGGCATTTGATTTCGAGCAGGCCGGCGGCAGCACCGTCCCGGATATCACCGGAAACGGCAACGATCTCACACTGCACGGCAATACCGCGGTGCAGAATGACCCGCAGCACGGCAATGTGCTGTATTTCGGCGGCACGGCAAATGATTATGCCGATCTCGCGCCGGGGCTGCTCGATGGCTGCCGGGAATATACCGTCTGCATGGACGCGAAATCAGAATCGGAGGGTGATTTCTTTACCTTTGCGATCGGACAGAGCCGCGACAAATACGCATTTTTCAAAATCGCAAAGGATCATTTCCGCTTCGAGACGACCGTGGACACATGGCGCGGCGAAACGGGGCTGCGCTATGATCTCGATGCGGCGGCATGGCACCGGTATGTGCTGACTGTCACGCCGACTGCATGCAAGCTCTATCTCGACGGCGTACCCGTCGCCGAGACGGACAGCCTGACGACCTGTGCGGCCGACATGGGCAGCAATATGAAGCTGATGCTCGGCAAATCCTTCTATGATGAGGATGCGGGCTTTGCAGGGTATCTGGACAATGTCGCCGTGTACCCCTATGCGCTCAGCGAGGAGGAGATCACCGGCGGCACAGTCCGCAGGGGCGATGTCAATGCGGACGGAAAAACGGATCGCGCAGATGTGATCGCGCTGCGGCAATATCTGCTGACGGTCATTGATACGCTCCCGGACTGGCAGGCGGGAGACATGAACGGCGACGGCAGACTGACGGCCGCTGATCTGACCCTCATGAAGCAGATGCTGCTCACGGCATAATATCAGGAGCGGCTTTTTGTGGAGCTTTTTTTCGGCTATATTCGGAGCTGTCTCTAAAGTTTTTGGTCGAGCTTTTTTCAAAAAGCTCGCGGAGTCCAGAGGCAGAGCCTCTGGTCGCGCTCCGCAGAGCGCGAAACTCCCCTAGCGTGCAAAGAGCTCGGCGGGCTTGGGAACCCCATGTTTGCCGAAGGCAAACTACGCAGTTTCGCTTTGCGAAACATGGGCGATAGAGGTCCCCATTCCAAAATAGCATCCGCGAAGCGGATACTTTATTCTTGAAATCATAAAACCCCCGGTATGCCACACCGCATAATACCGGGGTGCAACACCTCATAATACTGGGGCACTTTACAAAATCGGCAAAAAGTTGTATACTATTGGAAGGCGCCGGCGGAATTCAAAGCCGGCGCTGAACAACATGACAGGAGGATATCAAACATGGAACTGCAATACATGACCGCTGAAACGCTGATCGGAGAAATAAGGAAAAAGCATAAGAAGCAGCGGACGATCAGCCTGATCGTTCTGATCTTCGGGGTACTGGTTTCCGCATTTTTCTACATGGTCGCGCTGCCTGCGGGCATCATTCTGACCGTAATTACGGTGATTATCCCGCTGATTCTGTTTTTGTATTTCAATTCAAAGCTGAAGAACACAGAGGGCATTGGCATGTTCCGCCGCTACGGCACGCCCGATGAGATGGCATCGCTTCTGCGCGGCGGCAGCGGCGGGGTTCTGCACCAGAGCCGCAGCCTTCTGCTGACAAAGCAATTCCTGATGAACCCGAACGATCTGGAATCCATCATCCCGCTGAGCTGTGTGCAGCTTGCGTATATCCACACCTCCAGCTACAACGGCATCCCGACCTCCCAGACGATGAAGGTTCACGATATCTACAATTCGACGCTGGAATTCAGCTTTAAGCTCGGCAAAAAGGGGCGCGCGGAGATCGTGGAGATTCTGACCGCGATGAACAATGCCGCGCCGTGGATCGTCGTCGGATACAGCCCGCAGAATGTCCGCAATGCCGCACAGAATAAGATTAAAATCGGCGACCCGAGACCCGTCCGGCAGCTTCCGGAGCAGACCGCCCCGGCAAATCTGCCGCCGGTGATGCCGGATGCGAACACGGGGGGATATCCGCAGTGAGCCGGACACCCGTGACGGGCAAAGACCTGCTGGGGCAGATTCGCGCACGGCGCTTCAAAAAGCTCCTGACTGCGTGCATTTTGCTGGTGCTGTTTGCCGCGGGGACTGCCGCGCTGTGCGTGTGCTTCGGTGCCGTCGGGGCAATCGGGCTGCTGCCGGTGCTGCTCTGTGCCGGCATCGCGGTGTATCATCTGCTGTATCTGCTGCACCCGGAGCGCTGTGCCGTATTCCGGAAATACGGGACGCCGGAACGCGTCGCGGAAATGCTCGCAGCGGACGGCGGCGAGATTTTCTTTGAAAACAAGCACCTGACCGTCGCGCAGCACTGGCTGATGCAGAAGGGGAATCCCGAGAGCCTGATGCGCTTTGAGTGGATTCTGCTGGCGTATGTCCGGCATTCCGGCGCGCTGCCGCTCCCGCGCGGGCAGTTTATCGCCGCGCACGACTGCTGGGGCACCCGCTGCATCTATCCGTTTGCAGTCGGGGAGCGGCAGGTGTTCAGGCCGGAGATTCTGCTCGATAAGATCAAAAAGAACGCGCCCGGCTGTAAGATCGGCAGCTCGCCGCAGCACCGTGCCTATGCAAAGGCACACCGCCGCCCTCTGCCTGACCGGCCGCAAGGAGAATGAGATATGAACTGGAATTTGGCGGAATTTACCGCTGCATACGGTACGGCATCGCAGCTTCCGGAATGCAGAACACCGGAGATCGCCTTTGCGGGGCGCTCCAATGTCGGAAAATCGACGCTGATCAACAAGCTGTTTCAGCGCAAAAATCTTGCGCGCGTCAGCTCGGTTCCCGGCAAAACCGCAACGATCAATTTCTACCGCTGCGGCGATGTCACCTTCGCCGATCTGCCGGGCTACGGCTATGCCAAGCGCTCGAAATCGGAGCTGGTGCGCTGGCAGGCGCTCATCAATGCCTATTTGCAGGGCGAGCGCGACCTGCGCGCCGTGCTGCTGCTGATCGACATACGGCACCCGCCGACGAAAAATGACCTGCAAATGGTGAATTTTCTGATCGACACGGAGATGCCGTTCGCGATCGTACTGACAAAAGCGGACAAGCTCAACAAATCCGAGCGCACGGCAAGGCTTGCGGCACTGCCCGCCGAGCTGCCGCAGTTTGAGGATCTGCATGTGACGGTGTTCTCGTCGGTGACCGGCGAGGGCGTGGACGATCTGCGTGCACTGATCGAGGAGATCACGGTTCCGGTTTCGGAATCCGATGCGCCGGCGGAATCATGAACAGGAGGGGACAACATGGCAAACACGATCACAGTAAAGGGAACCGGCTCGGTGCATGTGCCGCCGGATACCATTGAAATCAGCTTTACCTTGCAGGCAAAGGCGGAGCGCTATGCCGATACCATGCAGATCGCGGAGAAAAAGCGCACCGCGCTGACGGCTGCGGTCTTGGAGGCGGGCTGCGGGGAGGATGCGCTGAAAACCGCGGATTTCCGCGTAAATACCGATTATGAGCATCTGCCGGACGAGAACGGCAATTACCGCCCGGTGTTCAAGGGCTATGTCTGTGTGCATTCCTTCCGGCTGGAGCTGCCGGTCGAGATGAAGCTGCTTGCGGCTGTTCTGGGCGCGGCGGAGCGCTCGGAGGCAGAGCCGGAATTCTCCGTGTCCTTCACGGTGAAGGATCGCTTTGCGGTACAGGAGCAGGTGCTGCGCGAGGCGGCGGCACAGGCGCGCCGGAATGCGGAGATTCTCGCGGATGCCTCCGGCGTGCGGCTGGGAACGCTGTGCGCCGTGTCCTATGAGGACAGTCGGAGCCAGATGGTTTCGCAGACACGCTGCAATCTCCTTGCTGCGGGCAAGATTGCGATGGCGACTGCGGATATGAACATTGCGCCGGATGATATCACCGTCGAGGAAACCGCGGTGTTCGTCTGGGAGATTCTTTCATAAATACGGCAGGAGGCGCCCTTCGTCAAAGAGCGCCTCCTGCTGCTGTTTGTTCTTATGCCTGATTTTGCGGGAATCATGCTTTTTGTCTGTTTCCGCAATCCGCGTGACCGGGGAGCGCTGCCATGTGCCGCGCCGCTTCCGGTTGTATTCCCGCTTCTGCTTTTTGCTCATTTTCTCATACGGTACGAAATCCGTCATTCCTCGTCACCTGCCTTGAAATTGTAGATCGGGCGGATGATCTCGGCGATCTCCGCAGTTTCCCCGATGCAGCCCGTGATTGCTTCCTTCGGCTTATAAGCCATCGGGCATTCGTCGAGCGTCCCGCTTCCGACGGAGGTTGTGTAGATTCCGGACATCTGCTTTTTGAATTCCGATACTGTGAACGAGGCTTTTGCCTCGGCGCGGGACATCAGCCGGCCTGCGCCGTGCGGTGCGGACTGGTTCCAGTCGTCGTTTCCCTTGCCGATGCAGATCAGGCTGCCGTCGCGCATATTCATCGGAATCAGCAGCTTTTCACCGCGCCGTGCCGAGACTGCGCCCTTCCGCAGAATCATGTGATCGGTATCAATGTAATTGTGGATCGTCGTAAACTGCTCCGCAATATGCAGCCCCATCCCGCGGATGATCTCATCCGTCATGGCCTTGCGGTTGAGCATGGCAAACTGCTGCGTCAGCTTCATGTCGTGGAGATACTGCTCAAACAGCGCTCCGGCTGTGTATGCAAGATGCTTCGGGATATCGGTGTTTTTGGCATTTTTCAGCTTCTTCAGCTCCGATTGAATCTGTTTCTCCCTGCCCGCCGCTTTCAGCGCAGCGATCAGTGCCGCAGCATCCTCAGCAGAAGAACGGTTCAGCCGACGGTAGGCTTCCTCCTGATAATACTTTGCGACCTCGACCCCGAGATGCCGTGAGCCGGAGTGAATGACGAGATAGATGCTGCCGTCCTCGCCCTGATCGGCCTCAATGAAATGATTGCCGCCGCCCAAGGAGCCGATGCTCTCATACAGCCGGCGCGTCCGGAGATGCTTTGCGCAGTACAGGGATTCAAACTCAAACTGCGCCGCGAAACGGTGCGGCGTATCCCTGACGGCACGGCCGGACGGAATTCTGCTGTAAATCAGCTTATCCAGCTTTTGCAGCTCGATGTGGGTCTCCTTCAGCTTCACGATCTCCATGCCGCAGCCGATATCGACCCCGACGAGATTCGGAATCGCGGTATTTGTCACGGTCATGGTCGTGCCGATCGTGCAGCCTGCGCCGGTGTGAACATCCGGCATGATACGGATTTTTGCGCCCTCGCTGACCGGCTGATTACAGAGTGCCAGAATCTGTGCGACGGCGCTTTCTTCTGCGATTTCCGCAAAAATCTTCGCAGATGCGTATTTTCCTTGTACCTCAAGCATGGTGTGTCCTTTCCCGGATGCCCGCAAAAAAAGCACCCCTGCATATGCAGAGATGCTGTGGAACCGGCTGAATTTGTCATCAGTCGGTACATACGGGCAAACTCCGTGTGCAGTGTATTGAATTTGATTGAATTTTGGCGTAATCTTTACTCAGATCCTTCACGGTGTTCACCCTCCTTTCTTGGAATTTGTGTCAATTATATGCGCTTTTGCCGGATTTGTCAAGCAAAAAGCGGAAACTGTAACCGATTTGTAGCAGGTGTCCGCCGGAGATCATCACCTGACAGTGACCGCAAAACAGCCCCCGCTGTTTCGGGTCATCCGGAATCGCTTGACAGGGCAGGGGAATTGTCGTATAATATAGACAACACCGCACAAAGCCCGCCTGACGGCTTGGCGGCACATCTGCTTGCAGCTTTTCCGTCATCTTGCACGAAAACTCCTTGCTGGGCGACAGCCCAGCGGCGTCGTTTTCATACAATCTGACGAAAGATCTGACTGCGCATCTGCACCACCAGCTCTGTGCGGTGTTGCCTATAGACAGTGCGCGGGAATTATGCCCGCGCTGAAGCAATGAACCGGGATGCCAAACCCATGCATTCCGGATACGGGAGACACGCTATGGCGTTCAAAAAGCATTCGCTGCAAAGCCGCATCAGTCCGCTGATCATCAGCGGCGGCTTCTGCATTCTGATTCTCATCGGCGCGCTTCTGCTGATGCTGCCGGCAGCCTCGCAGCAGCGCACCGTCACACCCTTTTCGGATACCCTGTTCACGGCGGTTTCGGCATCCTGCGTCACCGGCCTTATCGTGCAGGATACCGCGACGCACTGGTCGCTGTTCGGGCAGATTGTCATTCTGCTTCTCATTCAGATCGGCGGCATGGGCGTCATCACGGTCGGGCTGGTCTTTGCGCGGTTTCTGCGCAAACGGATCGGGCTGCGGTTCCGCGCGATGATGCAGGATTCGATCTCGGCACAGCAGGTCGGCGGCATCCTCGGCCTGACCAAATTCATTTTGCAGACAACGCTCATCATTGAGCTGGCCGGCGCACTGCTGCTGGCGCCGGTGTTCTGCCGCGATTTCGGCATCGCGCGCGGGCTGTGGTATGCGCTGTTTCATTCGGTCTCTGCATTCTGCAATGCGGGATTTGACCTCATGGGCGTGCGTGAGCCGTTCTCCTCGCTGACAAGCTACGGCGGCAACATCTGGGTCAATGCTGTCATCATGCTGCTGATCGTCGCGGGCGGCATCGGATTTCTCACATGGGACGATTTCCGGCAGCACGGCGTAAGGCTCCGCGCATTCCGGCTGCAAAGCAAAATGGTGCTGCTCACCTCGGCGATTCTGATTTTTGTTCCCGCGCTGTATTTCTTCTGCGCGGAGTATGCCGGAGAGCCCCTCCGGCTGCGGATCCTGCATGCATGCTTTCAGTCGGTGACCGCAAGAACCGCCGGCTTCAACACCGCCGATCTGGCGCAGATGCACGAGGGCGGCTCCTTCGTGATGATCGTGCTGATGCTGATCGGAGGGTGCTCGGGCTCGACCGCGGGCGGCATGAAAACCTCGACGGTCGCGGTGCTCTTTCTTTCGGCTGTCAGCGTCTACACGCGCAGGCACGATGTCCAGTGCTTCAAGCGGCGCATTTCTGATGATGTGATCCGCACGGCGGGCGCGATTCTGTTCATGTATACCTCGCTCTTTCTGGTCAGCGGCATCGCGATCAGCAGGATCGAAGGGCTGCCGCTTGTCACATGCCTGTTTGAGACTGGCTCGGCACTCGGCACGGCGGGCGTTACGCTCGGCATCACAACGGCACTTTCGCTGCCCTCGCGCATCATTTTGATGCTGCTGATGTTTTCAGGCAGAGTCGGCGGCCTGACGCTGCTGTATGCGGCGTTTTCATCCAACCCGGGTACGGCAAGGCTGCCGCTGGAAAAAATAACAGTCGGATAAGGAGAAGCAAAATGAAATCTGTACTCATAATCGGCGCCGGTCAGTTCGGCTGCCACATTGCAAAACGGATGCGCGAAATGCGCTGCGAGATCATGATGATCGACACCAGCGAGGAGCGCATCAACAGCATTCTGCCCTATGTCACGGACGCGCAGATCGGCGACAGCACTAATGCGGACTTTATGGGCACGCTCGGCATTCCGGATTTTGATGTCTGCATCGTGACGATCAGCGGGAATTTCCAGAATTCGCTCGAAACGACCGCCCTGCTCAAGGAGCTCGGCGCCAGGAAGGTCATCTCCCGCGCACAGAATGATGTGCAGGAGAAATTCCTGCTCCGGAACGGTGCGGATGAAACCGTGTACCCGGAGAAGCAGACCGCGGTACGCCTCGCGACACGCGCCGCGTCGGATGACATCCTCGATTATTTCCAGATGGATGAAGCAATGGCGATCTATGAAATCTCCGTGCCGCGGGCGTGGGACGGCGAAACGGTTGCCCATCTCGATATCCGGCGCAAATATCACCTGAATATCATCGCTGTGCGCGAGGAAAACGGTCTCAGCATTCCGATGGCTGACACGGTAATGCATGCAGATGACAGTGTTCTCGTCATCGGCAGCCTGAAGGATATCGAAAAGGCCTGCCGCGGCTGAAGCTGCCATAACCAGAAGAAATCCGCCGTCTGCGTGTGTGCAGGCGGCGGTTCTTGTTTTTGGTTCTATTTCAGGCGGTCTGCGATCTGCAAGCCGAGCACCTTTGTCTGCTCTGCGATCATGGACGCGATCTTCGTCGCGCCGGCATTGCTCAGATGCGTGTTGTCGGTCGTGGTGTGCGCGGCATCGGTGAAGCAGTGCAGCTTTGCGGTTTCATCCGCGCCGCCGGCATTGTAGAGGTTCGTGTAGAGCTCGGCGGTCAGCGCGGTCATGTCGATCACGGGGACATTATACATCTCGCCGAGGGTCTTCATGCCGCTCTGATAGGCGGTATGCCCGCTGTAATTTGCGGTGCCGTTTGAGGCGCGGCGCGTGATCGGCGTGACGAGCACCGGCTGCGCACCGGCATTCTTTGCAAGATTGATGTAATATGCCGCGAGGATGTACTCATAGGAGTAACGCCCCTGCGCATCCTTTCCGCTGCTGTCGAGCGTGCTCCAGTCGAGCCCCGGATAGGTGCCGAGCCCCGGATAAGCCGTCTCGTCGGTTTTCTCGTCGTTGTGCCCGAACTGGATGAACAGGTAATCGCCCTTGCTGAGTGAAGATTTCAGCGTCTGATAATTCTGCTCTGTGAGGAAGCTGCGGGAGCTTCTGCCGGAGAGCGCAAGATTCGTCACAGTGACTTGATTGAAATTCTGCGCGAGCTTCATGCCCCAGCCGTAGCGGTCAAGCGAGGTCTGCGTGTCGGTGTTGTATTCGCAGACGGTCGAATCGCCGACCAGATAAACCTTGCCGGAGAATGCGAAATCTGCGGATTCGTAGGTATTCTGCGGCTCAGGGATTTCCGGCTCCGCAGGTGCGGTCAGAAGCTGCCGCTTCAGCAGCGTGAGGTCGATCGCGCTGATTTTGCCGTTTCCGTCGAGATCGGCAGCGGCGGGATTTTTAAGCGTGCCCGCATTCAGCAGATAATCGCGCAGAGCCCGCACATCCAGCAGATCGGTGATGCCGTCGCCGGTGATGTCCTTCGGCAGTGCTGCAATGACCGCATAATTGACACAGTTTGCGCTCTGCCCGTTTGCGCCGAGCGTCACGGTATCGCCGGACTGCACTGCCTTGCTGTAGAGATCAAAGGTGACATTGTTATTGTTTGTCGCGGTGAGCGCGGATTTTGTGAAGCCCGCCATCCAATTCGGCACAGCGGTCACGCGGTTGTCGAGCGCGATCCAGACGGTCATATCTGCACCGGCGGTGAATGCCGCCAGCGCATCGCCCTCGGAGTTCTTCGCATCACATGCCGTGACGATGGATTCGCCGCCGATCAGGTCTGCGGGGAGTGTCTGCCAGACGACCTCACGGTCGCCAAAAATCAGATCACCGGTCTGCACATCGGTGTCGATCGCCCATGCCTTGCGGGTGGAATCGGTCACCGTGAGATCCAGAATCAGATTGCCGCTGAGCGGTTCGATGACCTCCGGCTCCATTGTGGTTGAAGGCGCCGTGAGATAGCCCGCAGACGGGTAACCGGCAGTCGTGAACATGGAATGGGTCATTTTGGATGCGCTCGACTGTGCGCCGGTATAGGTCGTGCAGTAGCTCTTGACCTGATCGGCACGCAGAGCGGAATAGCTGTAATTGTTGCCCGGGCGGAAGCTGCTCGCCACGGAATAGCTCGGATTGCTTGAGGTTCCCTGCCCCTGCACGGTTCGGTTGCAGCTTGTAAAGATCGAGCCGGTCTCGGTATACGCACCGGCATAGGTGATCTGATTCCAGTCGCAGATGACATTGCCGCCGTTTTCGTAAACACAGTTTTCTGCGTAAATATCGCAGCCGCTGTGAACGGTATACGCCATACTGAAATTCTGAACCAGATTGTTGACCGAATGGAAGTAACCCCAGCGCATCAGGCCGGGCGCACGGGTCAGGGTATCGTGATACCAGTTTGAGGAAAGCGTGACCAGCGGATGCCCGTCATACTGATTTTTCGTCGCCTCATCGTCAGTCGGATAGCCGAGCAGCACACCGTATTCGTGCAGGCCGAAGCTGCAATCGGAAACCGTGATAAAATCGGATGTGCCCTTGAAGTTCAGGAATTTGTCCCAGTCATCCTGTCCGGTCGATGCACCGTTCAGCTTGTCATGCCCGACAAATGTGATGTGGTCGATCCAGTAGTTCCAGCCGTATGCAAATTCCCAGATATTGTCATTATTCAGCTCTTTGTCATGCGAAATCTCAATATTCCGCAGAATGATATTATGCCCGGGGCCGTAGTTCGTGTCATAGGTCTGGAAGTAGACATTGTAGAGCGCGTTGGCACCGTAGCTTCCAATGACGGTTTTATTCGGCTGCATGTAGATTTTCGCATCATTGAACCGGTAGCGCCCGTTGCTGTCTGCGGTATAGGAGCCGGTCTTGCTGATATTCTTTGCAATGACAATGGTGCAGGTCTCGCTGCTGGTGCAGGCGGCCTTCAGCTCATCGAATGTCGTGACCTCGATGACCTTGCCGAGTGCGCCGCCGATGTCGCAGGCCTTCTCCTTCCCGTTCATATCCTTGCAGTATGCACCGAAGCCCTGCAAGCCTGCGGCATTGAGCAGCCATTTCTGCGCGCTGCTGCCGCTGTAATTTGTCAGTGTGATTTTGTTGCTTGTATTGGTCAGCGCTGCGTCGGTATTCGTATAATTGACGATCTTGTAGTGCAGATCGTTGCCGTAGCTGTCCTGATCGACCGGAATCACATACCAATACTGCGCCGGGTTATTTTCATAGCCGAAGATGACACATTCCGTGCCGCTTTCGGCTGCATAGTTCATCGGCGTGAGCGGTTTGCCTGTCCCCATGTTGACAATGCGGTAAAAGCTGCCCTTGCTGTCGGTATTGACATAGTCAAAGCGCCAGTTTTCGTTTTGCGTGTTTTTGAGCTCTGAGGCAACACAGGCCGCCTTGTCATCGTAGCCGGAAATATTGATGTTCCGGCTGTTGTCGGCAGTGCTCATGCGCAGCAGAACCGGCGGATAATCCACCGATGCCGCTTCTGCCGGCTGCGGCTTCCCTGCCCAGAGTGTGAGGGCGGTCAGCATTGCCGTGCAGCATGCACCCACCCGCTTCAAAAAATGATGCTTCATATCAGTTCCCCCCAAGAATCGGTGCGCAAGATACAAGAAACTGCACCGGTTTTATTGTACCATGATATGCTGACTATCACAATATCAAATTGTCAACTTCACTGTATATTTGTCGCGGATCGCACAAATTGCAGGGGCTGCCCGGTATGTCACGGATTCATCAGGTACCGCTTCATCGCCGTGAGGTTTGCTTTTAGGCAACACCGCACAAAGCCCGCCTGACGGCTTGGCGGCACATCTGCTTGCAGCTTTTTCGTCATCTTGCACGAAAACTCCTTGCTGGGCGTCAGCCCAGCGGCGTCGTTTTCATACAATCTGACAAAAAATCTGACTGCGCATCTGCACCACCAGCTCTGTGCGGTATTGCCTTTACGCCTTTTTTCTGTATTCGGTCGGTGTCAGGCCGGTGATGCGCTTAAACTGCTTCATGAAATAGCTTTCGGCAGAATATCCGCACGCCTCTGAAATCTCACTGAGCGGCAGCGAGGTCTCCGTAAGCAGGCGCTTCGCCGCATCAATGCGGAATTCGATCAGATCCTCAAACAGGCTCTTGCCGAACTGCTGCTTATAATGCTTTTGCAGCGTGCTTTTCGGGAGATCGCTCTCCGCGCAGAGCCGTTCCACAGTCCATGCTTCGGCAGGCGATTCCCGCATTTTTTGCCGGAGCTGCCGGAGCTTATCATGCATCACACCGCGATTTTGCGCAGACTTTGATACGGGCAGCGGTTCTGCCTCCGCCTCCGGCATCCGGTCGAGCGCTGTTTCCAGCTCCGTGACAAAGTGCAGCCAGCTCTCGTCATATACCCTGTTTCCGGCGCATTGCAGCGCGATCAGGCCAAACTGCCGATCATTCATATGGAGCGGTGAGAGAAACACAATTTCCGGCTCTGCGCTGCCGGTCAGAAACGCTGCGGCGCGGTTCTTGGGCAGTCTGTCGCTGCGAATCTGCGGCAGGGCGCCGCTTTCATAGGATGCCGACAGACAAAGTGTGCCGTCCGGCTCACTGAGAAAGACACGCACACGCTCGGCACCGTACAGCATTTTGCAGTAATACAGCGCCCGCGAGAGCAGATCGGGCATGGCCTTTGCCTGTGCGAGGTCGGGCATCATGCTGATGCCGAACATCGAATCCGCCCACATGCGCGGAATGACGGCCTCCGGATCAGGCTCAAGCTGATTTGCAGGAATATTCGTGCAGCCGCAGGAGCGCCCGGCACAAAATCCGTTGTTTGGAAGCTGCGGCTTGCTGCAAAGCAATCCGGTCAGATTCCGGTAGAGCCGCCGCACGGCATCCGCGCCGAGCTGTCTGTGATTGCGCGCATATGTGGTCAGCGTCAATCCGGAACGATGGGAAAACGGATAGCCGTCATAGCCCGTGACCGCAACATCCTCCGGCACGCGCACACCTCCGTCAGTCAGCTCTTTGATCAGAGAGACCGCCATGACGTCATTGCCGCAGACGATCGCCTCCGGCATCGGAAGCTGACCGGAGAGCAGCTTTTTGGCATACGCGATCGAGGAATCATACCAGAATGTGCCGAATTCATAATATGTTTCGTCAAAATAAAGGCCGTGCTGCGTCATGCGGTCCTTCCATGCGCGCAGCCGCGTCTGTGCCTGATGGCTCTCCGCAGGCCCGGTCAGGCAGTAGATCCGCTTGCGGCCATGTACCACGATCAGATGCTCGGTCAGCTTGCCGAAATCGTCATAATCGTCATACTGCGTGCTGTCAAACACCGGATGCGCCGTTTCATCGACCGTCATGACATATTTCTGCGACTCCAGCAGGCGGCGCTCAATCTCGTCGATTGCCTTCCGCCCCATTGTTGCTTCATCCTTCAGATACAAAAAGGCATCGAGATCCGGCGCGCCGATCATGCGGAAAACGGCACGCTCGGCCTCAGCATGTGCGGGCATTGCGCTTTCAAACTGGATCAGCGACGCAAGAATGAGCGCATCGCAGCCGCAGAGCCGAAGCTGTGCGATCGCACCGCGCAGCATATCCTGCATGAATGACCTTGCCAGAACCGGCGCGATCACGCCGATCAGCGGTTTTGGTTTCATATGACACCTCCCGGTCTGTTATTGTATTATTATACTATTATAGCATATCTGCATCGGAATTTCAAGATAATTTTACAGCGATTAGAAATAAAATTGCCATAATTTGTGCAATATTGAATTGACACTTCAGGGAAATTGCGCTACAATAGAAATATACAGAGCGTTATGTTTCATGGAAAATTGACATAACGGGAAAAGGGGGAAACCATATGCACACAAAGAAAATCGCAGCTGCCATGACAGCGGCAGTCCTGTGTCTGTCCGCGATGACAGCACCGGAACCGATCATCGGCCCTGAATCCGCTTCTGCGGCGAGTATCTCCGATATCCCGCAGGAATACCGCACCGCCTGCGACTGGGTCTGGACAAACCGCATCGAGCCGGAGGGCTCCTGCAAGGGCTGGAACACCGTCTACGACCAGATCATTGCTGGAAACGGAACCGTGCAGTACATCCTGATCTGGCAGTCCTACGAAACACTCACCCTTGCGCAGAGGCAGAGGCTCCCGCAGATGCTGGAGGATGCCCTCAACAAGTGGAACGACTGCCTTGTGGGGTATGACGACTGGCCGGTCGAGCATGTCAATGTCAAGGTGATCGGCTATGCGGTGCTGGACAAGAGCGTTTTGCAGGACCTTCAGCCGGACGAGGTCGTTTTCACCGAGACCGCAGTGCCGTGGACACGCGACTGGCTCATTGAAAGCGGCATGGGCAATTCCAGCATTCCGGAATTGCAGCCCGCAGAGCCGACGGCGCTCTCCCGCTATGCGCACTGGCAGGACAAAAACTGGAGCTACAACGGCAGCTATGACAACCGCTTTGACATGTATCTCCACGGCATTCACGGCATGATCGACATGGGCGGCGTCGGCTATCAGTACGGGCAGATTCTCTCCGACCACTCAATCGAGGGACTGCTGAACGGCACCACCAGCGAGCACATTCTGCTGCATGAAATGGGACACGGCTTCGGCTATCCCGATTATTACGGCGGCGAGGGCGCTTCGGACGGCTTCCCGCCCGGCGGCTTCCCCGGCGGTCAGGGCTCGATCATGATGGCGGGCTCGTGCAGCTACATCAACACCTTCGACAAATACTTTGCGCAGTACACATGGAGCAAGCTCAAGGATGAGCCCGGACGTTTTGACCTCGCAGGCTTCTCGCCGATTACGACGGAGCCTTCGGTCACGGAAACGACCGCGCCCCCGACCACCACCACAACCACCACAACAACAGCTCAGCCCCAGATCGCGGAGGCTGCATTCACCGATACAGTTGCGGAGATGCAGCTCACGGGGAACGGCGGCGTGATCCGCTTTGCAGAGCACGGCAGCTTCTCGTTCAGCGGCGATGCCTATTACGGCGGCGATGATACGAAAAATCTCTCGTATTACGAACCCGGCGACCGCATCCGGATCCGCTTTACCTATGACGCACAGAGCAGCGGGATCATACAGATTACAGAGCTGGAGCTCGAACAAAATGCGCGTGCAGTCCGCGGAGATGTGGACAAAAACGGCAAATTGGAGATCAACGATCTTGTGCTCTTGCAGAGATGGATTCTGTCTCAGCCGAACACGGTGCTCGCAGACTGGCAGGCGGGCGATCTGGACGAAAACGGCAGACTGACTGCCGCCGACCTCACGCTGATGAAGCGCGAACTCATGAATATCTGAACAGAACAGCACCCGGTACGCTTCCCCTTCGGCGTACCGGGTGCTGCGGGCTTTCTGTGCCCGGTTCAGCTCCGGGAAATCAGGATTATGAGATGATTTTGCAATGCCTGAGAAATATCCCAAAGCCTGTTCTGAAATATTAAGCGATATGAGAAAGTCTCATCAGTTCGTCCCGTTTTGCAATGCTTCTGTTGACCTGTTCCTCTGCAAGACGCAGCTTTGCTTCCTCTGCGGTTTCACCGTTCCTTGCCAGAAACAACCTGACAAAAGCGTTCTCTATCGCTGTATATCCGCCGACTGCCTTTCGCTCGATAAAACGATATGCACGCACATTTGCAGAGACGGTTTTCTGAATCAGGCTCTCACGCGCTTCAGCGGGCTCGGCGTGAACGGGCATATCCCTCATAAGCGTATCGCAGGGAGTCGAAAATTCTATCATGTCGGAAACAGCAAGTTCAACAGCCGCATTCTCAAACTGCTGTGCAAGTGCTTTGACATACTGATCGCTCTCGAAATCCTGAACAAAATCTATGCAGAAATATCCGCATTGACAGGTCATGTTCAGAACCAGTCCGTCCGAGCAGTCGGAGAAAAGATGGATGGAATCCACATACTGTGCATTCTCATTCAGATGAAACTGCCCGATATAGCTGATCAGATATGTGTCGAGCTTCAGATTGTCAAGAAATCTCATAATCATCCGCTTTTTCTTGAACGAATGCAAATGGCCGACGGCGTTCAGCAGCATGATGATCTTGTTGAATTCGTCCTTGCAGCGTTCAGGCTCTCTTTGCTCGTTCATCAGCGTCTTGTAATGTTTGCAAAGCGCTTCCGCAGACATTTCCTGTTCGGCTGCACCGTAAGGCAGGCTGAT
This sequence comes from Oscillospiraceae bacterium, assembly GCA_017460835.1. Lineage (GTDB taxonomy): Bacteria > Bacillota > Clostridia > Oscillospirales > Ruminococcaceae > Firm-04. The sequence goes on from JAFUAD010000094.1 coordinate 26,185, forward strand.
GCTCTTGACGCAGTTTTTATATGTTCCCTCTGCACCCAGCGCCTGTCTTGCATCGACAGGGAAATTGCTGTTGATGACCTCACCGTTTTCGGGGTAAAGCGCACGGATCGCTCTGCTCATCATGACACTGAGCATTACAACAGGCGATGCGCCGTTTTGCTTGCAGAGCCTTATAAAATCCTCCTGCGCAAATTTCAGCTCATACCGTCTGTGCGAGGCTTTTGGCTCTTTCGTTTCGGGGAGAGCAAAGCCTTTTCTCGAAACGCCCTCGATCTTATGAAGCCTGCTGCGGTCAACGGGATATTTTTCACCGCACGGCTCTGCGGTCTCTGTGTCGGTCATCGGCTCATCGTTTGTGAGAATCCCCTCGCTGTCTGCGCAGCTCCCGTATGCTGCCTGACAGTAGTTATAGATCAATGTTTCCACAAAGCTCTTGACACCCCTGCCGTCGGCAAGACCGTGGTGGAAGGAAACGTCGATATTGCGTCCGTGATGTGTCACACCGATCAGGTAGTAATGGTTCTCCGTTCCGCCGAGAGGGATCAGCGCGTCGGTCTCAAATGCTTCGAGCGGCAATTCGTTCTCAATTGCATAGAAATCGCCGTTCTGCTCCTCGTAGCGCACCCTGAAATACGGGTAGCGTTCAATCGTCTGTTCCAGTGCAGTCTGCAAAGCTGTGTGCGCAACCCTGTCCTGCATTCTGATCTCATACACCTCACTGGGCAGTCCGTTTTCTCTGTAAAGATAGGGCTGACCTGCTCTGACCTTTTCTCTGTTGACAGTCGTTGTGTTCATAAATGAATCCTCGCTTTCTGTTTTCGTTTGGTATGATGCTATTATATACCGGGAATGTTTGCGAGTTGTTTTTGAAATGTTTGAGAAATGTTAAAACGAAAATAACCGTCTTCCCTCTGCCTGATCTGCACAACGCTCCTGCTGTAATCAGCGGTTATGGCAGCATGCAAAATCGGTATTGTACAAATCCGATGAAATGTGCTATAATAGTGGTATCAATCGAGGAGGTCTTCGCGATGAACACATTTACATACAGCTATCCGGTCAAGGTGTATTTTGGCGAGGGCGCGGCAGCGGCGAATCTGCCTGCGGAGCTTGCAAAGGCCGGCAAAACGGTCATGCTTGCATACGGCGGCGGTTCGATCAAGCGCAACGGTCATCAGTCTGCATTTGCTATTGTAGAAGCAAAACGCTCGATTACTCGACAGCAGGAGTTGAACGAGGCTCTCTCGCAGGCTCGGAGCTATGCAAAATTGTTAGGTGCAAAGTATGCTGCGATTATCTCGCAGGAAAAGGTTTGGATTTATTCGGCGGAAGATGATTACGGTGCTGTGCAGTTATGTGTTCCAGCAAACATGACCGAAGATGAATTGTTTTCATTGCAAAAAATATTGGGCGCAAAGTGAATTGCCATGGAAATAATCGGATTGACGTTCCATGCATCAATCCCCGCCTGCGGCAAACACCGCGTTTGTGTGACGAGGCGCGCAGTGAAAACATTGACACGGGATTTGATGTTCTGTATGGGGATGGAAGCGGCAAAGGAACGGTACATCGGGAAATGAATACAGGCGAACAGCTCCCCAAACCGGGGAGCTGCTGCTTTGCACATGCGATTTCATTTTCCTTCTTTTTTGCGGTATTCCGCCGCAGTCATGCCGGTCTTGCTGCGGAACTGCCGCATGAAGTGCGTCGGGTTGTTGTAGCCGCACTGCTCCGCGATCTCGTGAATGCGCAGATTGGTTGTTGTGAGCAGGAGCTTTGCCTTCAGCAGCCGCGCATTGATGACATCGTCGATGAAGGTTACGCTGAATTGCTGCTTATACATCTTTTGCAGATAGCTGCGGCTGATGCAGAGCATGCCCGCAGCCGCATCCTCGCTCCAGTCCGACTGCGGCGTGCTGAAAATCTCCCTGCGCAGACGTGTGAGCTGCTGTGTGTAATCGGTTTTCTGCGGCGAAGCGGAGGCCTTTTGTGCCAGAATCTCAAGCTGCTCTGCCAGAAACCGCTCCGAATATTCCGTGACCTCTGCCGCATGACAGATCAGCGCGGGAAAATACGCCGATGCAATGGAATCCTGCGTTTTCTTGATGAGCGTTTCCATCCGAATCATGATTTGCTCGGTGTATGCAGACAGATCGGTCGATTCGGAGATCGGCGTCAGCAGCAAAAATGTGTGCTGACTGAGATGCGCGGCGGCATCGTCACCGTGCAGCATGAGCCGGAGCGCATTGGTGATCATCATTTCGGCATCGACCTGCCAGTCCAGCACCTTCTGCGATTCCGTGCTGCGCTCTGTCATCAGCCGGCGAACAGTCATGAGCAGCAGCACATATCTGCGGTTTTGCTCCGCACAGAGCGGGAGCTGCTGCAAAATTCCCTTTTTGCTGTAAAGCCCGGAGAGTAAATCGTACATCGACGCGCGCTCGACCTTTTCGCGCAGATATTCGGTGTAGAGCCGCTTTTGCAGCGTGCGCAGACCGTTTGCAAAGGCGTTGAGCCAGCTTACCAGCACCGTATTGATACGGAAAATATGCTGCGGCTGCGGCGTATCGGTCAGCACCGCGTAGCCGTAAACGCGCCGGACATGGTGCAGCGGGATCACAAAGAGCAGTGCAGGCTCGTGCTGCTGATTCAGTGCCGGAATCAGCTCGCGTGTCGGAAAGATCAGATCGTTCGGCCGATGCACCGCGCCCTGTTTTGACAGTGTCAGATACATTTCCGCGGGGTAGCCCTCGGAGCGGTACTGCTCGGGGTGTTTGAAATCGCCCGCCCAATCCGGCAGAATGCAGAGATCAATCCCCGCAAAATCGGAAAGCAGATGCGTGCTGCTGTCCGCAACGGCGACGAGCGCAGCGAGATTTTCAGCCTCTGCCATGTCGGCAATATACCCGGTGTTATTCTGCATCTCATAGCTGTAGGTCTGCTCAAAATCGCGGTTGATGTAATTCTGCACCTGCACCGCTGCATGATAGGCGCTTTCGGCCTCGCTCACACAGCCGCAGCTCGCGCCGGGCATGATCTGCATAGACTGCGCCGGAATGACCGCTTCGATCCCGATTTGCGCGCACAGCATCTGCACGGCGATGCGCCCGAGTACCCGGTTCTGCCCGCCGACCGTCGTGACGGACGGAACATGCGCCAGCGCCTGAATATGCCCGTCAAAGCCGGTCACGATCACATCCTGCGGAACGGAAATGCCGTGTTCCGCAAGGCGGTCGCAGAGCGTTTCCGCCATAATATCATTGCCGCAGATCACGGCATCGGGCATCGCGATTTCGCCGGAGAAAAGCCGGTCGGCAAGGGCGCACGCACTGTCCTTCCAGAAGTCGCCGTACAAAATATTCTGCGGCGGAATTTCGATTCCGTGCTGCTTTGCGGCATCGAGCATACCTGCAAGCCGCGCCTCTGCGTCGGGATTGCCCTCCGGCCCCGTGAGGCAAATGATACGCCGGCAGCCGTGTGCCGTGATCAGATGCTCCGTCAGCACTGCCATTGATTCCCGCTGCGGTGCTTCTGCATACGGAAAATCCCGCAGCCTTTGCCCGGTCGTGACGCAGGGAATGCCGCATTCCGCAATCAGATCGCAAAGCTGTTTGATCAGCGCGGTTTTATGGAAAAACTGCACCGGAAAGATCACACCGTCCGGGCGCAATTCCCGGAGCAGTGAGAAGATGTTTTCCTCGCCGACGGAAAATTCATTGTGAACAAAATCATCGTAGCCGTTGGTCGCATTCGTCAGCGTTACAACGTCAAATCCCAGCGGAAATGCGCTTTCGCAGACGCTGTAAATCAGCTCGCCCTGCAATAAATCCGTGATTGCAGGCATCAGAATCCCGATGCGCTTCATTTTGGCACCCCCGTTCGCGTTTTTTCTTATTATAAACGCTTTCCGGAGATTTGTCAACAAAAACCGGCACGACGCGCAAATACGCCATGCCGGTTCGCTGTTATGTCAGTGCCATGCGCTTCATCAGCGTCAGGTCAATTGCATTGATTTTGCCGTTTCCGTCCAGATCGCCTGTATTCCAATCGGTCAGAGTGCCGTCGGTCAGCAGCCACTTTTGCAGCATTTCGATATCCGCTGTGCTGAATGTGCCGTCTGCATTGACATCGCCGATGACACCCTGCTGCGCCGTGACAAACACCGTATAATTGACACAGCCTGTGCTCTGCCCGTTTGCGCCGAGGGTGACTGTCTCACCGGTGGCATAATTTTTGCTGTAGATTGCAAATGTCACGCCCTTGTTGTTTTCTGCGGTGAGATCGGTTTTCGTCCAGCCGCTGCGCCACGCCGGAGTTGCCGTAACGCGGCTGTCCACGAGCAGGTATGCGGTAATGTCCGCGCCCGCCGTGAATGCTGCCAGATCGCTGCCCGAATTTTTGGAGTCACAGGCTGTCCGGATGAACTCCGCACCTTGCAGCACGGACGGAAGTGCAGTATAGGTCACATCGCGGTCGCCGAAGACCGCATCGCCGACAGCGGCATTCTCCGCGATCTGCCAGCTTTTGTAATTTGCGGTATCCTTGATTTCGAGCGACTGAATCAGCGTTCCGTTCAGCGGCTCGATGACGACCGGATTCTCCTGAATCTGCACAGAATCGCCTGCAAGCTCGTTGAGATACAGTTCAATATTGGTGTACCCTTCGGCAGAAAGCGTTGTGAGATTGCCGTCTGCCGCGTTATTCGGGTCAAGACCGTGCGCAGATTCCCATTCATCGGAGATGCCGTCGCGGTCGGAATCGGCAGGGGCTTTGCCGCCCTTGAATTTTGCAGATGTCGGATAGCCGCCCGCATCATTCTGGCTGTCGATGATGCCCTTGAGCTTGTCAACCGAGCCGGTATAGGTGTATGTGCCGTTTTTCACCTCATTGAGATAGCGCTGGTCGAGATAATCGAGCCCCTGTGCATTTGCGCCGACATTGGCCAGCACACTTGCATATGCATCATCGGCAGACTGCGTATTCACATAGCTCGGATACAGCGGCTGATTGACGCGCTGCTCCGCAGCAGTTTTGACATAGGTCTGAATGTATTTTGTGTTCCAAGCATCCTGCGAGGGACTTAGTTTTGCATTACCCTTGCTGTCCGTGACCTTGTTGCCGGAGACATACACCTGCATCGGGGTGTCGCAGAGCTTGTCGTCGTTGAGCTGCAAGATTGCCATATCATTGCTGACCGCGCCCATTTTGTAGTAGTTTCCGACAAAATTCAGTCTGCCGACGCCGCCGTCGGTCGTGCGCACCCACCAGTTATAGACCACATTGTTTGTGATATCGAGTGCGCCGCCGAGCGATTTGCCGTCTGCCTCCAGACCGCCCGCGAGCGACCAGTTGCGGTCTGTGCAGTTAATCAGCAGATTGTGATGAAAGCTGCCGACGCTGCCGCTGACGGATGCCGCAAACGCATGACGCTCTTTTTGCGAACGGTCATTGGCGTTATAATGGACGGATTCATTCAGCGATTCTGCGATGATATTGCGCTGGAAGGTGATGTTATGTGCGCCGCGGGAGGAAAAGCCCTCGTCGGTGCCCTTGCCGCTTGCATCGCCGATGCGCACATGCAGATTGCGGATGATGATATCCCGCGCGCCCATCGCACCGATCGAATATTTGAGAATGCAGATGCCGTCGCCGGGCGCGGTCTGTCCCGCAATATACACATCTCCGCCGTCAGAGGGAATCGTGATCTTATCCTTCAGCTCGATGATGCCGCCGACATCAAACACCACAATGCGTGCGCCTTTCAGCGTTTCCAGCCCGTAACGCAGTGAACCCTCGCCGGAGTCGTTCAGGTTCGTGACATGGTACACATATCCGCCTCTGCCGCCGCGTGCATATCTGCCGTAGCCCTCTGCGGTCGGGAATGCGAGCCGCGCCGGATAAAAGCTGTACACATCGCCCCTGACGGTATTCCCGTCCGCATCGACCTCATCCACGCGCCAGAAATACGGCTGCAAAGAGCTGAGATTATCCGGCAGTGCATAGCTTGCCGCGGTCTGGTTCGCCTTATATTCCGGCGAATGGGTATCCGCAGAAAACACCGCGTCGTAGCTTTCGCCGAAATAGACATTGTGGCTGACGGCACCCTGTCCGGCATTCCACGAAAGCCCTTTTTCCGTTTCGTAATGCTGATCGCCGTCCTTCGGCTGCATGCCGGAGATGCTCCTCACAGGGTCGGCGCAGTCGATCTCAAAGGCATTCAGCACCGCATTGTTATAGCTGCCGTTGCCCTCCGGCTGAATCAAAACGGTGACGGTTTTGCCCGCCTGTACCGTGAATGTAACATACGCCTTTGACGCATCTGCGTCACGTTTGACACGGGAAACCGCGCGGATGCCGGTCGCCTTTTTCGTGCCGTCCACCGATACAGACATACTGCTGCCGCTGACATTGTCGTAGAAGCTGTGATAGGTCGTGAGGGTGTGCGTGCCGGCGGAGAGGCCGGAGATCTCCAGCTTGATCGTGCCGCCGGAGCTTGCATTGTCAATGAGCACGCCGTCCATTGTCAGGGTCGGCGTGGACATATCCGTGCGGATGAGCGTTTTGCTGTTCGAGGACTTGATGCCGTTCCCGCTGCTGCCGCCGTTTGACAGCGTAAATTTCACGCCGTTATAGGTCGCGCTCGCGGAGCTGCCGCTTGTGACGACCCAGTTTTCAAACAGGTCGGTGTAGGCATCCCAGCGCCCGTCGTTCGCGTTCAGATCAACGCGGATGCGCTTGTCGGATTCGGATGCCTTCGGCAGCGGCACCAGCGCGGAGGCCGGCATCGGCATCGCCGGAAGCATAGCGGCGCAGCTCAGCAGTGCCGTGCAGAATGCGGCTGCTTTTTTGCGAATATGCGTTGTTTTCATTTCAAATCTCCGGTTTCTTCTCTGTTTTCCCGTATGCGGAGGAAGGGGTCTCCGCTGATAATGAGTCTATCACAAAATGTGCTGCGATGCAATCACCTTTTGCGGAATCAAACTGACATTTTGCGGAAAGAAGCATTCCGCAAAATGTCATCTTTTTTCGGCAGAATGTCATTGAAATGATAGACCGGTTCCGCTATAATAGAATCAGCCGGAAACGGCAAAAAGAAACAGGGGGAATCAATATGAAGAAAGTGAACGCAGTCCTGACCGCAGCCATGCTCTGCTGCACGGCGCTGCCCGTCATGCCGGTCGGCATCACCGCATCCGCCGCGGGCGCCGATGCGCTGAGCTATCCGGTGCAGGAATTCCGCATCGGCATCGGCGACACCAACCGCAGCCTGACGATCTCCGGCACGGCGGAGGGCGACTATGTCAGCTCCTACACGATGCTCGGCGAGCGGTCGCAGAAGTGGTATCTCAATTACATCAGCGCGGGCACATACGAAATTGTCAACTCGCAGACGGGCTACATTCTGACAAATGACCGCGGTCTTGCAGTTACCGCGCCGGACACCGATGCGGCAAATCAGCGCTGGAAAATCGAAAGCGTGCAGAAGGATTTTGAGGGCTACGATCTGTACTACAAAATCACCGCAAACGACGGCTCCGCGCTGACATTTTCGCCCGAAAGCAATTCGGTTTCGCTCTCCGGTTATGAGGGCAATATATATCAAAAATACAAGCTGAATCTCGACGGGCTCGAGGGATTTGCCGCAAACTGCAAGGTCAACGGCAAGGAGAAAGCCGGTACGATCGGCGGGCTGCTCGGCGAGACGGTTTTTGCAGATTCCGTTGACAAGCTGATCTCCGCGCTCGACAGCACCGAACCGAAAACCGTTGTCATCACAAAGGACATTGATCTTGTCAATCAGAATAAGACAAAACAGCGTATCCGCGACAATAAAACGATTATCGGCTCCTACAGCAAGAACACGGTTTATGACAGCCAGCTCCGCAACGACGACTTCTACGGAGAGGATGCAACACCGAGCGGGAATATCGTCATCCGCAATGTGAACTGGGTCGGCAGAACGCTCAACAGCTCCGGCTCCGGCACGATTCTGCTGCAATTCTACGGTGTGCGGAATCTCTGGCTCGATCACAATTCGTTCAGCGCAACATTCTCCCAGAACCGCGACGCTGAGGTCGGCAAATTTGTCTGGATCAACACGCCCGCAAGCAACTGGTCCGATGCAAAATACAACGGCTACAATCCGGACTACATCACCGCATCCTACAACTATTTCAAGAACCGCTACTGGACATTCGCGTTCGGCTCGCAGAACAAGGACACATCCCGCCTGCACACGACGCTGATGTTCAACAAATGGGAGCAGTGCTCGCGCCGCTGCCCGCAGTATTCCAACGGATTTGACCACAATTACAACAATTATCACACCGTCACCGGCAGCAGCAACCCGAACAAATCCTCGCAGGTGATCGGCGGCGAGGGCTCGCGCGTTGTCAACCAGAACTGCCGCTTCGAGGGCTACAAGGGCAATGAGCTCGACCCCGACCGCAACAGCGCAATTTCGTTTACCGAAAGCGGCTCCTATACGGCGGATTCTCCGTCCGGCACGCCCAGTGCAATCAGCTTCAAAAACCACGGAACTGCGTGGAATCCGAACGAGTGCTACGGCTATCATCTGGTCGCCGCATATAACAAAAACGGCACCGATGTCAAGGCGTTCTGCAATGCGTATTCGGGCTGTTTCAACCGCTACGACAAGATCAAATATATCACCGATGCGGACTGCGCGGATTTCGTTGCGCAGACGGTTGACAATCCGTTTTTGAAAGAGATCGCGGTCGGCAATGAGCCTGTCTCCGGCGGGAAATCCGGCGCACAAATGGACACCGCGCACACCTATGCGATCACCAATGTGAACAGCGGACTGTACCTTTCCGATACCCAAACCGCAGCGCAGACGCTTTACACACTCGAAGAATCTGACGCAAATTACTATCTTATCAGGGAGGCGGCATCGGGTAATTATCTGACAATCAAAAACGGCGATACCGGCAACGGCACGGCACTGATTCTTGCCGCAAAAACCGGTGATGATGCGCAGCTCTTCCGCTTTGTTCCGAATGAGGACGGCAGCTATACGGTCACGACAAAGGTCTCCCGCGGCAGCAGCTGTCTCGGCGTTGCAATGGGCTCGAAGGATGCGGGCGCTGCGGTTGTTGAGTGGACTTGTGATGACAGCGCAAATCAGAGCTGGAATGTGGATATTTACATTGCACCGCTCAACGGAAAATGCATTTCTGTGCAGCTGCTCGATACGGACCATTATGCAAATTGGCATCTCACTGACAATGCAAAAATCGGCACAGATGTGTACGGCGACCGCGACGAGGTGACCTATACTGCACTGCCGGATGAGTTGACCGGCGCGGAATATGTGCAGCCCGCGTGCGATTCCAAGAACAGCACGGATGATCTCGCAACGGTCACGGCACTCGGCAATGTGACACTCTACGCCGCCGTTGATGTCCGCGTGACGAGCGCCCCGGCGTGGCTGTCCGATTGGACGAAAACTGCCCTCACCGCAGAGAGCAGCAAGGGCGTGACATATGTAATCTACAGAAAAAAGCTGACTGCGGGCGAAACCCTCGCGCTCGGCGAAAACGGGCAGAGTGCCGGGTGCGTGCAGTATACGCTGTTTGCGGTGCCAAGCGGCGCGGTCAAGGGCGATGTGACAGGGGATGGTGTGTGCGACCGTGCTGATTTGGTTTCTGTGCAGGAATATCTGCTCACGGAAACTGCCGCGCTCCCGAACTGGCAGGCAGCCGATCTCGACGGCAACGGCAGAATCAACGCCGCCGATTTCACGCTGATGAAGCGGATGCTTCTCAAATAAGCCCCCTATTTTTCGGTCATCCCCTTGACCGAAATTATAATTGGCAGCATCGCTTGGGTGCTGCCGTATTTTTTTAGCGCGCTCACTGGTAACATTAACACTGGATATGGTGTTCTGCATGGAGTTGAATTCGGCGAAGGAACGGTACATCCGGGAGTGAATAGAAAAGCACCGCCGACTGAGCCGGAAACGGATGATGGGGCCGGTCATCCGAAGAAGTGTAAGGTGGTATACTTTCTTTCAGGCGGTGCTGATCTGACAGACTGCATGAGCAGCCTGCTGCGGAAGAATCTGTGACGAAAATATGTTCAAGCAGTCATTTGCAGTATCAAATTGTCAAAATCTTCTCCATGCATAAATCCCCATCTGCGGCAAACAATACCGATAAGCTATCGAAAATAGCAAAATCACAGGA
>JAFUAD010000095.1 GCA_017460835.1 Oscillospiraceae bacterium
ATGGGGCTCCGCCCCAAACCCCGCCAAAGGGACATTGTCCCTTTGGAATCCCGCTGCTGCTCCGCTTCAACCCCTTGCAAAGGGGCTGAAGCGGAGCAGCAATGGGAGTCCAGAGGGATAGTATCCCTCTGGCAGGGGGTGTGGGGGACGGCGTCCCCCACTGCCCATCGCTGAAGGGCACTTTTAATCTCCCTCTGAGGGAGGGCAACAGGAGGACAACGGGAAAAAGGAGGGGGCATATGCCGCCGAAAATGGTACAGGCGATCCGCGGAACGGTAGACGATGTACTGTTCTACAACGAGGACACGGGCTACATTGTTGCCGATCTCGAAACAGAAGAAACGATGCTGACGGTTGTCGGGGAGATCGGGCTGGTTGAGCCGGGCGAGGAGCTGGAGCTGACCGGCAGCTTTGTCAATCACCCGCGCTTCGGGATGCAGTTCCGTGCGGAGAGCTGTCTGCGCGCGCTGCCCTCGTCCGTTGTCAACATTGAGCGCTATCTTGCAAGCGGGGTCATCCGCGGAATCGGCAAGGCACTGGCACGGAAAATCGTAGCAGAATTCGGAGAATTCACGCTTCAGGTCATCGAAAGGGAGCCGGAGAAGCTCTGCCGCATCAAGGGCATCTCTCCGCAGAAATGCGAGGAGATCACCGAAGCCGCGCAGCAGATCTTCGGGCTGCGCAGTCTCATGGGCAGATTGCAGGCATACGGCGTTTCGGCATCGGTCGCGATGCAGGCGTACCGGCGCTGGGGCAGTGCGGCATGGGAGGTCATTCAGGACAATCCCTTCCGGCTCTGCGGCGCGGGGATCGGGCTCGAATTCAAAATGGCGGAGAAGATCGCGGCAGATATGCAAATTCCCGCGAACTCTCCGAAGCGACTGCTCGCGGGCTTCCGCTGGCTGTTTCAGTGTGCCGCGCTCGAAGGGCACACCTGCCTGCCGTTCGGAGAATTCCGGCAGATCGCGGTGCAGGCGCTGAATATCAATGAGGCGGATTTTGCCGCGGCCTATGCCGATGCCTGCGAGGATTGCGTGCTGTATGCCTATGAGGGCAGCGACGGGGACTATGTCTATCCGGACGAATACTATGAGGCGGAAGATTACATCGCGACGCGGATTGCGGCGATGCTCGCCTTTTCACCGCCGGAGGATTTTGACTGCCGTGCGGCGATCGAGGCGGAGGAACAGGAAACCGACATGACCTATGCCACGCTGCAAAAAAAGGCGATCGCATGCGCCTTTTCCCGGGGGATTATGGTACTGACGGGCGGCCCCGGAACCGGCAAGACGACGACGCTCAACGGGGTCATTCACCTCTGCCTGAAGGCGGGTAGCACGGTTCTGCTCGCTGCGCCGACCGGCCGGGCTGCAAAGCGCATGACCGAGCTGACCGGCAGGGATTCAAAGACCATTCACCGGCTGCTCGGCACGGTCTATGACGAAAACAACCAGCTCAGCTTTCAGCATAACGAAAACAATCCGCTCAAGGCGGATGTCGTGATCGTCGATGAATTTTCGATGGTCGATACGCTGCTCTTTGAGGGGCTGCTGCGCGCGCTGCGGCTCTCCTGCCGCGTGATTCTGGTCGGCGATGAGGATCAGCTCCCGTCTGTCGGGGCGGGCAATCTGCTCCATGCACTGACCGAAAGCCGGCGGATTCCCGTTGTCCGGCTGACCGAGATCTTCCGGCAGGCACAGGAAAGCTGCATCATCCGCAGTGCGCACCGGATCGTCAGCGGCGAAATGCCCGACCTGACCGAGAAGCACAGCGATTTCTTCTTCTTTGACCGGCGCGATGCGGCGGAGGCGGCTGCCTTCCTCAAGGACCTGTATCTGCGCAGGCTGCCGCAGGCTTACGGCTATACGCCGCAGAACGACATTCAGGTCATTTCGCCGACGCGCAAGGGCATTCTCGGAACGGTCACGCTGAACCAGCTCTTGCAGGAGGCGGTCAATCCGCCGGCATACGGCAAGATGATCATGAAAAATCTGCTGTATACCTTCCGCGAGGGCGACAAGGTCATGCAGATTCAGAATCAGTATGAGATGGAATGGACGCGGGACGGCGAGCGCGGCGCCGGAATTTTCAACGGCGACATCGGCTCGGTCATTGCGGTCGATAAATCAACCAACACGATGCTCGTCGATTTCGACGGAAAAAAGGTTCGCTACCGCGCAGAGCAGCTCGATCAGCTTGAGCTCTCCTATGCGGTCACGGTGCATAAGAGCCAGGGCAGCGAATTCGAGGCGGTGATTCTCGTTCTGCCGGAGGGCAGCGACCGCCTGAGCTACCGCAGTCTGCTCTATACCGCCGTCACCAGAGCGAAAAAGCTGCTCATTCTCATCGGCTCGCCGCGAAAGGTGCGGGAAATGGTGGAGAATCAGCAGAAAACTCTGCGGTATTCCTGCCTGACGGACATGCTGCGGCAGCTCATCAACAGGGAGCAGACGGAGGAGGACGCATGAACCGGCTCGCCATGCGGGCGCTCGGGCTGCTGTACCCGAACCGCTGCGGATGCTGTCAGGACAGGATCGCATCGGACAGGCTGCTGTGCGATGCCTGCGCGGCGGAGCTTCAAAGGCTGCGGGCGGATTACGGCGCATGGGTTCGGCAGAACCGCGGTGCGGTGTATCCGTGGGACGGGGCTGCGGCGGCCTTTCTGTATCAGGGCGCGGCAAAGGCGGGCGTGCTCTCGCTGAAGGACGGGCTGCGCAATTTCGGAGACTTCGCCGGCGAACAGCTCGCGGCGCAGATTCGCGAGCACCCGCTGTTTTCCGGCATCACGGTTGTCACATGGGTGCCGGTCACGAGGCGGCGCAGGCGTGCGCAGGGCTATGCCCATGCGGAACGCATCGGGAAGGCGGCTGCAAGGGCGCTCGGGCTCCCGGCACGCGGCGACCTGCTGACGGAACACGCAGGAAAGCTCCGGCAGCATCAGGTCAGCAGGGCGGAGCGGACGCAGTATGCCGAGCGCTTCCGCGATACGGGACAGAACCTTTCGGGGCAGTGCATTCTGCTCTGCGACGATGTTCTGACCTCCGGCAGTACGCTGCGGCAATGCACGCTGCTGCTGAAAAAATGCGGCGCTGCGCGGGTGATGATCGCCGCTGCGACACTTGCACTGCGGACACCGGATGATACAGAGCCGACATTATAAAGCTCTTTATCGGATTATGCGCGGAGCCCGCGCCGGCATTTTGGCTTCGCGCCGTCTTGGCTCCTCATTCTTCCATGATTTTGTTCGCGCCTGTTGGCTATTGGGTTTGAATCCGTTTTCTGACAGGCGAGAAGAATGTCTGTATAGAACAGTTTGCTCAGACGTCGCTTTGCTGTATCGGCAGCGGGCACTGCCCGCAAATTCGGATTGATTGCAGGCACATTTTCTAAAAATGGAGAATAAACGCTCCGATTTGCCGCATCTTGTGCAGGGGGAGTGGCTTTTTCGGGGATTTTTATTCAGTCATAATCGGAGTTGTCTCTAAAGTTTTTGGTCGAGCTTTTTTCAAAAAGCTCGCGGAGTCCAGAGGCAGAGCCTCTGGTCGCCCACCGCAGTGGGCGAAACTCCCCTAGCGTGCAAAGAGCTCGGCGGGCTTGGGG
>JAFUAD010000012.1 GCA_017460835.1 Oscillospiraceae bacterium
CGCAGTCAGATCTTTCGTCAGATTGTATGAAAACGACGCCGCTGGGCTGTCGCCCAGCAAGGAGTTTTCATGCAAGATGACGGAAAAGCTGCAAGCAGATGTGCCGCCAAGCCGTCAGGCGGGCTTTGTGCGGTGTTGCCTAAAAATTCATCAGATAAAAAAAGTTTCGCTCAAGCTCATAAAAAGGCTTGAGCGAAACTTTGTTTTTGTTCTGATAAAGCTGTCCGTTCCCGGTCACGAATCGGCCGACTCCTGCTTCTTTTTGCTGTCCTTCAGCATTGCAAGGAGCTTTGCCGGCGTCGGCACCGCGCCGCGATAGAACAGCAGCAGCTTATAAATCGCTGCGGCAAGATACACGATCAGCGCAACCGACAAAATCAGAATCACAATCGAGATCAGCGCGGTCATGAGCGAGGAATTTCCGAGAATCAGCTCGCTCGGATTGACCAGCAGCGCCGTGAACGGGAAGTACCGGATCCATGCGGCAGAGGAGATAAACGAGTTCGTTTTATCCGCATCACTCGGCGAGCCCATGCAGAGGAACAGGCTGACGATCAGCACAATGACAAAGACCACATTGGTCTTGCTGAGGTCCTCTGCCTTTGAGGCCAGCGCACCGGCAATCGCGCCGAGCGAGAGATACAGCAGGAAGCCGAGCGAAAGAATCACAAGCGCCAGCAGAATGCCGGAAAGCGAGAAGAGCTGCGAGTTGTCGATGACCCCTGAGACCGCCTGAACCGCATTGCTCTGTGTCTCCGGAACGAGCTGCTTTGCGAAGAATACGCCGCCGACCGCGCCGCCGAAGGTGCAGCCGAGCCAGATCAGAATCTGGATGATCGCAGCCGTTGCGGTCGCAAAGAGCTTGCCGCCCATGAGCGCGACCGGATTCACCGCGGTCAGAACCGTCTCAACGAGCTTGGAATTTTTCTCCAGCATGACGCTGTTTGCCATGCTCTGCCCGTAGAGAATGACCATCATATACAGGAGCATGAGCATGAGGAACGGCAGCAGGAATTCCAGAACCTCCTCCAGAACATTCTGTTCTTCATCGTCCTTTGCGGCATCGAGCCTGAGCTCGGAGGCAGAGGTTTCGACGGGCATGGAGAGCAGCATGACGCTTTCGGGCGTGAGCTGCGCCTTCTGCATGAGAATCGCCGGGAACATGGACTCTGCATATTCCGCATAGCTGCTTGCCCTGCTGCGGGAAAGCTCGGAATCCTCCGGCAGATAGACAGTCAGCAGCATGGTCTCATCGGGCTTTGTGACGCGCAGGATCACGGTCGAATCCTTGTCCTTGATCGCCGCGATCGCCTCCTCCATCGTGCCGTAAACGGTATAGCTGAGGTCGGTGAAGCGGTCGCCCTGCGTGAGCGCGGAATAGTCGGCATCGCCGGCCGTTTCGTCACAGACCAGCACCGACGCGATCTTCGCCTCGCCGTCGTCATCGTCACCGCTCACGGCGGAGGATGCGAACAGAATCAGCGGGATGCCGCAGAGCAGCAGCACCGCAATGAGAATCGTGGAGATCAGCCAGCCCTTTGCCGTGCAGATCTGCTTCAGCGTAAAGCCGTAGACATGACCGATACCGGCAAGGGGATTTTTCTTCATCTGATGATCCGCCATCGTGCATCAATCCTCCTTTCCGGCAGCGGGCTTTGCCGTGCCGCGGTTCTCGCGGAGCATGCGGATGAGCTGTGCGGGCTTCGGGAAGCCGCCGCTGTAAAGCAGCATCATCCGGTAAACTGCACCGGCGAGCTTTGCGAGCAGAATCACCGCGACGATCTGGATTGCAAGCGAACCGAGCAGAACAGCGAGCGGAATCTTGCCGCAGAGATAGTTCGGCAGTGCCGTGAACATACCGGTCAGCGGGAACAGCGAGACAAAGTAGTTCACGCCGTCCGATTCCATCGCCGGAGTGAAGCTCGCCGTGAAATAGCCGATCATCAGGAACACCACGACCGCGATGCTGGCCTGCTGGGTATCCTCCGTCTTGGAGCAGCAGGAGCCGACGATGCCGCTGAAAAATGCGCCGATGAAATAAGCCAGCAGCAGGCAGGCCGCGATCATCAGCCAGCTCTTGAGTCCCAGATGAATCGCATCCGGATTCATGCCGAAGGTGTTTGCGAAGAAATCTTTGATAAAGCTGACGTCTCCGGTCGATTTCGCAATATGGTACGAAATGATCAGTCCGACGGCGATCAGGGCGATGCCGCCGAAGATAAAGAATGTCACGGCGAGAATCTTGCCTGTCAGCAGCGCAGCCGGCTTCACGCTGACCAGCAGCGCCTCGACGAGCTTCGAGACCTTTTCCTCCATGCAGAGCTGGAAGATATAGCTCATGGCAAGTGCAATGACAATCATGACGGCATAGGAATAGTACAGATTGACGATCATATGCGTCGAGGTGTCCATAACGGCCTTGTCGCCGCTGAGGTAATCGGGAACAGAGGCAACCGTCGAGAAGACTTTGGTATTCACGGTGTCGATCTGCTCCTGTGTGACCTCAAGAGTCCGCAGCAGCGCCTGATGCAGCGCATCCTCCAGCACATGCGTCAGGGTCTCGGCGTCGTTTTCGGAGATTTTGCTGTCCTCACCGTAATAGCCCTCGATTTTGAAGCCCATGCCGGATTCGTCCATCGAGATGACTGCGGCAGCTGCGGTGTCATTGTCGTGCAGATACTGCCGGAGCGCATCCTTTTCTGCGGGCCCGTCGATGACCTCCAGATCGGCATAGCGCTCGTCCGCACGGATATCGTCCGCGGAGATTGCATACTCCGTCTGATTGCAGAGCCGGAGCTTTGTGATATCCGAGGAGGAGACCTCGCTGTCCGAGCCTGCCAGACTGCGCAGCAGCGGAATCGCCGCAATTGACAGCACAAACAGAACTATGAGGAATATCTTGACCGACATCGTTTTGTAGTGCTGCTGCACCGTATAGCGAAAGACGGTCCCGACATTGGACGTCTGATTATTCTTCATGTGCATCGCCCACCTTTTCGACGAAGATCTCGTGCAGGCTCGGCTCGCGCAGGTCAAAGGCGATCAGCGTGATGCCCTTTTCGACGAGCGTTTTCAGCAGGGCATTCGCCTGCGCCTCGCCGGTGACGCGGCACTGATAGGAGAAGCCGATATCCGTGAGGATCGTGATGCCCGCCTGCTCGATCAGCTCCCGCAGATCCTGCTCCGCCTTGATGAACAGGTGAATTCTGCCGTAGCTCTTTTTGATCTCGGCGAGATTGCCCTGCAAAACGGTCTTGCTGCGGTTCAGGATGGTGAGGTCGGTGCAGAATTCCTCGATCGTCGCCATCTGGTGGCTGGACATGATGAGGTATTTGCCCTTGTCGATCTCCTCGTGGATGATGCTCTTGAACAGGTCGGTGTTGACGGGGTCGAGGCCGGAGAGCGGCTCATCGAGAATCAGCAGCTCCGGGTCTGAGAGCAGCGAGAGCATGAACTGAATCTTCTGCTGGTTGCCCTTCGAGAGCTGGTCTGCGCGCATGGGCTTGACCTTCTTCTTGCCCTCCTGCTTCGGAAAGAGGTATTCGGTCGCCTCAAGGCGCTCTGCCCAGTAGGTAATGCGCTTTTTCGCCTCAGCTCTCGGCACGCCGCGCAGTGCGGAGAAATACAGAAGCTGATCCATCAGCGTATTTTTCGGATAAAGGCCGCGCTCCTCCGCAAGATAGCCGACATTGCAGTTTTGCAGCGTGAGCGGCTCGCCGTTCCACTGCACCGTTCCGCCGTCCTTTGCGAGCATATTGAGGATCATGCGGATCGAGGTGGTCTTGCCGGCGCCGTTCGTGCCGAGCAGCGCATAAACGCCGGGCTCTCGCATCTCAAAGCTGAGATGATCGACCACGACCTTTTCTCCGTATTTCTTGAACAGATCCGTTACAACAAACCCCATATCATTCTGTTTCCTTTCCGGGTGCAAAATGATACAAAATCACACCCAAAGATTATTTTAACACATTTTCAGGAAAAAGAAAAGCATGCAGATTTGAATTTATGCATTTCATCAAGGAACCCGATTCCGCCGATGCGCATTTTAGGGATATTGCGGCTTCGGCGTTCAGAATACCGGAAACGCGGGCAGCATCAGCACAAAATAACAGCTTTTGGCCGGGCACTCTGAAATGACCCGGCCAAAAGCACGATCCTATTATTCTGATGCAAAATCTTCCCTTATGTCAGCGACCATGCGCGGTATTTGAGCATTTCGCCGGTCTCAATGTTGAGATTCACCTCATATTCATAACCGGGCGTTTCAAATTCCAGCTCATAGACATATGCGCCGTTGTTGCGGTCGATCTTCGCCTTTGTGAAGGTGACGGTCTGATCGCCGGTCAGGCCGGCCTTTGCAAGCACGATCTCCCTTGCGCGCAGCAGCCCGATCGCCTTTGAGGTATCCGCGGAAACCGGGTGAACATCGACCGTATTGGTCATGCCGTCGTTTGCATTCAGCTCAATGGTGTACTGTGTGCCGTCGTCGAGCGTGAATGCGATCAGATACACATTGCCGTCAAATTTCGTTTTCGTGAAGATGACATCCTCCGGCTTGTAGTCCCCGACGCGGGACACTGCCTTTTTCTTTGCCTCCTCAGCAGAGATCACATCGGTCGGGTTGTCGGTCTGCGGATCCTCGACCGAGTATTTGATCAGCGCGCCGGTTTTCGCCTCCAGCTGCACGGTAAAGAGCTTTCCGCGTGCATCCGTCAGCTCATATTTATACACGCCGAGCTGATCCTCGCTGGAGCATTTCTCCTTGAGGAACAGCGCCGTTTGCATGTTCGCGGTTTTCAGCACACGCTGCCGCATGTCCGCCGCCGGAATCCAGCCCTCTGTGTTCAGTTCATTGTCCGCCTTGAATTGCTGCTGCTCCAGCACTGCGCCGCTTTCGGCATGCAGCTTATAGCTGTATTCCTGCCCGTTCCGGCCGAGGAAATCGAGCTCATAGCAGACCGGCTCGGCATTGAGCTTCAGCTTTGTGCTCAGGAATACGGCATCCTCCGGCGCAAGTCCGGCGGCCTCTGCGGCGCGCTGCTGCACCGCCTCCAGCGAGAGGATGCGCTCGACCATCCTGTCAAATTCGCCGGGCTCATAGACCGAATGGGAATCCGCACCGGCAGGCAGCGCGGGCTCCGGTTCATCCCGGTGCCGCAAAACAGCGGACAGCACCATGCTGACGCACAGCGCGAGAATGCACAGCCCGCCCGCAATGATCGTCCAGAGCGGGACAGTCACGGTTCGGGCGCGTTTTTCCTCCGGCTGCTTTTTCTGCGTAATATCGCGGATATTGCGTGATTCCTGCTGCTCGGCCTCCTGTGCTCTTGCCGATTGAAGCCCCTCGCGCAGTGCCGCTTCATCGGCCTCGCTCCAGCTAAGCATATGCAGCGCCGCCCGGAGCGCTTCGGGATCGGGCTGCTGCCCGCCCTGCAAAAAGGTCATCTGCCGGAGCGCCTTTTCGGTTTTCTGCTCAAATTCCTCCGCGGTGATCTGCCGCACCGCGGCCGCCTCTGCATCGTCATAATCGGAAAGATGCAGCACGAGATTCCGTCTGCCGGAGGCGGTCAGCTTCAGCAGCGGCAGAAGCGGGCTCCCCTCCGGGAAATCGTGCTCTGCGAGCTTTTCCGGAGCGCGCGACTGGCAGATGCGCAGGAGCTGCGAGAGCGCTTCCTGCTCCGGCTGATCCGGTTTCTTCCGCTCTGCCGCGGCAATGGCTTCGATCACGGCGGCGCGCGCCTCGCGGAAGCTGCCCAGACAGACCGCTGCGATCGGATACAGCTTTTTCGCGGTTTTCTGTTCGGATTCCACTCCTGCACCTCCTTTTCGGCATGATTTGTCTACTGATATTATATCGGAAATCGCGCCCGCTGTCAAGCCGCCGCAGCCGGCCCCACGACAACAGCATGTAATGTCTATGCGGTATCTGCGATGCATTGATAATGGGGCTCCGCCCCAAACCCCGCCAAAGGGACATTGTCCCTTTGGAATCCCGATACTGCTCCGCGTCAGCCCCTTTCAAAGGGGCTGGCGCGGAGCAGCAATGGGAGTCCAGAGGGATAGTATCCCTCTGGCAGGGGTGTGGGGGCAGCGCCCCCACGATCAATCCGCCGGAGGCACCATATAAAATTACATGCTGTTGCCGCGGGGCTGCTTCCGGCAGATCAGCACGCCGAATGCTGCCTGCACCTCCATTGTCTCCGTGACCGGCAGGCGCTTCGCGTCCTCCGGCGCGGTTTTATGCGCATAGGGCGTCATCGCAAACAGATTCTGCATCTGCTGCCCCGAAACCGTAAAGCGGTAGGTAATCCGCTGCACATCGAGAAGTGTAAACTGCGCAGGCGCCGAGAGCACCGGGCGGTTTTCGTAGGGCTCGCGGTAGATCGCCTGCTTGAGCTCCCAGAGGTGGCGCTCCAGCGGGATAGCCCGCACCAGCAGCCCGTCCTCCCGCAGCACGCGCGCAAACTCCCCTGCCTCACAGGGCGCAAAGAGATTCAGAAGCAGATCGCAGCTTTCCGATGCAAACGGCAGCCGGCTGACCGATGCCGCCGCCCACTCCGTCCGGCTCGCAAGGCCGCACTGCTCTGCACGCTTTGCCGCATAGCGCAGCGCCGCCGGGGAAATGTCGATGCCGGCAAGCCCGGTCTCTCCGGGAAGCTCTCGCAGCAGCGAGCAGGAGTACCAGCCCTCCCCGCAGCCGATATCGGCAATCATGCGGGGGCTTGCAGACTGCACGGCATCCGCAATGCACCGCAGCAGCGGCAGATAGGCGCCGCCTTCGAGGAAATCCCGCCGCGCCCGGATCATCTCCGCATCGTCGCCGCGCAGCTTTTTCCTCTGCTTTTGCAGCAGATTGACATAGCCGTAGCGCGAGCGGTCGAAGCTGTGGCGGTTTTCGCAGCGGCAGCCCTGCGCATCTGCATGCAGCGGCAGCCCGCAGACGGGGCACTGTAATACCGGTTTCATCCTGCACTCTCCCTTCGCAGAAAAAAGGCTGAGAGATCATCCCAGCCTCAGTCTGTTGAAATAGGTATCGCATGTTTCACTTCGTGAAACTGCGCAGTTTGCTTTGCAACCATGCGCTTCGCGATGATTTTGAATGTGGCTCTCACGCTAAAGCGGTCGAGTTTGCTGCGCAAACCGTTGGAATCCCGTTATCATTGTAATGTTAGATAGTGCGTACTTTTTATAGTATTTCTTACAATGATATTCTTAAGGGACAATTCCTCAAAGCGTGAGTGTGGGAGGCGCGCCCCACTATGAACCTGTCGAAGACATTTTAATATACAAGCCGAGGAGCCTCTCAGCCTTTATTCAAAAATGTCGCTCCACTGCGGCGTTTTATGCGCAATCAGGGCGGTATAATACTGCAAAATGCCCTGCGCATCCTCAACGGTGATCCCGTTGCTCCGCGACACATCCGCCGCCTCTGCCGCCGTGTGGATATACGGCGTCTCAAACAGCTCCGTGAGCGCCTCGTCCGTCAGCGATTTCTGCGCGATCTGCGCAGTGTAACAGCCCAGCGTGATCTGCGCATCCTCGACACTGATCACGCCGTCGCAGTTCACATCGCCGTACAGCGGCGCCGGCTCGACCGTCAGCGTCAGTGCCTTCAGCGCGACCGAATCCGTCACAGTCTCGCTGCCGTTATACACATAAAAATCACGCTGAATCAGCGTTTGCGCGATCACATGCTGCTCGGTGCTGAGGAAGCATGTATACACCCCGGCGGGGGTATCCGCCGGAATGCGGATGTCAAAGCTGAGGAACGAGCTCTCGGGGCGATAGAGCTCGCCCGGCTTCCCGCTCATCCAGCCGGATGAGCACCACAGAACCGCATTTTCCTCGCCGGTCTCATCCGAGTGCTGCGTATACCGCCCCTCGGCATAATCCGTAAAAAAGCAGGGCTTCGGCCGATACAGCTTTTCCTTCGTCACCGGGTCAGTCCCGGCATACTCCGTTCGGCTGTCATCGCGCGTAAAATCGCCGTTTTCGATATGCAGCGGCGCATCGCTTTTCAATTGCAGCGCCATTTCCGTAATACCGGAATAGTTGTCGATATACAGCCCGCCCGGAATCACCAGATCACCCTCTGCGAGCTCGCTTTGCAGCACATAATGCCGCTCTGCGTCGATCCGGAAGGTCATCGGTTCGCTCTCCGCCGCGGATGCCGGCAGGGAGGCCGCGGCCGCTGCCGCCGCAAGACAGCATGCGGCCGAGCGCATCCAAAAAATCCGTCTGTTCATAAAAAGCACCTCCGTCAGCATAAAATGCACGGGAAAGGGGGATTCACATGCGGAAAATTCCGCCCCGCAGAATTGAGATCATCTGGGGAACTGCCCCCGCAGCGCCGTTTCTGTACTCAGCAGAGGCGGCTGCCCGGCAGGAGCGTGTCATCCAGCGTGACCAGCCTGACGCTGCCGTCGGGCTGCTCGACCGAGCAGATCATGCCGCAGCTCTCCACGCCGCAGAGCTTCACGGGCTTGAGGTTCGCGACGACCAGAAGCGTCTTTCCGACCAGCTCCTCCGGCGTATACCATTTCGCGATGCCGGAGACCACCTGCCGCTCGCCGACGCCGTCGAACAGCCTGAAGCAGAGCAGCTTATTTGATTTCTTGACCTTTTCGCAGGCAAGCACCTTTGCGACGCGGATATCGCTCTTTGCGAAGGTGTCGATGTCGATCTGCTCGGCAAAGGGCTCGGGCGCCGATTCTGCGGCTGCGGGCTCCTCAGCGGGCGCAGCCTGTGCCGCAGCGAGCTCCTTCAGCAGCGCCTCGGCATTGACGCGGACGAACATCGGCTTTGCCTCGCCGACCGCTGCGCCGTACTGCACGCCGCCGAATACGCGGCAGCGATCCAGCTCGCACTCGATCGCGCGGATCTCGTCGGTTTCGGGCGTGTGCTTCAGAATCTTCTCCGCAGTTTCCGGCATAAAGGGCTTCAGCAGGCCGCCGAGAATGCGGATGCCCGAAAGCAGATGATACATCACGCGGGCAAGGCGCGGGCGGCTCTCCGGGTTCTTTGCGAGCACCCACGGCGTTGTCTCGTCGATATACTTATTGCAGCGGCTCGCGAGCGCCATCACCGCCGCAAGCGCATCGCTGACACGGAAGCTGTCGAGATTCTCGGTCAGCTTGTCTGCCGCGGATTCCGCAATCTCCTTCAGCTCGGCGTCGCATGCCTCCTCCGGTGCTGCGGCAATCAGGCTTTTCTCCGGGACAATCCCGCCGAAATACTGATTGACCATCGCAACAGTGCGGTTCACGAGGTTGCCGAGGGTATTGGCAAGATCGGAATTGAATCGCTCGATCATCGACTCATAGGTGATCGAGCCGTCCTGTGCAAAGGGCATCTCCGCGAGCAGATAGTACCGCACGGCATCGACGCCGAAGCGGTCAACGAGCTCGTCCGCATAGATCACATTGCCGCGCGATTTGCTCATCTTGTCATTGCCGAAGAGCATCCACGGGTGGCCGAACACCTTTTTCGGAATCGGTGCGCCGAGCGCATGGAGCATAATGACCCAGTAAATGCTGTGGAATCGGACGATATCCTTGCCGATGATGTGGACATCCGCCGGCCAGTATTTCTTGTAGAGCTCGCCGTGATTGCCGTTGACATCATAGCCGAGCGCCGTGATATAGTTCGAGAGCGCATCAATCCAGATATAGATCACATGCTTGTCATCAAACGGCACCGGGATGCCCCACTTGACGGTCGTGCGGGAGACGCAGAGATCCTGGAGCCCCTGCTTGATGAAATTGTTGAGCATCTCCTTCTTGCGCGCCTCGGGATAGATGAAATCGGGGTGCTCCTCGATATACTGCTCAATCCAGTCCTGATACTTCGAGAGCTTGAGGAAATAGGCCTCCTCTTTCGCATCGCGAACCTCTCTGCCGCAGTCGGGACACTTGCCGTCCTTGAGCTGCGACTCGGTCCAGAAGCTCTCGCAGGGCGTGCAGTATTTGCCGACATACTCGCCCTTGTAGATATCGCCCTGATCGTAAAGGCGCCGGAAGATATCCTGCACGATCTTGGTGTGCTTTTCGTCGGTCGTGCGGATGAACTGGTTGTAAGAGGTATTGAGCAGGTCGCAGATTGCGCGGATCTCGCCCGCGATCTTGTCAACATGCTCCTGCGGGGTGATGCCCGCCTCCTTCGCGATTTCCTCGATCTTCTGTCCGTGCTCGTCCGTGCCCGTCAGGAAATATACATCATAGCCCTGCATCCGGCGGAAGCGCGCCAGCGCATCGGTCATCACGATCTCGTAGGTGTTGCCGATATGCGGTTTCCGGGAGGTATAGGCGATCGCTGTTGTGAGATAATAGGGTTCATGCATGAGTATGTGCTCCTTTCTGCATTTGAAGTCGATATGCCTATTATAACACAATTCTCCGGAAAACGCAATGGGAGCGGGTGAAAAAAGTATGAGTGTAAAATCATGGGAGTTGAAACGGAGCCCGCATGTTTGCAATGCAAACTGCGCGGTTTCACAGCATGAAACCGGGGGCACTGCCCGGTTATATCACAATTCTCCGGAAAACGCAATGGGAGAACGCAAAAAAGCCCCCGCGCCGAATTTTTTCAGCGCGGGGACGAAGGAGGAAAGCAGGCTTCTGTTATTCCCGCACCTTCACTGCATAACCGCTTTTGGAATAATAATAAAGGATCTTTTCTTCGCCGTCAACCGTTTTAATATAGGGCACGAGCTCCTCGCTTGGTTCATGCGGCCACCGGTTATACTCGTTGGCAAACACCTCCTGCGACTGCGCATCTGCACTGATCCACTCCTCAAAGGTCTGATCCGTCTTCTTTGCAATAGCATCTACATAATACTCCAGAATGGACTGCGCATCTTCAACCTCTACAATATGGTAGGTATTCTCGGATTCGCCGGTATCCGGATACTCACGGTATCCGACCGTAATAAAGCCTTTGGCGCAGGCGAGAAGCTGCTGCTCATATGTTGCGCTTCTGTATGTCACTTCCGCATAAGAATCTGCACAGCATTGCAGTGCAAGCTGCGCATCATCCACATCGACAACGCCGTCCATCGTGATATCGCCGAGCTGATACTGCGAATAATCAACCGGCTCTGCTTCCTCGGCAAAGGCGGTTCCTCCGAGTGCGCAGCAGCCGAGCATTGCCGCGCTGAGGACTGCGAACAGTTTTTTGATTTTCATAATAAGCCCTCCTTTTTATCCATTCAGCACAGCCCGTTCTGTGCCTCTCATATATAAGAACAACTTTTTTCGGAAAAGGTTACACTGTTTTTGAAAAAAATTTTCCGGCGCCCCGATAAAAAATCGGCAGCAGAGCGTTTTTTGCCCTGCTGCCGCATTTTGTGCGCATTATTTCATTGCATAGGTCAGTGCCTCGTGGGTCTTGGTGATGCTGTTCGTGCTGGTAAAGCGGTTCAGGCGGACGGTCTTGCCGGTATATACACCGTCGATCATCAGATAGAAATTGTTGTCCGCAAACTTGATGAATTCCAGCTTCTTCTCGGTTCCGTCCTTATAATCATAGCGAATGGTGATCGCCGGGTCGCCCTCGGGCTTTGCATCCAGATCGAGGTCGGTGAACCGCAGCAGCGTGATCGCCTGATAGAAGTCCTGATACAGCGTCAGCGTGGTGTCATCGGTGATCTCCGTGCCGTCGAGCGCATACTTCTCGTTCTCGGAATCAAGCTGAAGCTCTGCCTTCAGGTCATAGACCTCGCCCATATCGACCGAGACGCCCTTCAGGTCGTCGATGCTGACAGTCACGCAGTACGGGTTCAGGTAATCCATCAATGTCTGGTTGATCGCGGCGTAATCCGCGCGCAGAATCTTGAACACCTGCTTTGTTTTCACAAAGTAGCCGTACATTTCGGTCTCCTCCTGCCGGTCGGAGATATTCTTTCCGAACCAGATCTCCTCCTCCATCGGAGACTGCGCCTGATCGGGCGCCTTGCCGCGGAGTGTCAGCTTCATGAGCGGCTCATCGAGGCCGTAGATCGCAAGGGACTCCGGATTTTCCTGCAAATACCCCGTGACCGTCAGACGCACCAGCGTGCTCGCCAGCGTGTCGATCGCCGAGCGGTCGAGATCGAGGCTGATATCCGGCGATCTGAGCTGCCAGATGCCGTCGCTGTCGCGCTCCGTTTCCATGACGACCTTGCCCTCCTGCTCCTGCCGGATGTAGGTCAGGCTGGCGGTGAAGGTATCGAACAGATACATATTCTTCAGCGTATTCTTCGCGACGCAGAACATCGAGCCGGAGTTATAATCAATGGTATACACATCGTTTGAGCCGTCTACCATTGCATAGTAGGATTCATAGGTCGGGGTATTGTCGCCGACATAGAGGATATAGGGATTCTCGCTGCCGGTCTCCGTTGTGTAGACCTGCACCTTTACGGGATTGTCAAAGCCGTAGACCGAGGTATCCTGACAGTCAAAGGCGACGGTCTTCTCGGAGCTGAGGTCGCAGAATGCGTTGCAGATCGCCTGCACGGCGTAGACATTGAGGTTGAACTGATCTGCGCTGACCAGCTCCCATGTGCCGGATTCCATGCCCCAGTCAAAGGCAAAGTGTCCCTCCTCGTTGTCGATCACGATGCGCGTGACGAGGTCTATGTCGATCGAATAAAGCTGCTTGCCCTCCGCCGCCTTCTGCTGCTTCACCCTCTGCTTCGATTTGCTGTCAACAATCAGAAACACGACGGTCAGCAGAACGGTCGTAACCGCAAGAATGATAATCCATTTGAGCTGCTTCATGCGTCCTTCCTCCTCAGCCAGATCACCACGCCGACCAGCGCGATGACAACGGGGAAGCCGACGAACAGTGCGATCAGCCCGCTCGCCTCCTTCGAGCTGTTGACATAGAGGCTGTCGTGGGTGCGCTCCTTGTCCGCGATGTTCATATCGACATCGGAATCATACATCCATGTGATCGTCGCGGCGACGAGCTGCACCGGGTTGATGAAGTAATCCGTCGAATTCATGCTGTCATCGGTGATGAATTCCGCGGTGCCGAACACGGCGAGCTTGGAATCGCTGCGCATGGAATCCTTCGAGTGCATCGCGAGCGCGAACGCCTGACCGGTGACCTCATCCAGATCCTCATAGGTGCCGCCGTAGGGCTCCGCCTTTGCGGTGGAGGCGGTTGCGATCTGCGTGGCAATGGAGCAGGCGGTGTAATTGCTGCCGTAGAAGCTGTAAAAGCTGCGCGATGCCGGCATGAAGGTCACGAGGCCGTTGTTCATCAGCTCGTAGGTCACGTCGCCGTCCGGGACGCCGTCGCTGTTGTCGTCCTCGCCCGCATCCGTCGCGGTTTGCAGATCACAGACAAAGGTATACGGGTCATTGGAGGCATGGCGCGCGGTATCGGTCTCGCAGATGCGGTTATAGTCCATGCCGATGCAGTAGGTGCTCATCAGGCGCTCCAGATTGGTATACGCCATCTCCGCCTGATTCGGCGTCATCATCGCGATAATATTGCCGCCGTCTTTTGTGAATGCGTAGATTTTTTCGTATTCATCCGCCGTAATGTCATACCGCGGCCCTGCGATAAACAAAACCCGGCAGTCCTCAGGCACGCTGTCCGATGTAATCAGGTTCAGCGGATAGGCGCCGTAGTTCATATTGTTGAGGTTTTTCTTGAGCGTTGCCATTTTGTCGAGCGGAATCTCGCCGTGACCCTCAAGGAAATACACAGAGGGGATCTCGCCCTCCACGACGGATTTCATATAGCCGGTAAAGTAGTTCTCCGCACGGAATTCCGCGCTGACCGTTTCGCCTTCGGCATTTTGCTTGTAGATATACATCAGATTGCCGGGCAGGCGCTTCATGATGCCGTTGCAGACAAAGAGGAAATCGCCCCCCTGAATGTTATAGACGCCGTCGGGGTTGAGCTGACGCAGGCGATCCGGCTCAAGGTCGGGATCGAATGCGACCAGATTGAAGCTGTCGTGCTCATCGTATGCCAGCAGCGTCCGGTACAGCGCGAGCCATTCCAGATCGTTCTCAAGCTCGTCCATATCCTGAAGGAAATACACATCGACGACGACGCCCTCGGAATCGAGCCGATCGAGGTAATCGGTCGTGGTCTTGCTCAGCGTGTAAAGCGAATTCGAGCTCATGTCGAAATTGTAGTCCATCCGGTCAAAGATCAGATTGAGCGGGACTGCGGCTGCGAGCACCATCAGCGCCAGCAGCCATGCCAGAAGCGTATATCTTCTGTTTTTGCTGTTTACAGATTGCTTTTTCATTGCTTTCGCTCTCCTCCTCCCCGGTTATCCGCGGCTCCAGCGGCGCTTTTCAATGATGATGACCGTCCAGACGAACACCACGGCGGAAAGCGACAGGAAGAAGACCAGATCGGAAAGGCTGAACAGCCCCAGTGCAAATTTTCCGAAGCGGCGCTGCGTCGAGAACCACTCAAAGACCCGCGCAGCGACCGGGAACGACTGCACCAGTGCAGAATCCGTGAAGTTATCAAGGAAGATCACGATGATCATGGCGCCCTCGCCCAGAACAGCCGCGATGATCGGGCTGTCGGTCAGCGCGGACATCATCATGCCGATCGCGATACAGACCACGCCCCAGAGGAAGAATCCGAGATAGCCGCAGAGCAGCGTCGGGCCGATCACGGCGCCGTGCCAGAGCGCGATCAGCGGGAAGAACAGCGTCAGCGCCAGCATCAGCAGGAACACGGTCACGACGGCAAGGAACTTTGCAAGCACGACCCCCGTAATCGTGATCGGCGCGGAAAGCCAGAGCGTTTCCGTGTGAGACTTGCGCTCCTCGGAAAAGGTGCGCATGGTCAGCAGCGGAATCATAAAGATAAAATAGAAGAAATTGCTGTAAAAGATATCGGTTGAAAATGAAAAGAGCAGCACATTGGAATTCATCGTGGAAATGGCGTTGATAAAGAACAGCGAGAACACCATCAGGAACAGTGCGCTGACCACATACGCAAACGGCGAGAGGAAATACGACTGAACCTCCTTTTTATAAAGCGCAAACATCAGCGTTTGCCTCCCTTCCGTTTTTTCTGCGATTTGGATTTCTGCTTTTCGGCGGGCTTCTCAGCGGGCGCTTCCTCCTCAGCCGGTGCTTCCGGTTCGGAATCCGCCTCCGGCTTCTCCTGCTCGGCGGTCTGCTCCTCTGCTTCAGAATTCTCCGCCTCGGCGGCAGCCTTTGCAGCGGCCTCCTCCGCCTCACGCGCAGCATCCATCTCCCGCCCGAGCTCCTCAAAGGCCTCGTCACTGGTCTGCTTCGGTGTCGGGGCGGTCAGCTTGACGAACGCCTCCTCAAGGCTCGGCTTCTCGGTCGCGATCTCCAGCACCATGCAGTCTGCGGCGAGCAGCGCGGTCATCAGCGGCTTGCGGACCTCATCCGATTCCACCTCAACGGTAAAGGCATTCACGCCGACGGAGTCATACTCGACCTCCTCGATCTTCACAACGCCCTTTGTTTCGCGGATGATATCCGTCACCTTCATGATCTCACCCTCGACCTTCATGCGCAGCTTCAGCGAGCCCTGTACGCTCGCCTCGATGTTCGCGATCGTATCGACGGCGCGGATCTGTCCCTTGTTGATGATGACGACGCGCTCGCAGACCGCAGTCACCTCAGCGAGGATATGGGTCGAAAATATAATAGTATGGTCGCGCGCGAGATCCTGAATCAGATGCCGCACCTCGATCACCTGCGTCGGGTCAAGGCCGACCGTCGGCTCGTCCAGAATCAGGAACTTCGGGGTTCCGAGCAGTGCCTGTGCAAAGCCGACACGCTGGCGGTAGCCCTTTGAGAGATTGCCGATCACGCGCTTCTGCACATCGGTGATGCGCAGGCGCTCCATTGCATCCTCGACCTGCTTTTTCCGCTCGCCGCGCGGAACGCGCTTGAGCCCCGCGGCAAAATACAGATAATCGCGGACGCGCATCTCCGGATAGACCGGGGGAAGCTCCGGCAGATAGCCGATCCGCTTCTTGACCTCCATCGGCTGCTTTGCGATGTCATAGCCGTCCACCAGCACGGTGCCGGAGGTCGAGGGCAGACATCCCGTGATCATGTTCATCGTCGTGGATTTCCCGGCGCCGTTGGGGCCCAGAAAGCCCAGAACCTCATGATCGTTGACCGTAAAGGAAATATCCAGAACAGCAGGGTGGCTGCCGTAGAACTTTGTCAGATTTTTGATTTCTACCATAATCGCTGCAATGCCCCTTTCGTTAGACATAGTACATTTTATTATCGCAAAATAATATGAACGTGGTGTGAACAAATCATTTCGTAAATATGAATCTGTGCAGATCAACGCTGCTATCCACATGATAGCAGATTCCTGTGACGGTTTTGTGTCAGCGCGCTGAAAGCTGACCTGAGCCGCCGCGCAAAATCGGGAAAATGCCCGCTGAAAATTGTGCTTAGCAAGATGCACAAATTTCCGGATTCCGATTTGTGGAAAGCTCCGAAAAGCCCGCGGATCGCCCCCAGTTTGTTCCCAAAGCCTTGACAAAGTTCCTGAAATTCATTATAATGAAAACAAGATACTGTATCAGTGTGCAGTTTTGAAGCATTCTGCGCAGTCTGCGCTGAAAAGGACGGCAATTTCGCCGCTCCCGCTCAGGATCGCCCCGGAACGGATGCCGGGGATGCAGAGCACGCAGCATGCGAAAAATCCCGCACTGACACAGAATCGGCAGTCGTCGCATTTGCACGGGCGGCGCACTGACGTAATGATCTGCCCGGCTGCTTCACGGGCTGCCGTGTGATTGTACCGCGCGATGACACGGACGTGCAAGGGGAAGAAGCAAAATCAACTTCAATTCTACGAGAGGGGAAAAAAGAATGCTATTCAAGAAGAACAGAGCGATCCTTGCAGCTGTTTTGGCATCTGCAATGGCATCCAGTGTGCTGATGTCAATCGGCGCATCTGCAGTCGGCACGACCGCTCCGCGTACCAAGGAAGAGAAGTACGGCACGGATACCTATGCCGAGCGCTTCATGTCCATGTACCAGGATGTCCTCGTTGACGGCCAGAAGAACGGCTACCTCAGCGACACCAACGTCGCTTCCGGCGGCTTCGGCGTACCGTATCACTCGGTCGAAGAGCTGATCTGCGAGGCTCCGGACTACGGTCATGAGACCACATCTGAGGCGATGTCCTACATCGTCTGGATCGCAGCAATGCACGACAACATCGCAAAGAAGGGCGACGTTGCAGGCACCTCTACCGGCGACCTCGCAAAGGCATGGGCTACTCTGGAAGCACTGATCCCGGATAAGAGCCAGCAGACCGGCTTCTGGTCCAAGTCTGAGCTCTCCGCTCAGGTTGCTGAGGAGCATCCGCACAACATCGGCGACTATCCGTCTGAGGGTAATCAGTCGAATGTCGGTAAGAACCCGATCCACTCCCAGCTCACCTCCGCTTACAGCTCTGAGGGCAGAGAGTATCTGCTCCACTGGCTCGCAGACGTCGATGACTGGTATGGCTTCGGCGGTTCCGCTCAGGGAACAAAGGGCAAGCTGACCTTCATCAACACCTTCCAGCGCGGCGACCAGGAATCCTGCTTCGAGACGATTCCGCATCCGTCGATCGAAACGCTGGAGTACGGCAACTCCAAGCAGGGCATGAAGTTTGCGTTCCAGGCTGAGACTGCAAAGTCCTGGTCCTACACAAACGCTCCTGACGCAGAAGACCGTGCAATCCAGGCTGTATACGCTGCAAACCGCTGGGGCGTCGGCGTTGATTCCGTCAGCTCCAAGGCCGGTATGATGGGCGATATGTGCCGTAACGACATGTTCGACAAGTACTACAAGACCATCGGCTGCCAGAGCTATACCGCTGATTCCAACGGCGGCGGCCTCGACGGCCAGCACTTCCTCATGAGCTGGTACACCGCATGGGGCGGCGCAGCAGACGGCGCATGGGCATGGCAGATCGGCTGCTCGCACTCTCACCAGTTCTATCAGAACCCGCTCGCAGCTTACGGCCTGCTCTATGATTCCGGCCTGAAGGGCGGCATGAAGTCCTCCGGCGCACAGAAGGACTATGAGGATTCTCTCAAGACTCAGCTCGAGTTCTATCTGTGGCTCCAGTCTGCTGACGGCCCGTTCGCCGGCGGCTGCACCAACTGCTGGGACGGCATCTATGCACCGTATCCGTCCGGCGTTCCGCTCTTTAACAAGATGGCTTACATCGAGCATCCTGTTTATGCTGACCCGGGCTCCAATGCATGGACCGGTAACCAGTTCTGGGCAACCCAGCGTCTCGCTGAGCTGTACTATGTTGTCAAGTGCGTCGATAAGGGCGCAAACGGCTCTAACATCAAGCCGGGCGGCCTGAGCATTGAAAAGTGCCTCGAGACCCTGCTCGACAAGTGGGTTGAGTTCTTTGTCACCAACACTGAGATCGACGCAAACGGCGACTTCTCCGTTCCGTCCAACCTGACATGGTCCGGCAAGCCGGCATCCTGGACCGGTACCTACAGTGAGTCTGCTAACAGCAGCCTGCACGCTACCGTCTCCGGCATGGGCAACACCGACCTCGGCTGCGCGAACTCCTATGCAAATACCCTGATCTACTACGCAAAGGCAAAGGGCGTTGAGGCTTCCGGCGTTGTCGAGGAAGGCTCCACACTTCCGGAAAAGGCTCTCTACACCGCACAGCAGCTCATGGACCGCAGCTGGGCGAACGGCCGTGACGATATCGGTATGACCCGTATCGACCACAACGGCAGCCTTGCCCGTATCTGGGATCAGACTGTTTATGTCCCGTCCGGTTCTTCCGGTACTTATCCGTATGGCTACACCGTTCAGAGCGGCGCGAAGTTCATCGACATCCGTCCGATGTATAAGGATCTCGAGGGCTACGACGATCTGTATGCGGCATATGAGAAGGATAAGGCAAACGGCGCTGCAATCGTCGAGGTTGCAACTGCCGGCACCAACGCCACCAACGAGTACGGCGCAAACTGCGCAACCAACAGCGATTCCTTCAAGGAAGTCGCAAAGGTTGACCTTGCATACCACAGATTCTGGCATGCAGGTGACGTTCTGATGGCTCTCGGTACCATGTACGAGCTGTATCCGGATGTCACTCCGTCCGATTCTGAGAAGACTCAGACCGATGTTGACTGGGGCAACGTGGACTGCTCCCAAGAAGCTACGATTGAACTGCGTGTTAACGTTCTTGATGCTGTTATGCTCGCTCGTATTGCTTCTGAGGACACGGACACCGGCGTTACGGCACAGGGCAAGCTGAATGCTGACGTTGAGTACGACGGCAACATCAAGTCCAACGACCTGACCAAGCTGCTGAAGTACCTCGCAGGCTCCATTCCGTACAGCGATCTCGGCGACCAGTAATCACTGAAATCTGAGATTACGGTTCCAATCAGAAACTGAATCAAAAACCGCCGGTTCCCGCTTTGGGAGCCGGCGGCTTTCTGTATTCTGTTATTCCTGCGCATCCTCGCGCAGGCCGCGCCATGCGCCGAAATGATAAAACGTGATCGAAAGAACCGTCGCGACCGTCCAGCCGATCGGCCATGCAATCCAGATTCCCGTCGCGCCGAAGCGCATCGACAGCAGCTTCGCAAGCACCACGCGCAGCACCAGATCGGTGAAGGTCGCCGCCATGAATTTGCCCATCATATTCGAGCCGCGCAGAACGCCGTCCGTCACGAGCTTCAGCGCCGCGATAAAATAAAACGGGGCGACAATCCGCAGGAAGATAACGCCGGTATCGAGCGCCGTTCCGTTCGGCGATTCGAGGAAAAACGCGACCAGATACCGCCCGCAGAGGAGGTACAGCGCACAGAGCGGCACGGTCAATGCCCAGACGAGCTTCAGCCCGGCGCGGTGTCCCTGCCGGATGCGCGCCAGCCTGCCCGCGCCGAGATTCTGCGCGGTGAAGTTTGAAACGCCGTTCGCCAGCGTCGTAAATGACGTAATTACGAGGTTATTCAGCTTTACACCGGCGGAGTATCCCGCGATGACGCCCGAGCCGAAATCGTTGATGACACTCTGAATCACGATATTGCCGACGGAAATAAAGCTCTGCTGCATCATGCTCGGAATCGCGATAAATGCGATCCGGCGGAGCAAATGCGCGGAAAACAGCGGCGTGCGACCCTCGGTTTTGATCTGCGTGAGCCGCCGAAACACGAACACGAGCGCGAGCACGCAGCTAATGCCCTGACAGATCAGCGTCGCCCATGCGACACCCGCGACGCCCATGTGAAACGCCTTCACAAACAGAATGTCCGCGCCGATATTCGCGACGGACGAGCACGCCAGAAACCAGAACGGCGTTTTGGAATCGCCGAGCGCGGAAAAAATGCCGTTTGCGACGTTGTAAAAGAACACGAACGGGATGCTCCAGATGTAAATGCGGAGGTAGAGCTCGGAGTCCGCGAAAATGTCGTCGGGCGTGTGAATCAGCCGGAGCAGCGCCCCGCTGCACAGCAGCCCCGCGGTCATCAGCACCGCGCAGAGCACTGCCGTCGCGATTATCGTCGTATATACGGCGGTTTTCAGGTCTCGGTGACGCTTCGCGCCGAAAAGCTGCGAGACCGTCACCGAGCAGCCGATGTTGCAGCCGAACGCAAATGCAATGAAAATCAGCGTGATCTCGTAGCTGTTGCCGACCGCCGCAAGCGCCTGCTCGCCGATGTACCGCCCGGCGACAAAGCTGTCCGCGAGATTGTAAAGCTGCTGGAAGATCACGCTTCCGAACAGCGGCAGGCAAAAGCGCCGCAGCACCGTATCCGGCCTTCCGACTGTCAAATCCTTGTTCATCTATGTGCCTCTTTTCCGGCAATCGCAATTGCCAAAGAGCATTTTAGCACATTTTTCCCGGTTTGTCAAGGCGCAAAAAACGGAGCATCACTCCCCGGTGATGCTCCGTTTTTGTTCATTCATCCTGTCATACGGGACGAGTGCGCTTTTGCGTGCTGATTGCGCACGCCTCAGAACGACTCCCGATGCGATCAGAACTTGCGCTTACGAGCTGCTTCAGACTTCTTCTTGCGCTTTACGGAAGGCTTTTCATAATGCTCACGCTTCCGAACTTCAGCGATCACGCCGTCTTTTGCGCAAGAACGCTTGAAACGCTTCAAAGCGGTGTCCAAGGACTCGTTCTTACCAACGCGTACTTCTGCCACGAATTTTTCCCTCCCTTTGTCCATCGACAGAGGCTATCTATAAAGACGCATCCTGCAAAAGATGCTCCTTATAAGCATTGTGTCCATATAGGTATATTGTATCACAGATTATACGATTTGTCAAGCAAATTTTGCCTGAGAGGCTAATTCCGCTTGCTTTTCGTTAATTTGCTACAAAATTCAGCAGCTTATTTTGTACATAAATCCGCTTCCGGATCGTCTTTCCGGCAAGCGCCTCCTGCACCTTCGGATCCTCCGCCGCAAGTGCTGCGACGGTCTCCTCATCCGCGCCCTGCGGGATCATCAGCTTTGCCTTGATCTTGCCGCAGAGCTGCACGACGATCTCGACCTCATCCTCGATGCAGAGCGCCGGATCGAACGAAACCCACTCCTGCTCATTCAGGATGCCGAAGCCCATTTTCTCAAAGAGCTCCTCGGTGACATGCGGCGCAAACGGATTCAGCAGAATCAGCAGCGTGCGGTACTCCGCCCTTGTGACGCTGCCGGTCGCATAGATCTCATTGACCAGCGTCATCATCGCGGCAATCGCGGTATTGAACTTCAGCCCCTCGATATCCTCCGAGACCTTGCGGATGGTCTTGTGCATCTTTGTCTGCATCTCCGGGCGGTAGCTGTCGCCGTCGGTGACAATATCCTGCATCGCCCAGATTCTGTCCACGAAGCGCTTGCAGCCCCTGACGCTGTTCTCGCTCCACGGCGCTGCCTTTTCGTAGTCGCCCATGAACAGGACATACAGCCGCAGGACGTCTGCGCCGTACTGATCGACGACGTCGTTCGGGTCGATGACATTGCCCTTTGATTTGGACATCTTGTCGCCGTCCGGGCCGAGAATCAGGCCCTGCGCGGTGCGCTTTGCATAGGGCTCCGGTGTCGGCACAACGCCGATATCGTAGAGGAACTTATGCCAGAAGCGGGAATAGATCATGTGTCTTGTGACATGCTCCATGCCGCCGTTGTACCAGTCAACCGGCATCCAGTATTTCAGCGCGTCCATATCCGCGAGGCACTTGTCGTTGGTCGGGTCACAGTAGCGCAGGAAATACCACGAGGAGCCCGCCCACTGCGGCATGGTATCGGTCTCGCGCTTTGCCTTGCCGCCGCACTTGGGACAGGTGCAGTTCACGAAGGAATCGAGCTTTGCGAGCGGCGATTCGCCGTCTGTGCCCGGCTCGAAGTTCTCGACCGGCGGCAGTCTCAGCGGCAGCTCCTCATAGGGAACCGCGACAATGCCGCAGTCCGGGCAGTGAACCAGCGGAATCGGCTCGCCCCAGTATCTCTGACGGTTGAACGCCCAGTCCTTCATCTTATACTGCACGCCCGCTTCGCCGCAGCCCTTTCTCTCCAGAACGGTCAGCACCTTCGCGATCGAATCCTTCTTGTTGGTCAGGCCGTTCAGCTCATCGGAGTTGACCATTTCGCCGTCGCCGGTGTATGCCTCCTTCGAGATGTCGCCGCCCTTGATGACCTCAATGATGTCGATGCCGAATTTCTTTGCGAATTCGTAGTCTCTCTGGTCATGCGCCGGCACCGCCATAATCGCGCCGGTACCGTAGCCCATCATGACATAATCGGAAATATAGATCGGGATTTCCTTGCCGGTCAGCGGATTGATCGCGGTCAGCCCGTCAATGCGCACGCCGGTCTTGTCCTTGACAAGCTGTGTGCGCTCAAACTCGGTTTTCTTTGCGCATTCCGCACGGTAGGCGTCCAACTCGTCGATATTCGCGATCGCGCTGCGGTATTTCTGAATCATCGGATGCTCCGGCGCCATGACCATGAAGGTCACGCCGTAGAGCGTATCCGGTCTTGTCGTGTAGATGCGGAGCTGCTCGTCCTGCTCCTTGATTTTGAAATTCACAAATGCACCGGTCGATTTGCCGATCCAGTTCTGCTGCTGCAATTTGATATTCGGGAGATAATCGACGGTCTCCAGACCCTCCAGCAGCTTGTCGGCATACTCGGTAATGCGGAGATACCAGACCTCCTTGGTCTTCTGCACGATATCGCTGTGGCAGACATCGCACTTGCCGCCCTGAGAGTCCTCATTGGACAGCACGACCTTACAGCTCGGGCAGTAATTGACCAGCGTCTTGTCGCGGAACACCAGCCCGTGCTCGAACATCTTGAGGAAGATCCACTGCGTCCATTTGTAATAGCCCTCCTCGGTCGTATCGACGACACGCGACCAGTCGAACGAAAAGCCGACGCGCTTTAGCTGTCCGGTGAACTTTTTGATGTTCTCATCGGTCACCTGTCTGGGGTGTACGCCGGTCTTGATCGCGGTGTTTTCGGTCGGCAGGCCGTAGGCGTCAAAGCCGATCGGGAACAGGACATTGTAGCCCTGCATCCGGCGCTTTCTGCTGACGACCTCAAGACCCGAATACGCCTTGATGTGTCCGACATGCATGCCGTGGCCGGAGGGATACGGGAACTCGACCAGCGCATAGAACTTCGGCTTTGTATAGTCGTTCTGTGCGCGGAAGGTCTCGTGCGCCTCCCAGTACGCCTGCCATTTTTTTTCAACCTCAGAGAACTGATATTCCTGCATTTGATAAAACCTCGCTTTCAAAGGATTGGATAAACAGTGTCAGAACAGAAAATCGCAGTGCTTATTGATTTCCGAGTTGAATGCGAGCACGCATGCCGCAATCATATCAATAACCCCTTCGATCGTATAGATCAGGTATTGGTTAAACCCGATTTGTCTCAGATTGTCGCGCATATATCCGCACGCAAACAGCATCAGAATAATGGCAACCACCGTATTGCTGTGTTTGATCCCGATAAAGAGCACGATCAGGGAAGCAATCCCGAAGAGCAGCGGCATCATGAGGTCGCCGCCGAGCACAAGAAAATTGAACACCGGCTTGATGATCATGTAAATTGCAATGCCGACGCTGATGAGCTGTCCGGTGCTGCGCGGAAAGCTGAGATCGGGCTTCTGCATCTCACTCATGCCTGCGCCCCGCTCTCATCAATCAGCAGGGAAGAAATATCGACCTGCTCGCCGTCTGCCCAGAGGTGCTCAAGCTGGTACTCCTCTCTGGTCTGCGGATAGAACACATGCACGACAATATCGCCGTAATCGAGCACAATCCAGTTTGCGGCGCGGACGCCCTCGACGCCGCGCGGCTCAATGCCGAGCTGCCCGAGCTGGAAATCCACTTCATCCGCAAGCGACTTCACCTGCGTTGTGCTGGTACCGGTCGCAATGACAAAATAATCTGCAATAATGGTCAGATTCGTGATGCCGATAACCTTGATATCGGTCGCCTTCTTCTGATCGAGAATTCTCACGATTTTTTCGAGCTTTTCCTGAGTCGTCATAGGAAACCTCCTTTTTTGATTCATAACGGGTTATTTCTTCTGCTTTTGCTCCTGCTTTCCGGCAGTGCGCTCCAGATAATAATTATACGCCTCGACGGTCGAGACCGGAAGCGGCGTACCCTTTTTCAGCACGCTTTCGATCGCAAACTGGAATGCGAACAGCATCGCCTTATCGAGATCGTTCTGCGCCATTTTCCGGAGCCTGTCCACATCCCGGTAGGTGCGGTCTGCGGAGATCAGGTCGGCCATATAGACGACCTCCTCCAGCCGCGTCATGTTGGCATGCCCGACGGTATGCCAGCGCGCCGCGCTCAGCACCTCTGCATCCTCGATGCCGAGCTCTGCATGCATATACGATGCCGCCGCGATGCCGTGCCAGACCGGCTTGCAGCGCCATTCCGTCCCGCTGACGGGAAACGGCCCGCTGCGCATCAGCTTCTCCTGCTCCGGGAACGGCAGCTCCTTGCAGCAGTCGTGCAGCAATCCGGCGAGATACGCCTTGTCGGGGTCGGCGCCCCAGCGCTCCGCCAGCATATGCGATGCCCGTGCTACATTCACAGAATGCGTAAAGCGCTTCTTGGAGAGCCGCACCTTCAGCAGCGCGGTCAAGGTACGGACCTGTTCATTCTGCTCCGCTTTGCCCATGCTGTTCACACTCCTGTTCCGTCCGGTAAAGATGATTGTTTCGTATATATTGTACTACATTTTCCGGCAAAACGCAAGAGCAATCTGCACCGTTCCGGATTTTTTCGCGGATTTCCGTCGAGGAGACCGGAAATGCCGCAGCGCGCAGAATCCGGATCTCAGCGCCGGGAACCTGCTGCTTCAGCGCCTTCGCCTTTTCTCTGAGCGCCGGCAGATCGCCGGTTTCGCGCGAAACTGCGCAGATTCCGGCCATGCGCAGGATCTCCTGCCATTCCCGCCACGCATCAAAGCTCAGCAGCATATCGCTGCCGATCAGCAGCGTCCATTCCGTATCCGGCTGCATCTGCGTCAGCGCCCGCAGCGTCTCGACCGTATAGCTTTTGCCTTCCTTCCGGATCTCGTAATCCGAAACGGTCATCCACGGATACGCCTCTGCCGCCAGCCGGCACATCGCAAGGCGGTGCGCCGCGTCCGCATATTCGGCAGTGCTCTTGTGCGGCGCCGTGCCCGCCGGCATCAGCAGAATGCCGTCGAGCTTCATGCCGCGCTTCACCGCCTTTACAAGGTGCAGATGCCCCAGATGAATCGGGTTGAAGCTGCCGCCGAATAATCCGAGCCGCTGCATTATTTCTTCGCCTTCTGCGTCACGAGCCGGATCACCGGCTTTTTCGGGTGCGGCTTATACAGCACAAAGCGGTTGCCGATCGCGCACACCACCTCGGCGCCGGTCTCTCCCGCGAGCATTTCCGCAGCCTCCCGCGCCGTAAATTCGCAGGTTTCGAGCACATGCCCCTTGATGAGCTCGCGCTTCAGGAGCGCATCGGCCGCCTGCTTCGTGAGCTCAGCGGACATGCCGCCCTTTCCGACGGTCAGGATGCTCTCCATCTGGTTTGCCATTCCGCGCAGCTGTGCGCGCTGTTTACTTGTCAGCATATTATTTCTCCCTTTTCTGCACCGTTCCTGCGCATCAGCGCCCGCGGAAAAACGCGAGCACCTGCATCAGCGCATTGTGCCGGTGCGAGACCGCATTCTTTTCCTCTGCCGGAATTTCGGCAAAGCTCCTGCCCTCATAGGCAAACACCGGATCATAGCCAAAGCCGTTTTCGCCGCGGGGCGCATGCAGGATGCTGCCCTCGACCCTGCCCTCGAAAAGATGCCGGGTGCCGTCGGGCTCGATCAGACACATCGCGCAGGAAAAATGCGCGCCGCGCTGCCCCTCCGGAACATGCTCCATCGCGGAAAGCAGCTTTGCGATGCGGTCGGCATCCGCGGCATTCTCCCCTGCCCAGCGGTGCGAGTACACGCCCGGCTCGCCGTTCAGCGCATCGACCGCAAGCCCGCTGTCATCCGCGAGCACATAGCAGCTTTCGCCTTTCTGCTCTGCGGCGGCGCGGATCGCCTGCGCCTTGATCTGCGCATTCTCCGCGAAGGTTGTGCCGTTTTCCTCGACATCAAAATCAAATCCCGCCTCGCGCTGCGAGATCACCGTAATATCCGTATCTGCGAGGATTTCGCGTATTTCCCGCAGCTTGTTCCGATTGTTCGTCGCAAGAATCAGGTTCATCCCGCTGCCCTCATTTCTTTCTGCGGAAGAATCCGAAGAAGCCTTTTTTCTTCGGGGTTTCTTCCTCTGCATCCGCCTCTGCGGATTCCGTATCTTCATCGCTCTCCGCAGCGGGTTCATCGGATTCCGCTGCATCCCCGTCATCGGTCAGGCTCAGCAGCCCCTCCTCTGCCGGGATGCGCTCATCCTCGGGAATGCGCTCGTCCTCGGGAATGCGCTCCTCCTCGGGAATCCACTCGCTCTGCGGGATCTCCTCGCTGACGGGCGTCTCCTCCTCCGGCTCAGAATCCGGCTCCTCTGCGTATTCCGCATCGGGCTCCGGTGCCTCCTCTGCATCGGGCAGACCGGGCTCCTCCTGCTCCGAACGGCGCTCGTTTTCATCCGCCTCGCGGTCAAACAGCGCATCGACAAAGCTCTTTGCTTCAAATTTCTGGAGATCGTCAATGCCCTCGCCGACGCCGATCAGCTTGACCGGAATGCCGAGCTCATTGCGGATGGAGATGACGATGCCGCCCTTTGCGGTGCCGTCGAGCTTCGTCAGGACAATGCCCGTGATCGGGGCGACCTCCTGAAAGAGCCGCGCCTGATTGACCGCGTTCTGTCCGGTCGTCGCATCGAGCACCAGCAGGCACTCCTTCGCGCAGCCCTCCGCCTCGCGGTCGATGATGCGGTTGATCTTCGCGAGCTCCTGCATCAGATTTTTCTTGTTGTGGAGTCTGCCCGCGGTGTCGCAGATCAGCACATCGCACTGCCGCGCCTTTGCGGCGGTGATGCCGTCAAATACGACGGATGCGGGGTCGCTGCCCTCCGAATGGCGCACAAGCTCAACGCCCGCGCGGTCCGTCCAGACGGCGAGCTGGTCGATCGCGGCGGCACGGAAGGTATCCGCCGCAGCAACAATCACGCGCTTGCCCTCCTGCTTAAACTGATGGCAGAGCTTGCCGATCGTCGTGGTCTTGCCCGCGCCGTTTACGCCGATGACGAGAATCACGGAGGGCGTTGTCGAGAGATTCAGCTCCTCGTCCTCGCCGAGCATTTCGGAGGTGATCTCCTGAATCAGCCCCATGATATCGTTCGGGTCGGTGATGCCGCGCTCCTTGACGCGGTCGCGCAGCTCGTCACAGATCTGCACTGCCGTCTCTGCGCCCATGTCGCCCATGATCATGGTCTCCTCGAGCTGCTCGAACAGATCCTCGTCGATCTTGGTGAAAGAACCGAGCAGCTTGCGCAGCCCGTTAATCACGCTGTTGCGCGTCTTGCGCAGTCCGTCCCGGATTTTCGCAAAAATGCCCATAACCAGCCTCCTTTGCGGTATCGCGTCGCGATGATTGATAATGGGGCTTCGCCCCAAACCCTACCAGAGGGATAGGATCCCTCTGGACTCCCATTATGATGATATTGCGGTGTTATTCGGTGATTGCGACGCCGTTCTGGTCGAGCCGCAGCAGGCGCGATACGCCGTCCTCCTGCATTGTGACGCCGTAGAGGACATTTGCCTCGTCCATTGCACTGCGGCGGTGCGTAACCACAACAAACTGCACCTGCCCGAAGAAATGCTTGAGATACTGTGCGTATTTGCGCACATTGACCTCGTCGAGCGCCGCATCGATCTCGTCCAGAATACAGAACGGTGCCGGCCGCAGCTTCAGAATGGCAAAGTAAATGCAGATTGCAACAAAGGACTGCTCGCCGCCGGAGAGGGAAATCAGATTCTTGATGACCTTGCCCGGCGGGGCGACCCGAATCTCAATGCCGGATTCGAGAATGTGCTCCGGATCGGTCAGCTCCAGCGAGGCGCTGCCGCCGCCGAACAGCTCGGTAAAGATTTCGCCGAAATATTCGTTGATCTTCATGAAGCTGTCGCGGAAAATCTCGCACATATCGGAGGTGAGCTGCTCAATGAGCTGCTCCAGCTCCTGCTTGGCATTTGCGATATCGGCAAGCTGCGACGAAAGGTCGGCATATCGCCCGGAGACCTCGCGGTATTCATCCACGGCCGCAACATTGACGCTGCCGAGCGCGCGGATTTTCGCCTTGACGGAATTGAGCTGCGTTTCGCTCTCCTTGACGTTTTCGATCGGCTTTGCCTGCGCTTCGGCCTCGGTGCGGGTCAGCTCATAGGAATCGCCGAGCCGGAACACGAGGTCGTCGATCTCGCGCTGCACCGTATTCTGCCGCTCCTCGACGCGCGTCC
The DNA here is from genome assembly GCA_017460835.1 of Oscillospiraceae bacterium. Classification (GTDB taxonomy): domain Bacteria; phylum Bacillota; class Clostridia; order Oscillospirales; family Ruminococcaceae; genus Firm-04. The sequence goes on from JAFUAD010000012.1 coordinate 28,906, forward strand.
GCTCTGCGGACTGCTTTTCTCTGGCATCCCGCAGCGCATCCATGCCCTCCCGGATCAGGCGGGTATGGCGTTCCTTTTCGTCATGATCGCGGCGGAGCTGCTGGGTTTTCTCCTGCATCTCCCTGATCTGCTCCCGGCGCGCATCCTGTCCTTCCTTCAGTGTGACAATTTCCTGCTGCCGGGCCGTGATATTGTTCTTTTCGCGCCTGATGTCCTCCAGCAGCGCCGCGAGCTGATCGCCTGCCTGCTCCATAGACTGCGCCATTGCGATCCGGCGGCGGCGCTCACTCTCTAAATCCTTTGCAAGCTCTGCCGCTTTGATCTTATCCTCGGAGATTCCCTGCGAGAGCAGCTCCTGCTCGCTGAGCATCCGGGTCTGCGTCACGGAGCTCTCGCGCAGCGCGGCCTCCTCCTGCTGCACCTTGCTGTCGAGCGCAGCCTTTGCGGCCTTTGCCTCCCGGATTTTCTCCTCGGTCAGACGGATTTTCTCCTGCAATCTCGCACGCTGCTCCGCTTCATTCTCCTGCCATGCGGCATCGGAATTCGCGCGCGCCTGCAATGCGGCGAGCTGCTGCTGCACATCGTGCTCCTGCTCCTGAAGCTCGGAGAGCATGGCCTGTGCGCCCTCGATATCGGTCAGCAGCTTGGCCCATTCCGCCTTGCGCTTTGCGGTATCGGCGCGGAGCTGCTCCTGCTGTGCCTCCAGCTCCCTGAGCTGATTCGAGGCCTCCTCAAGCTCGTGCGTCCGGGTGATGACACCCGCGGAGCGTGCCGCAGAGCCGCCCGTATAGGAGCCGCCCGCGTTCACGACCTGACCGTCCAGCGTCACGATGCGGAAGCGGTACTGATACTGCTTTGCGATGCGCGATGCAGCGTCGATATCCTCCGCGACGACGATTCTGCCGAGCAAATTCTCCATAATCCCGCGGTAGCGCTCATCAAACCGCACCAGATCGCAAGCGAGCGCGACAAAGCCGTCGATGCTGTCCGGTGTTTCGCGCAGCCGGCTGCCGCGGATGGTCGTCAGCGGAAGAAAGGTCGCTCTGCCGCCGTGAACATCCTTGAGATAGCGCATGCAGCGCTTGGCGGTGTCCTCGTTCTCGACGATCACATTTTGCAGTGCGCCGCCGAGCGCCGTCTCGATCGCGGTGCCGTATTCCGTTGATACGGTGATGCGCTGCGCGACAGTGCCGTGAACGCCGCTGATTCTGCCGCCGGACGCGACCTTGAGGATCTGCCGGACGCTGCCGGCATAGCCCTCCATATTCTGTTCCAGATCGCGGAGAATGCGCAGCTTTTGCTGAAGCTGATTGTACTCCGCGGTCACCTGATTCGATTTTTCAAGAAGCTGCTGATATTTCTGCTCCCGGATGCCCGCGAGCTGCCTGCATCCGTCCAGACGGTTCTGCTGCTCCTTCTGCTTTTCGTGAATGTCGGCAAGCTGATGATGGAGCACCTGCTCCTGCTTTTCGTAGTCCTTCAGGCGCGCGCTGACATCGGTGCTGTCGGCCTCGGCGCGGCGCAGCATTTCCTGCGTTTCTTCGAGCTCGCGCTCGGTGCCCTGCATCCGGACATCGGCCTCATTCTGCTGCAAATACAGCCGCCGCAGTGCGCTGTCCTGCTCGCTGATCGCGTTTGCGCGGGCTTCGTTCTGCGCCGTGAGGATATCAAATTCCTGAATCCGCGCCTGTATTTCCAGTGTCAGATCAGCCTGACGCTGCGTCAGCGTTTCGAGGAAGGCATCCTGCTCCTTGAGCTTCTGCTCCCACTCGCCGCCGGAATCGTGCAGATCGTTCTGCTGTGCCTGAAGCTGCGCGATGCGGTCGGTGCTGTGCTGAATCTCATTCTCACAGACCGCGATTTTCGCTGTCACCTCAGCATTTTCCTGCTCCGACGCCACAATTTTATTTTGCAGCGCATCAATATCGGCGGTCGCCTGCTGCATATCCTGAAACGCGAGCTGGAGCTTTTCCTCCTCGCGCTCCAGATCGCTCTGCAAATTCTCATACTCCGCGGTAAGCTGCAAATAGCTGTCCGAGAGCGACTGAAGCTGCGTGCTGAGGATGCCGAGCCGGTGAACCCAGAAGGACACCTCCAGCACTCTGCGCTCCTCTGCGAGCACGATGTATTTTTCCGCCTTTTCCGCCTGAGATTTCAGCGGCCCGAGCCGGCTTTCCAGCTCCTGCGCGATATCCGTCAGGCGGAGCATGTTCTCCTCTGCGGCGGCGAGCCTGCGCTCCGCCTCCTGCTTGCGGTAGCGGAACTTCGATACGCCCGCTGCCTCCTCAAAAATATCCCGGCGCTCATTGGATTTCGCGCCGACAATCTCCGCAATTCTGCCCTGCCCGATGATCGCGTAGCCGTCCCTGCCGAGGCCGGTGTCCATGAACAGCTCGTTGATATCCTTCAGGCGGACATTTTTTCCGTTTATCAGGTATTCGCTGTCTCCGCTTCGGTAGAGCCGGCGCGTGATCGCGACCTCGGGCTCCGGCTCCGGGAGCGCACGGTCGCTGTTGTCGATCGTCAGCGTAACCGCCGCAAAGCCCATCTGCTTGCGCGTTTTGGTGCCGGAGAAGATGACATCCTCCATGCTCTTGCCGCGCAGCTCCTTCGTGGACTGCTCGCCGAGCACCCAGCGCACCGCATCGCCGATGTTGCTTTTGCCGCTGCCGTTCGGTCCGACAACCGCCGTAAAGCCCTCGTCAAAGCTGAGACTGATTTTATCGGGGAATGATTTGAAGCCTTGCAGCTCCAGTGATTTTAAGTACATATATGACTTCCCTTTATGTTCATTTCGGGCTGAGCTGAACCGAGCTGACCATCTGCTTTGCGGTCGTGTCATCTGTACGGAATACGATGAAAATTTTGTCGCTCCGGCTGTCATCCGGATAAACCGTCAGTGTCCAGTCGGCAACTGCGCTCACAAGCTCAGAGCGGGCGCGGCTGACATAGCCCTTCGCGCCGCTGACGGCAAGCTCCCATGTGTCCTCCATTTCCCATGCTCCGTTTTTGGTCGCTGCCAACTCTTTGAAGACCTTGCGGTCCGTGCCGCGCAGCTTCAGGCAGTCCTTCGGCATCAGCGTGCCCTTGCAGTACCAGAGCAGCTCTGTCCGCGCATCGGTATCCGTCGGAAACGGCGCGCCGACCGCATCAAAATAGCTGCGGTAATCCGCCTTCGCATACTCCTGCGAATCCCACGGATCCACATACTGCGACATCAGCGTCTGATCGTGCCGCGTCAGAAAAACCGCCGTTTTCCCGTCCGCATTGAGGAAGCTGCGCCCGTTGTCGCGCAGCGTATAATCGGCAGGGACAGAAATACACAGCCCTTCGACCGTATACGGCACAAAATCCGACGGCACGCTGTACGGCGTAAAAACCGGAATGGTTTTTTCAATATTCCGGTACTTCCATTTCACCTGAAAATAGGTAAACAGTCCCGGCACCAATGCGAAAACCGCCGCGCCCGCCGCAAGAATGACGCCGCCCGCGATGCACAGGATTCTGACCCGTTTTTTCATTGAGGTTCCTCCCTATGCGTCAGCCGGTGATCTCGCCCATGAGGATCAGCGCTTCCTTTGCCGCCATCTGCTCCGCAATTTTCTTCGAGCGCCCCTTTCCCCTGCCGATGACATTGGAATTCAGGCGCACCTCCATCTCAAACTGCTTTGCGTGATCGGGGCCCTCCTCGCCGACGAGCACATATTCCACATGCTCCTCCGGATTCTGCTGGATGACCTCCTGCAACACGGTTTTGTAGTCATGGAACGCCTCGGAGGGGCGGTCGAACCGCTCCGGCAGAAAGCGCAGGATGTAGGGCGTCACGGCCTCATAGCCGCCGTCCAGAAACATCGCCGCGATCACCGCTTCAAAGGCATCCGAGAGGATCGACGGGCGTTCTCTGCCGCCGGACTGATCCTCGCCGTGGCCGAGCAGGAGATACTCGCCGAGGCCGATCTCCTTCGCCCATTCAAACAGCGATTTCTCGCAGACCAGCGAAGCGCGGATCTTGGTCAGCTCGCCCTCCGGCAGGTCGGTGCAGTTCCGGAACAAATGGTTTGAGACCACGACGGACAGCACGCTGTCGCCCAAAAATTCCAGCCGCTCGTTGCATTGCAGCGTGCGCTTTTCGTTTGCATAGGACGAATGACAGAGCGCCTCTGTCAGCAGCGCCTGATTCCGGAACCGGTAGCCGATGACCTGTTCGAGCTCTGCCTGCGGTTTCACTTGCATGGCACAAGATGCCCCCTTTGCTGATTATTCCTCGCTCTGCTCCGCAGCCTTCCGCGCAGCGAGCGCCTCTGTGATCGTCTCACACACTCTGCCGTCCGCGCAGTTTTTCGCCTGCCGGATTGCATGGAAGAAGGCCTCGCCGTCCGAGCTGCCGTGCGCCTTGATGACAGGCTTTGCAATGCCGAGCAGCACTGCGCCGCCGACCTTCTTGTAATCAAACGTATCCTTGAAATTGCTCAGCTTGTCCATCATGAACAGCCCGCCGAGCTTTCCGACGCCCGAGAACAGCTCCTTCATCTTCGAGGCAAAGAATTTGCCCATACCCTCATAGAGCTTCAGGACGATATTGCCGGTAAAGCCGTCCGTGACGAGCACATCGGCGATGCCGGCGGGAATCTCTCTGCCCTCGATGTTGCCGATAAAGTTGATATCCGCGTCCTTCATCAGCACATAGGCCTCCTGCTCGAGCTCTCTGCCCTTGCATTCCTCTGCGCCGTTGTTGATGAGCGCGACGCGCGGCGTGCTGATCTGCATGACCTTTTCCATGTAAATGCTGCCCATAATGCCGAACTGCTCCAGCATTTCCGGCCGGCACTCAACATTCGCGCCGCCGTCCATGAGAATCGCATGGCCGGTCGCAGTCGGCAGGATCGGCGCCATCGCAGCGCGCTTGATTCCCTTGATTCTGCGCGGGATCATCGTCGCACCGACCAGCAGCGCGCCGGAATTGCCCGCCGAGACAAAGGCATCGCCCTCGCCGTTTTTCAGCGCTTCGAGTCCGAGTGCCATCGAGCAGTTTTTCTTCGCCTTCACGACATCGGTCGGCTGATCCTCCATTGTGATGACCTCGGTCGTATGGAGCACCGAGATCCCGTTCATCGGGATATTCTTCTCCGCGGCCGTTTCGCGGATCAGCTTTTCGTCGCCGCAGAGCATGACCTCGACGCCGAGCTCCTTTACCGCTCTCGCCGCACCCTCAAGCGGGCTGAGCGGCGCGTAGTCACCGCCCATTGCATCCAAAATAATCTTCATTTCCTCTACCTCTTTGTCGCATCACTCCGCGCAGAGCACGCGGTCAAGCGCCGCGAGCGCCCTGTCGGCATATGCCTGATACTTGCGCTGCTTGCCGTCCTTCCCGCGGAATTTCCCGTCAAGCATCGGAAGAATGCCCATATTTGCGCCCATCGGCTGCAAATTCTCCGTATAAGGGTCTGTGATATACGCGGTCAGTGCGCCGAGCATCGTCTCCCGCGGGAGAATCAGCCTGTTCTCTCCGCGAAGCGTGCGAACCGCATTCAGCCCCGCCAGTATGCCGCTGCCTGCGGATTCCATATACCCCTCCACGCCGGTCATCTGTCCGGCGAAGCGGATGCGCGGCTCCGTGCGCAGCGAATAGTCCGGGTTCAGCAGCCTCGGGGAATCCAGAAAGCTGTTGCGGTGCATCACGCCATAGCGGATGAACTCCGCGTGCTTCAGACCCGGAATCATCGAAAATACGCGCTTTTGCTCGCCCCATTTGAGATTTGTCTGGAATCCGACGAGATTCCAGAGCGTCCCCTCGCGGTTCTCCTTCCGGAGCTGCACGACCGCATAGGGGCGCTGTCCGGTGTGCGGGTCGCGCAGCCCGACCGGCTTCATCATGCCGTACCGGATTGCATCCTCGCCGCGCTTTGCCAGAACCTCGACCGGCATACAGCCCTCGTAGACCCGCAGCCCCTCCTGCTCAAAATCGTGCAGCGGCGCGGTTTCCGCATGAATCAGCGCATCGTAAAACGCCAGATATTCCTCTTTTGTCATCGGGCAGTTCAGGTAATCCGCCGTCCCCTTGTCATAGCGCGAGGCATAAAACGCCCGCTCCATCGAGATGCTCTCGCCGGTCACGATCGGTGCCGCGGCATCGTAAAAGGAGAGGGATTTGCCCGTCAGCGCCGCGATCGGTTCATGCAGCGCTTCAGAGGTCAGCGGGCCGGTCGCGATGATGACCTCGCCCTCCGGAATCCCTGTGACCTCCTCATTTTTGACGGAAATCAACGAATGGGAGCGGATTTTCTCCGTCACAAGCGCAGAAAACAGATGCCGGTCAACGGCCAGCGCGCCGCCTGCCTCGACGGCACATGCCTCCGCACAGGGCACCAGCAGCGACCCCAGCCGCCGCATCTCCTCCTTCAGCAGTCCGGCCGCGGAATCAATCCGCGCCGCCTTCAGCGAGTTGGAGCAGACCAGCTCCGCAAAATTTTCGGAGTGATGCGCCGGGGAGTATTTCTGCGGCTTCATCTCATACAGCGTGACCGGAATGCCCGCCTGCGCGATCGCCCACGCCGCCTCGCAGCCCGCGAGCCCCGCGCCGACGACTGTTACCCCGTTCACAGCGGCCGCTCAAAGCCGCAGTCCGGCTTCTCACAGACCAGCTTGCCGGCTCTGCCGCCCTTCTTGAAGAGCGTGTTGCCGCATTTCGGGCAGCGCTCCTCAACCGGCGTGCTCCATGTCATAAAGGTACACTCCGGGTAGCCCTCGCAGCCGTAAAAGCTGCGTCCCTTCTTGGATTTCTTGAGGATGATCTTCTTGCCGCAGACCGGGCAGAAGCCCTTTGTCGGCGTGACGATCTTCTTCGTATTGCGGCAGTCCGGGAATCCGGAGCAGGCAAGAAATTTGCCGAATCTGCCGATTTTAATGACCATCGGCTTGCCGCAGAGCTCGCAGACCTCGTCGGTCTCCTCGTCCGGCACGCGCAGCCGCTTGCCGTCCATTGCCTTCTCGGCGCTGCTGAGCGTCTTCTCGAAGCCGTCATAGAATTTGCGGAGCGATTCGACCCAGTCGGTCTTGCCCTGCTCCACGCCGTCGAGATCGCTCTCCATTTCGGCGGTGAACTTGACATCGACGATCTGCTTGAACTGATCCTTCATCAGCTCGGTCGTGACCTCACCGAGGGAGGTCGGTCTGAGCTGCTTGCCGTCCCGCTCGACATACATACGCGAGAGAATCGTGCCGACGGTCGCGGCGTAGGTGCTCGGTCTGCCGATTCCGTTTTCCTCCAGCGCTTTGATCAGCGTCGCTTCGGTATAGCGGGAGGGCGGCTGCGTGAAGTGCTGGTTGCCTTCGATCGACTTCACTCTCAGCGGGTCGCCCTCTGTGAGCGGCGGCAGCTCCTTGTTGTCCTCCTCGGCCTGCGCGCCGTCCTTTGCCTCAACATAAAGGCGCGTAAATCCGTCAAATTTCACACTGAATCCCGATGCACGGAACAGGCAGTTCTTCGCGGTGATATCCGCCGAAACGGTATCGAGCTGGCAGTTTGCCATCTGGCTCGCGATGAACCGCTCCCAGATCAGCTTATAGAGCTTGTACTGATCCGCGGTCAGGCTGTCCTTGACGCGGTCGGGCGTCAGGTTCGGCATGGTCGGGCGGATTGCCTCATGCGCATCCTGCGCGCCCTTCTTTGTTTTGAAGCTCCGCGGCGATGCGGGCAGATACGATTTGCCGTATGCCTCGCGGATATAATCCGCCGCAGCAGCCTTTGCCTCATCGGAAATGCGCAGCGAATCGGTACGCATATAGGTAATCAGACCGACTGCACCGAGCTCCGGCACCTCAACGCCTTCATAGAGCTCCTGTGCCGCCTTCATGGTGCGGCGCGCCTGGAAGCCCATGCGGCGGGATGCCTCCTGCTGCAAGGTAGAGGTGATGAACGGCGGCGCCGGCTGACGCGAGGTCACGCGCTTTTTTACCGATTTTACGAAGAAATCTGCATTTTCGAGCGATTGCAGAACGGCATTTGCCTCCTCGCCGGTCGCGAGCTCCGCCTTTTTGCCGTCGATCTCCGCAAGATGCGCAGAAAAGATCTTGCGGGAGGATTTCGCCGCCATTCTGGCATCCACCGTCCAGTATTCCCGCGGCTTAAATGCGCGAATCTCATTTTCTCTGTCCACGACCAGCCGCACGGCGACGGACTGCACTCTGCCCGCGGAAAGCCCTCTGCGGATTTTCCGCCAGAGGAACGGGCTGAGCTGATAGCCGACGATCCGGTCGAGAATGCGGCGCGCCTGCTGTGCGTTCACAAGATCGAGATCAATCTTGTGCGGATGCGACATGCCCGCCTGCACGCCGGTTTTGGTGATCTCATTGAATTCCACGCGGTTGTTCTGTTCGATATCAAGCCCGAGCAGCTGCGCAAGATGCCACGAGATCGCTTCCCCCTCGCGGTCCGGGTCCGTTGCGAGCCAGACGCGGCTGCTCTTTTTCGCGCGGGATTTCAGATCCCGGATGACATCCTCCTTGCCCTTCATCTCAATATAAGTCGGGCGGAAATCGTGCTCGATGTCCACGCTCAGCTTGGATTTCGGCAGATCGCGCACATGACCCATAGATGCAACGACTTCAAAGCCGCTGCCGAGATATTTCTGAATGGTTTTTGCCTTTGCAGGCGACTCCACGATCACGAGTTCTGACATGTTTCTATCCTTCCTCTTGAAAAGGGTTCAAATTATTTCCCGTGCCGCACGGCGCGGTACTGCTTTCCGAACAGCGATTCGACATAGCCGGAAAGCTCCAGCGAGAGCAGTGCATTCAGCAGCTCCGACAAATCCAGATCCAGCGCATCTGCAATATCATCGGCATAGGTATCGCCGTTTTCCGCAAGATACTGCACGATCGCCCGCTCCTGCGGGTCCTCCGGAAGCGGAATCTCCGCAGCGGGCTTTGCAGCGGAAGGCGCCGGACGCTTTGCCGGTTCCGCCTGCTTTTCCGCTTTCTTCGGGGCAGCGGGCTCCTCCGCGGTGTCCGGCTCTGCATGATGCAGCAAAAGCGGTAACGCCGCGCTGTCCGCATCCTCTGAGAGCAGCGGCTCCTCCGAGGGCGCCGGCGGGTAATAGGAATCATAGGGCGAGAGCAGGTCATCGGGTCCCATCAGGGGCGCCGCACCCTCCCGCAGAAACGGGATCACGCCCGCATAGCGCGGATCAAACAGATCGGCGGGCGGCACGCAGAGCACCTCTCTGCCCTGCTCCAGCGCACATCGCGCCGTCACGAGCGAGCCGCTCCGCGCGGCAGCCTCCATGACAGCCGTCGCATAGCAGAGCCCGCTCAGAATGCGGTTGCGCTTCGGGAAATTCGCCGGAAGCGGCTGCACACCCGGCATATATTCCGAGAGAAACAGCCCGTTTCCGCAGGTCAGCATCCGCTCGCGGAGCTGGCTGTTCTCCCGCGGATAATTCACATTGATGCCGCAGCCGAGCACGGCGATCGTCGGCAGGCCGCTGTTCAGTGCGGCGGTATGCGCGAGCGTGTCAATGCCCTTCGCAAAACCGCTGACGACCGTGATATCATGCCCGCGCAGCCCGGCAACCATCGCCGCCGTGACCTCCTCGGTATACGGCGAGGGCTTTCGCGTCCCGACGATCGCGAGCTTCTGCGGCCTTTGCAGCAGCTCCGCATTGCCGAGCGCCGTCAGCAAAACCGGCGGTGCCGGGATCCGCCGCAGCTCCTCGGGATAATACGGACTTTTGATCGGCAGCAGCAGAATGCCGTGCTGCCGGCAGTAATAGACGATGCTGTCCGCTTCGTTGAGCGTGTGCTCTGTCATGCCCTTCGCGGCAGACTGCGGCAGGCCGCGGAGCGTCCCCGCCCGCATCGCGTCACAGACGGCATCGGGCGTCTCATAATCATGAATATAGCGCGTCAGGCCGGCGCTTCCCGCGCCGAATACCAGCGACAGCCACACCCAGTAGCGCAGCAGCTCCGGTTTTCCGTAGATCGTCTGCTGATCCGTCATATGCACACTCCCCTCTGCATCGGATGTCATCTCCGCGCCATTTCCCAGAGGAACAGCCCCGCTGCCATTGCAGCATTCAGGGAATTGGAATCCGGAGACATCGGGATTGTCATTTTGCAGTCACATGCAGCGCTGACCGCGCCGGGCAGGCCGTTGCCCTCGTTGCCGATCAGCACGCAGGCGCCGCCCTTGCACCGCTCCGCAAAGGAAAAGCTGCCGAGCTGCTCCGCATCGCGGTCCACGACGGCGGCACAGGTCGTCACGCCTGCCGCCTGACACGCTGAAAAGAATGCATCCATATCGCGCACTCTGGTCAGCGGCAGACGGAACATCGCGCCCATGCTGCTGCGGATTGTTTTCGGGTTATAGAGATCGACGCACTGATAGAGATACAGCCCGTCCGCCCGGAGCGCCTCCGCTGTCCGGAGCACCGCGCCGAGATTTGACGGGTCCTGCACCTGATGCAGCATCATGCCAAAGCTGCCGCTCTGCGGCATAGTCTCCCGCTCCGGCGGCATCTCCGCGAGGGCAAACACGCCCTGTGCATGCTCCGTATCGGAAATTTCCGCGGCAAGCGCATCAGCAAGATACAGCGTCCTCACCTGCGGTGCCGCGCCGCGCAGCGCATCGCCGTACTGCTCCGCCGCATGTGCGTTCAGCAGCAGCGCCTGCACGCGGACGCCGGAGCTGAGTGCATCGAGGATCAGCCTTGCGCCCTCCATCGCGAAGCAGCGGGTTTTCTCCCGGTAATTGCGGCTTCTGTTCAGGTGCCGGAAGGCGGCAACGGTTTTATTTTTCGTGCCGGTTTGCAGGAATTCGACCATTTGCTGCATGATTTCCAGCTCCTTTCAAGACCGCCAAACAAACACAAACACGCTCTGACGGTTTCCGGGAGAGCGTGTTCGATGATATTCATTACAGAGCTGCCTTTGCCTTTTCGACAATTGCGGTGAAGCCAGCCGGATCATGAATGGCAATCTCGGAAAGCATCTTGCGGTTCAGGGTGATGCCTGCCTTTGTGAGACCGTTCATGAACGTAGAATAGTTCATGCCGTTGAGCTTGCAGGCAGCAGAAATACGGGTGATCCACAGTCTGCGGAAGAAGCGCTTGTTCTGCTTTCTGCCGATATATGCATACTGGCCGGACTTCATGACAGCCTGCTTCGCCATCTTGAAGTGCTTGGATTTGCTGCCCCAGTAGCCCTTTGCCAGCTTCAGTACCTTATTTCTTCTCTTGCGCGTCATCATCGCGCCCTTAATACGAGCCATGTTCTTTATCCTCCGTAATCAACAATAATCTCCGCGGGAGCCCCGCGGCTGAGCTTCCGTCAGGTAATCCGCCTAATCGGGCTTACTTGTAGGGAACCATCTCGCGGATGGTCGGTGCATTTGCCGTGCTTGCGACGCCTGCATTTCTCGCGATGCGCTTGACCTTCTTATCCTTCGAGACCAGGCGGTGACGCTTATAGGCGTGCTGGAACTTCACCTTTCCGCTGCCGGTGACCTGAAAGCGCTTCTTTGCACCGGAATGTGTCTTAACTTTGATCTTCTTAACCTTTACGGCTGCCATGGATTCGTCCTCCTTGAATTTTCGTTGTATATGATCGCGCCGCAGCGCTGCGGTGCTGCATATCGGATTTTTCGGCTTTCGCTGCTGAGGGCTCAGGCTTCTTCCTGCTGCTCTGCGGCGGCTGCCTGCTCCTGTGTCTGCTTCTGCGGCTTTTTCTGAGATTTTTCAGGCTTTTCGGGCTTTTGCTGCTTCGGGGACATAAACATCACAATTGCTCTGCCCTCCATCTTCGGGGGCTTATCGACAACTGCGATCTCGCCGACCTCATCGCGGTAGCGCATCAGCAGCTCCTCACCCAGATGCGGATGTGCGATCGCACGCTTGCGGAACCGCACCGAGACCTTGACCTTATCGCCGCCCTGAAGGAACTTCTTTCCCTGTGCGACCTTTGTTTCAAAGTCATGCGTATCAATTGCGGAGAACATTCTGATCTCCTTGATCTCCACGGTCCGCTGATTTTTCCGTGCTTCCTTTTCACGCTTCTGCTGCTCGAAGCAATACTTGCCGTAATCCATGATCCGGCAGACAGGCGGGGTCGCCTGCGGCGCGATCTTGACCAGATCGAGATTCTGGTCGAACGCGAGCTTCTGCGCATCCTTTGCGGACATCACGCCCTTTTTCGAGTTGTCTGCGTCAATGACCAGCACCTCAGGGTCGCGGATTTCTTCATTGATTTGCAATTCCTGCTTGCTAATTGCCAAGCACCTCCTTCTAAATCTCATCAAAAAAACAGCAGAGAGTGCAGACGGATTTCCGTTCTGAACTCTCTGCTTTCCGTTCTGTATCGCACGGTTTTGCACAAGTGCTGCCGTGTCTGAAACGATGAAATCAGATTACCGTTTTGCTGATGCGCTGACGGTGAGAACGATTTGTTCCGCTTGCAATCCGATGTATATTCTACCCGATTTTGCAGCATTTGTCAAGCGCAGCGGTTCTCTTTTGTGAGATTGCACAAACTCATACCGGGAAATCCGGGATGGAATTGGCAAGATACTGGAGCAGCACCTTCAGGTCGCCGCTCTTGATATTCTCGGCGCCGTCGCATTCGGCATTGATGAGTCCCTGCGCGGTCACGCCCGTACCGGTATCCTCGCTGACGATCCGCGCCAGCATCACCGCATCCCGGACATCCACAATCCCGTTGTCATCGACGTCGCCGGTCAGCACCTTGAGAATGGGCGGCTTGGTCGTTATGACCGTTGTCGTGGTGGTCGTCTCCGGAATCACCGGCGCCGGGACCGCTGCCGCGAAGTAATTGACAACGCTGACATCGGTGCCGTTGCTGCCGAGGGTCACGGTCTCGCCCGCCTTCAGCTCCTTCTCATAGACCAGATAGCTGACGGTATTGGAGCTGGTGAGCCAGATATCCCGCTCGGTCCAGCCGCTGAGCCAGTCGGGCGTGACGCCCTGCTCGGTCGGCAGGCGCAGGTCGATCAGCACATAGACCAGAATATCCTGCGCGGCGGTCAGCTCGGCGAGATTGCCCGAATAGCTCTTGGAATTGCACGCGGTCTGCACATACTCCGCGCCGGCCAGCGCATTGTTCAGCGTCGTGACGGTGAAGTCGCGGTCGCCGTAGATCGTGCTGCCTGCCTTCAGATTCTTCTGAATGCTCCAGCTTCCGCCGTTTTTCGTATCATGCACGAGCAGCGAGCTGATGAGCGTGCCGGTATACTCCGGCTCGACCTCAGCGGGCTCCTCCAATAAGGCCAGATTGACCACATTCTTGCCCCAGTTGCCGTACCACGCATAGCCGGTGCGGCGCTCTTGACTGATCTCGGACACATCGTAGTGAACCGAGCTGTCGCGGTCGGAGAACAGCGGAATCTGCTTGTCGATATCGTAAAAGCGCGCCCAAAGCGGGTCGGCGTTTGCGTCCTGCACGACGACCTTGTCATCGCCCTGCGAAACGAACTTGATGCCGTACAGCGTCACATCCTTGAACCACTGAATCGCCGCATTGACCGAGCGGATGATGTCCGCGCGGCCTGTCGCCTGCGCCTCCTTGTAGAGGAACTGGATGACGCCGGCGCTCTCGCTCGTGCAGACGGAGGGCAGCTCATAGGCGCGGGCAGAGGCCGGCGCGAGCGTGTTCTCGTCGTGCTGCTGGCACCATGCCGTCTTGACGCCCTTCACCTCGATCTGCATATCCAGCAGGCACTGGATCGCCTTCTCCAGAGAGGCCGCCGCCTTTGCGGAATACGCATCGCTGACCGCCGTGAAATCGCCGGTTTTATCGCGCATTTCCTTCATAATCTCCATGACATGCACATAGGCGCCGTCGTTGAGCGTGATATGCGCGTGATAGGTGCCGGGCGTGTTGAGGCACTGCATGTAGCCGCCGTTGCTGTACTGCATCTTGAACAGCGCATCGACACCCTTCATTGCGGCATCAAAGTATTTCTGCTGCCCGGTCTGCCCGTAGGTGCGCATCAGGAAGCGGATCTGCGAAGTAGTCGCGTCGTTGTCGATCGTGGTGTGCGCCCAGTCGCCGGTGTGCTCGGTGCCCATGCCCTTCTGCCAGCCGCCCTCGGAGAGCTGATAGGTCAGGCAGTCCTCCGCGACCTGAATCGCCTCGCTCGTCCCGAACCATGACGCAGAATTCTTGAGGTAGGTGCTCCACGGATAATCCGCCTCCGCCGCAGAAGCGAAAAGCGTATAGCTGTCATTTGCAGATTTCGGGAAGCTCAGTCCCGTTCCCTGCATCAGCAGCGCGGCACAGAGCATCGCCGCGGTGCCCTTCAGCAGGCTGTTTTTCATGATAATTTCCCCCGTATCTTTATTTTTGAGATTCTATCATCCCAATGATATTATAACCTGCAAACAATCCGCCGTCAATGACTTTTTGTCTGATTTTATATACAAATGGTCTTCTCTTTCCGCCGCGCCCGTGTTCATAAACAGTTCACAAAATGAATACAGTTTCTTTGATTCATTTTCGTTGACTTTTCCATGATTTTGTGATACAATTGTAAAGAATATGGCAGAATGCCGAAAGAAAGGGGGAACGGGCACTATGGCAAGCACCGTCATGTCTGCAATGCTCATCACAGGCTTTGTCATGACCGGCAGCGTCATCATCGCGATTCTGTCGGACCGGCATGAAAATGCGCTGCGGGAATTCGCCGTGCTCGGCCTTTTCTGCGCGCTGCTCTGCCTGATCTCCTACTATATGGAGCTGAATACGCCGGACTTCCACGCGAAGATCGACGCGGTCAAATTCGGCTATCTCGGCAGAGTGTTCGTCAATCCCCTCCTGCTGATGCTGGTTCTGCGGTATTACAATTCCAGGGTCAGCCCGCTGATTCAGGCGCTGCTGTTTGCCGTTCCGGTCATAGCGCTCTGTCTGGTGTTCACCTGCGACCAGAACCGGCTGTATTACGAAAGCCTGCGGCTCTCTCCCGAGGGGCTGCTGCAAATCGAGCCCGGGCCGTTCTATTACATCTACATGGGCTACAACACGCTGCTGGCGATCTCGTATCTCGGCTTTTGCCTCTATCACCGCGCCGGGCTCCGGAAACGCGAAAAGCGCAACAACACGGTTCTGCTCTCCGCCTGCCTGATTCCGTTCCTCACGCTGCTGATCTATCTCGCAGGGCTGACGCATGATTACGATATCAGCAACATCGGGCTGATGATCGGCGCACTGCTGATCGCGGATTCGATTTTCCGGTACGGACTGCTGAACAAGGAGGAAATGCTGCAAAATATGGCGACCGGCCTGATTTTCCTCGATCAGGAAAACCGGCTTGTCTACGCAAACAAGGCCGCGCTCCAGATCATCCCCGCGCTCAGCTCCCGCTCCATCCAGACAGGGCAGACGGATCTCGGGCAGCTCTGCGAGCCGATGTATTCCGCGATCCAGGTCGGGCAGACCTCCTATCAGCGGAAGATCACCGAATGGAGCAGCGGCGACGGCCAGCACGGCAAGCTCCTGACCTTCGACGATATCACGGAGATCCGATCGAGGCTCAACCGCGACGCCATGACCGGGCTGCTGAACCACGCGACCTTCTATCCGATGCTCGATGACAGCATGAGCGAGCTCACGCGCAGCCGCAAGCCGCTGACGGTCTCCATTGCCGACATCGACAGCTTCAAGCTCATCAACGACACCTACGGCCACGCAAACGGCGACAAAATTCTCGTCGCGCTGGCAGATACGCTTCAGGATATCTGCGGGATGCACGGAGATGTGTTCCGCTACGGCGGCGAGGAATTCGCGGTCATTTTCCGCTGCGATATCGAGCTCGCCGAGAAGATCATGCAGAATGCGCTGGAACAGTTTTCCGCGATCCGCTATGATTTCATGGATGCGCCCGTGACCTTCAGCTACGGCAGCGCACAGTATGACCGGGCGGAAAATTCCGTGACGCTCTTTGACCGCGCCGATCAGGTCATGTACGGCCGCAAGCGCGCATTTCATGAGCGCGAAAAAGCTGCCGCTGAGAAAAATGCCGAAACCGGCGCATAATCGCGCAAAACATCTACAACCGAAAGGAAATTTTCATTTATGCTTGGTTCTGATTATCGGGAACTGATCGTTCCGAAGACTGACAATACGCTTCAGAAGGCGCTGATTCTGATCGGCGGCGGCGCACTGACCGTCGTGCTGCTGCTGTTTTCGCTGATTTCGGGGTATATGCTGATGCTGTTTCTCGCGGCGGGCGCGGGCTTCGGCACATGGTATCTCTGGACCTCCAAACGCATCGAGTATGAGTATGTCATCGCGGGCGACGAGCTGAATATCACGAAAATCCTCGCGCAGAGCCGCCGCAAGCCGATGATGGCGGTGTCGATCAAAAAATTCACGGCATTCGGCAAGCTCCCGGAGGCCGAGGGCGGCGAAAGCCTGACGACGGTGCTCGCCTGCTCTGCGCAGGACGAGAACGCCTACTATGCCGATTTTGAACACGAAAGCCTCGGCAATACGCGGCTGATCTGGACGCCGAACGACGATATTCTGGAATATCTCAGCAAGCATATGCCGCGCAATCTCGGATACCGATTTTATCCGCGCGAAGAACAGTAATTCAAAATCCAGCAGAACCGGAGGATTTCAGATATGAGACTTGTCACGCCGCTCGAAATGATGAAGCTCGAGGAGCAGACCAACCGCGCCGGCATCAGCTATGAGGCGATGATGGAGCATGCCGGAAACGGGCTTGCGGAGCATCTGGCGAAAATCGCCCTCGAAAAGGCACACGGAACCATTGTGTTTCTCTGCGGAAACGGCAACAATGCGGGCGACTGCTTTGTCGCCGCGGGCAAGCTCGCGAAGCAGTTTACGGTCATCGTCTGCCTGCTGAGCGGCGTCCCGAAAACGCGCACGGCATACACAAAATTCAAGCTGATGCGCAATGTCACCGTTCTGGAAAATCCGGATGAGATCCGGGAGGCCGTCCGGAGCAATCAGCTCATCATCGACGGCGTGTTCGGCATCGGCTTCCGCGGGACGCTCAGCGCGTTTGTGCAGGAGCTGTTCGGGATCATCGAGGCGGATGCGGAGAAATACTGCATCGCGGTCGATGTGCCCAGCGGCGGCAGCGGCCTGAACGGCGCCGTTGCGGAGGGAACCCCGCACTGTGACGCGACGGTCACATTCGGCGCGGCGAAGATCGGGCTGTTCCTCTCGCCGCTCTCTGAATACTGCGGCGCGATTTACCTTGTCGATATCGGCATCCCGGAGGAGGCGCTGAACGAGCTCAAATACCCGGTGACGCGCATCTCGGAGGAGCTGGTGCATGCATCGCTGCCGCACCGTCCGATCAATGCGCACAAGGGCATGTTCGGCAAGCTGTTCTGCGTCGCGGGCTCACGGAATATGCCGGGCGCGGCAATCCTCGCCTCACAGGCGGCACTGCGCTGCGGCGTCGGGCTGTACTGCCTCGGCTCTGACATCAATGTCTGCCGGCTGCTCGTCTCGCAGACGCCCGAAGCGATGATTCTGCCGCTCCCGACTGATGAAAACGGCATGCTGACCCCGGACGCCGTCCCGAAGGTTCTGGAGCACGGAAAGGTCTCAAGCTGCGTGCTGATCGGCTGCGGGCTCGGGCAGTCCGAAGGGCTGAAGCAGGTCGTCTCCTCGCTGATTACCCAGCTCGATTGTCCGGTCATTTTGGATGCGGACGGTCTAAATGCGATCGCATCCGGCATAGATATATTACACAAGGCAAAGGCGAAGATCGTCCTGACGCCGCACCCCGGCGAGATGAGCCGGCTGCTGCACTGCACGGTCGATGAGGTGCAGAAGGACCGCATGGCGGCGGCGAAGCGCTTTGCGATGCGGTTCCCGAATACGGTTGTCGTCCTGAAGGGCGCCGGAACCGTCGTCGCGACCGCGGAGCATGCGTCCATCAACACCACCGGCAATTCCGGCATGTCGAAGGGCGGCAGCGGCGATATCCTCGCGGGCATGATCGCCGGCCTGACGGCACAGGGCATTGAGCCGGAGACCGCCGCACAGATCGGCGTATATCTGCACGGTCTTGCGGGCGACTGCGCCGCCGCGGAATTCTCCCGCAGAGCCATGCTGCCCTCGGACATGATCCGGCAGCTCCCGCTCCTGTTCGGGGAATATGACTGAAAAATCACAGAAAAGACGAGGGCATTCCTCAGAAAAGCAACGGTCGTCAAAAGCAAATCCAAATTTATCGGAGGCTTTGATATGAGACCGAATGGAATTCTGAGGAATGCCCTCGCTGTTTTTGCATCCGCGGGCCTGCTGCTGACCGGCTGCACGGCCTCGAAGCAGGAGACCGCCTTCGCGCCGCAGCTCAGTGCCGCATATACGGTTCAGGCCGAGATGACCTTCGGCGACAGCGGCTCGGCTGCCCTGACGCTGACGCGCAGTGCGGCGGAGCAGTGGGAGGCGGAATTTTCCGATCCGCCGGCGCTCGCCGGGGTCGTGCTGACCTTTGACGGAAACGCGGTCAGCGCGAGCTACAAAGGGCTGGCGTTCACGGTGCCGAAATCGGCGCTGCCTGCGAAGAACATGCTCAGCCTGACAACTGAAATCCTCGACGCGATCGGCGCGCTGGATGAAATCCCCTGCGCAGAGCAGGATGACGGCACATGGGTCGGCACGGGCGAAAGCTCCGGCGGCAGCTATACCGTGACCTTCGCCGGAAGCGGAGAGCCTGTCTCGCTGGAGATTCCCTCACAGCCGCTTCAGATTCAGTTTTCCGGATATGCACTCTGCGCAGCCGACGGCACGACCGCGGCCGGAACCGATCTGACAACGACCGAAGCTACTACATCCGCGGAAACAACAAATGAGGGTACGTCGCAATGACGTACCCTCATTGTTATGTTGGCTTTTTCACTGAGGTGAAATTACTGGTCGCCGAGATCGCTGTACGGAATGGAGCCCGCGAGGTACTTCAGCAGCTTGGTCAGGTCGTTGGACTTGATGTTGCCGTCGTACTCAACGTCAGCATTCAGTTTGCCCTGTGCCGTAACGCCGGTATCCGTGTCCTCAGAAGCAATACGAGCGAGCATAACAGCATCAAGCACGTTAACACGCAGTTCAACAGTAGCTTCTTGGGAGCAGTCGACGTTACCCCAGTCAACGTCATCATGGGGCTGAGGATCATCCTCTGCGAGGGGAGCCTCATCCTCGAGGAAGCTCATGATCCATGCGAACGGGGAGTTCCAGTTAATGGTAACCTCGTTGACAGACCACGCTTCGATGGAGTCAACGTAGCAGAGCTGAGACGGGATGTTGCCGCGCTTGTAGCCGAGACCCGCAACGTACGGATCCTGCATACCGGCGTTGCAGCCGCCGGAGAGAACGCCGGACGGAGCATACGGGAAGCTCTTGTCGTTCTCGTGAGACCACAGTCTGTGGTGCGGGTTGATGCAGTGGTAAGTACCGTAACCGGTAAC
The DNA here is from genome assembly GCA_017460835.1 of Oscillospiraceae bacterium. Lineage (GTDB taxonomy): Bacteria > Bacillota > Clostridia > Oscillospirales > Ruminococcaceae > Firm-04. Next base: position 48,360 of record JAFUAD010000012.1, read on the forward strand.
GAAGGAGAAGTCCAGAGCGTTGCGGCCGAAGAGGTAGTCAACAGCACTGATGCAGCCGTTCATGTACTTCACGTCCTTGTCGGATGCATCATATGCATACGCCAGAACGATCGCATTGTTGATAACCATGGAGTTGGAGCCCCACTCGTAGCCGTGGACAACCGGGTCATTGCCGTTCTCATCCTTCGGGATGTTGATCGGGTCAGTGAAGTCAGAACCGGTGTACGGAACGCCGAAGCCTTCCTTCGCCATCTGTGCGACATAGGTGTCAGCAGCCTTGGTGATTGCATTCTTGACCTTCGTTGCATTTGCAGCGGAGATCTTGTCGGAGTTCAGGTACAGGGACAGAGTGCCCAGACCTGCGGTGTTGCCCCAGTTGAACGATGTGAACGTAGAGGAGTTCTCACCGCCGTTGAGGGATGTGGTCAGACCGTAAGCATCGCTGTAGCCCTCGAGGTCAGAGAGGTAGGTGCTGTCACCGGTCGTGATGAACAGCTCGCAGGCTGCCCAGTAGAAGTCATCGCGTGCCTCGTTATCGCCGTAAGCACCGCCGCCGATTGCCTGATCGAGCGGAGCATAGAGCTTCGGGTTTGCCTTCGCAGCTTCGTAGGTGGACTTTGCCTCAGAGAGGAACTGCTCTGCCAGAGCCGAATCATACGGCTTGAACAGACGGGATGCCTGTGCGAAGCAAGCGGTTGCATTCAGGGTTGCGCAGACAGAAGGCGGCTTGACGATACGCTGGATGCCTGCCCAGTCCTTGTCATCCTGATACTCCCAAGCGTGAACCGCAAGGCCGGTCCACTTGGAGTCGTGCAGCTTGTGGAAGACCATGCCGGCGTACTTACCGGTATCCGAACCGCCTTCCGGTCCCTCATAGGTGGACATCTTGTAGGAGGACGGAACGATCATCTCCTCAAAGAACTTCAGCTCAACGAGCGTCTCATCGAGGATATCCGGCAGCTTGTTTCCGGTTTCCGGAATCACGACGACGCCGGAGCCGTCTGCGAACTTGTCTTTGGAGGTCGCATTGTCAGCGAGCGACCACTCATACATATTCTGGAGCGTCCAGACGGAGATACCGCCGTTCACGACGTACTTGCCGTGGTCACCTGCATCGTACCAGCCGTCGGTTGCGGTAACGGAGCCGTTAGACTTCTGAACGTCGGAGCCGTCCTGCTTGTAAGACGGGATCCACTTGTCCTGGATGTACGCAGTATCCGGGTTATGGCCGTACTGCGTATGCGCCAGAGCTGCCTTGCTGGAGTTTTCGCCGGTGGAGGTGATGTAGGTCTCGGAGATCGGCACACCTGCACGGTTCTGATAGAAGTAGTTGACAGCATCGGTCACGATATCATCGTAGATCTTGTTGCTGATCTCGAACTCATAGGAGTCCTTGGACTTGCCGTCCATCGAGATGTAGTAGGTACCCTCATCGGTCAGATCGGAGAAATCGAGCTCTGCTGCATAGAAGCCGGACTCGGTATCGACAGAGGTTGCAGTGCCGGATGTGCCGGTATAAGCAACTGCGCCGGTCTTTGCATTGATGACATAGAACTTCGTTGCGGAGATCGGGCCGCCGTCGGTCTTGCCGTTCTTCTTCAGGTACTTACCGGTACCGGTATGGTAGGTTGCCTTCTTTGCAAGGCCGGTGTAATAGCCGAGCTGGTTGACGTGAACCACGTTCTCGACCGGATCCGCCTCAGCGACCCATGCATCATTGCCGGACTCATTGATCAGGCTCATGTTGTCGAAGGTCAGGTGCGTGCCGTTCGGGAAGCAGTCTGTCGGCTGGTGTTCGCCAGCGCCGCCGAAGTGGAATGCCCACTCAGCAGTCTCGATGCTCTGGCTTGCGGTAAACTGCGCGTCAATCGTCAGCTTCTGGCCCTTCTTCATCGGGATCGGATCCCACGACTGACCCATATCGGTCACGCCGGTATAGCCGGAAGCCTTGCTGGTTGCGCCGTAGTTGTTGTGCCAAACTTCGATGTTGCCGGAGAAGTCGCCGATCTTGGTGTAGATCATGCCGTCCTGGTCAGCGGTCACCTCTGCGTGCAGGCTGTATGTGTTGCCGCTGCGGATGGTGAGCTTTCTGTGGCGGAACTGGCAGTCCCAGCGGGATGCACCGCCGGCCTCTGCGCCGCCCTTGTTGACGATGGTAATGTTATAGGTACCGCCGTCGATGTCGAATGTGAGCTGTGCAGGCTGCGTGACACAGGTGTGCCACGGCAGGCCGACGCCCTCATCGAAATCTGTCTGTCCGAGCATCTGAACGCCTGCCGCAGAAGCGGTGAGCCCGATGCCCGGAAGCACAGCCACAGCCGAGGATGCCAGCATTGCTGCGGACATTACGCCGGTTGTGATGCGCTTGCCGAATGTTTTTTTCAGCATTTGTAGAAACCCTCCCGTTTTTTTAATATATAACCGGAGCCAGTACGAGCCCCGCATTATATCCTTCTCTGACAAACAGCATACCCGTAAAGCTCCGGCCGGCTGAGCAAGCCCGTGCACTGCCCGCGGCGTACCCGGATTATACTATTTGTATTATTATGTTGAGATTCTACTCCCGGAATGGCGCAGATTCTCACTGATTACATTATAATACAACTTTGAATTCTTGTAAAGTCCTTTTTGAAACTTTGTAGGAACTGTAAAATACTGTGCATGTTTCTTGTGCAGGTTTACCAAATTTTGATTTGTCCGATCTGAGCCGCAGGCCGCAGGGAATCCAGTGCGTAAAGTTGTATATCCGACATTTTCCGCAATATTTTACTATGAGTTGTAGATTCCGTGCGCGGGAGCGGAGCGTGCCGAAAAAATTTCGGTTATTTTTGCGAATCGGCGCAATTCGCACTTGACAATTCCGATATTATATGGTATAATCGCTTTGTCACGTTAAAGCTGTGACGTTTGAAAGCGTCAAACCGCGAAAGCGGCACATCATTCGGATCGGAGGATATTTCTCATGTCAGCATCCCAAATCGTTACAACGATTGTTGTGGTGATTTATGCCGTCGTCATGGTCTCGATCGGCGTCATCACATCAAAGAAAACCAAAAACGTCAATGACTTCGTCTTCGGCGGCAACAAGATCGGCCCGTGGATGACCGCATTCGCATTCGGCACCGCGTACTTCTCCGCCGTCGTATTCATCGGCTATGCGGGGCAGTTCGGCTGGGGCTACGGCATCTCCGCCGCATGGATCGGCGTCGGCAATGCGTTCATCGGCGCAACGCTCGCATGGGCGGTGCTCGGCAAGCGCACCCGCCTCATGACCAAGCACCTCGATGCGAAAACCATGCCCGATTTCTTCATGAAGCGCTACGGCAGCCCCTCGCTGAAAACCGCCGCTGCCCTGATCGTGTTCCTGTTCATGATCCCCTACACCGCGTCGGTCTACAACGGGCTCTCCCGTCTGTTCGCAATGGCGTTCGATCTGAAATCTGCCCATGCATATGAATATGTGATGATCGCTATGGCAGTGCTCAGCGCGATTTACGTTGTCCTCGGCGGATACTCCGCAACGGCGGTCAACGACTTCATTCAGGGCATGATCATGCTCGTCGGCATCAGCGCAGTCGTCGTCTGCGTGCTGAATCACAACGGCGGCCTCACAAGCTCGATCGACCTGCTGAAAAATGTGGACGGCGGCGACGGCAAGCTCGCGTCGCTCTTCGGCCCCGATCCGATCAACCTCTTCGGCGTCGTCATCCTGACCTCGCTCGGTACATGGGGTCTCCCGCAGATGACCCACAAGTTCTATGCGATCCGCGACGAGAAGGACATCAAGCGCGGCATGATCATCTCGACTGTGTTCTGCCTGGTCGTCTCCGGCGGATGCTATCTGCTCGGCGGCTTCACCAGACTGTTCAACGCAACAAAGCCGGAGGAAGCAGTTGGCAAAACACTCGTCGGCACGCTTCCGAACGGCAAGCCGGAATTCGACGCAATGGTGCCGAATATGCTGCAAGCCGCGCTCCCGGCAATCCTGATCGGACTGGTCGTGGTGCTGGTGCTGAGCGCCTCGCTCTCGACGCTCTCCGCGCTGGTTCTGACCTCCTCCACCACCCTGACGCACGACCTGATCCGCCCGGCAACCAAGGGCAAGATGGACGAGAAAAAGGAATTCATCACCATGCGTGTGCTGATCCTGTTCTTCCTGCTGATTTCCGTTGTCATCGCGATGAACAAGAATGCGACAATCACGACGCTGATGAGCTACTCGTGGGGCGCGCTCTCCGGCTCGTTCCTCGGCCCGTTCCTCTGGGGACTTTACAGCAAGAAGGTCTCGAAGGTCGCGGTATGGGTCAGCTTCGCGCTGGGCGTAATCACAACGAGCGCTCATATGTGCATCTTCTCCTTCTTCCCGGAGCATTTCAAGGGTTTTGTCGATTGGGCAGCAGGCCTGAAGCTGAATCTTGCTTCCCCGATCAATGCCGGCGCGATCCTGATGATCTGCTCGATCATTCTGGTTCCGCTGATCTCCCTGTTCACGAAATCCTGCGAGAAGGAAACCGTAGACAATGCCTTTGCGGCATATGAGAATAAGAAGGCCTGAACATAATATGAAGCATGCCCGGGAGCATAACGCTTCCGGGCATTTTTTGTATGTTATCTGAAAATCAGTGCTTCGTATTCCGCAGGGCGGCGGCTCTGCGGCTGCGGATATGCAGCAGCACAAACAGCACGATCATCACAAATCCCGCTGCAATGCCCCAGATCGCCATTCTCTCCGCAGCATGCGTCATCGTATACAGATAGCCGGTCACTGCGGCAAATACCTGATCGGTCTTCACGGCAAACCGGTCAAACCATTTTGTTCGGGTCAGCCAGACCGCCGGCACCAGCAGCAGCACCGATGCGATGATGACCGCAATGCCGCCCCAGTAAAAGCCGTGTCTGCCCTCGGCGTGATTGGTCATGAACAGGAACAGCGCGATCAGCAGCGTGATGAGCCCGGAGCCGACCGCCAGAAAGCCCGACCATTTCAGAATGCGCTGTGCCTTTTGCAGCGCCTTTGCATCATACAGCGCCCCGAAGCGGTACACATCGCAGCTGTCCTTGATCTCCTGCTTTGCCGCTGTCATCGCATTCTTGACGGCAAGCTCATAGCCCGCATCCTTCTCGACGCCGTGTTCATCTGCATATGCAGAAAGAAACGCGCGCATGTCCGTTTCCAGTACCGAAAAATCGGGATTAAAGCTGGCATCGGCATTTCTGCCGTTCAGGTAGCCAAAGCCGTTCCGGATCGACTCCTGAATCATTTTGTCGCAGTTTTCGGCCGTGATCGTATTCTCATAAACGGAAAGCGGGATCCCGGTTGCATTTTCCAGATCGGTGAACCGCTGCGTCAGGGATACATGAACCCTCTCCGCAAGGTTCTTTTCCTGTGCGATGTTCAGCGCGGTGTCGGTATCGAGCCCCTTGAAGCAGAGCAGCATCAGACAGCCGGTCACCAGCAGGGAGAAGATCAGCAGAACCGTCAGCAGCACGCTGATCAGATAAATATGCGGTTTTTTCATGATATGTCCTCCTCCCCTCCGTCAGCCCTCGGCGGGCGCATAGAACTGCTTTTTGACCGGTACGCAGCGGACGCCGACGCGCATTTCGGAGCTGCCGAGCACCTGCGGCTGGCAGGTGTAGAGCGTCAGATACTCCTCCTCGGTCACGGCAATATACTTTTTGTCGCTCTCCTTGAAGGTGATCTGCTCGTTTACGCGGTAGGTGAAGCAGCCGTAGAGCGTGTAGATCGTGATTTCATCGCCGGGCTTCAGCTTTTCGAGATCGGAGAAGAAGGTATTGACATGCGCATCAATGACCGCATTGCCCGCCTCGCCGATGATCGCGGACTGCGTGGACTGGCAGGCGCCGCGTGCGAGCAGCTCGGAGGTGACGCCGTAATAGACGCCGACCGTCAGGTCGATCGACGGCGCGGTAAGCTGTGCATACTGCTCGCCGAAGGTCGGGTAGGTGATCTTGCCGGTCTCATAGGTCGTGCCGCTGACATCGGTGCTGATCTCCAGCTCCCGGATATTGAGCCCCGCGGACTGCGACTGCGTTTTGAGGTTGTCCATGAACGCGAGGTTCAGGTACTTTTGCAGCGAATGCGTCGGCGCGAGCGAATAGCACAGCACGAGAATGCTGCCCGTCAGCACCAGCAGCAGCAGCGGAGTCAGCGTGTAGGCAATCCAGTATTTCCGCTTCTTCGGCTTGGATTTGGACTTGGCTGCCTTTTTCTTTTCTTCCTTTTTATCTTCTTTCTTTTCTTCTGTATGGTCTGCTTCGGTGACGATTTCCGTTTCCTCGGCAGATTTGCCTTCGGCGGCGGTGATTTCTTCCGGTTTTTTGGTTTCAGCCATCGGTGTCATGCTCCTTTCCAGTATCCTTCTGTCTGCCGCAGAGCGCGATCATGAGAATGCCGCCCAGCGCGAGCAGGCATGCCGCTGCGGAGAGCAGCAGCGGAACCGTCAGATTCCAGCCGGTCGCATCGGCGCTCAGCCCGAGCGAGGTGACGTCGATCAGCCTGCCGTCACTGTCATGCACCGTGATCTCCACATTTCCGCCGGAGGTATCCCCGACGCTGACATGCAGGCCGATATCTGTGCCGAAATCCGCCATACCGGCGGCAACATCGGCTTTTTTCTCCGGCTCAAGCTGATTGTAGATGCTCTTGCGGTCTGCCGGAGAGAGCGTTGCAATGAACGCGACGCGCTCCTCATAGGGAAGCTGCCCGATATACGCCTTCTTCTCCTCCAGTGTCATCTCGGAGAAGGGCTTTTCCGGCTGAACGGAGGGTTCATAGGCCGGCTCGCCGCCCTCGGCAGGCAGCGTGATCTCGTAATAGTCAATGATATCCTGCGGGTCGATCAGGAACTCCTCCGCGATCACGGAAACAACATATTTTACGCCGTTTTCGTGAATCAGCGTCACCCATTCGCCGTAGGTGCGGTAGGTTCCGCCGAGTGCCATGCCGGCTTCATCGTGAACCGCGTTTTCATACTGCGTCTTGGCATCGCGGATCATGGCCTCGGTCGTGCCGACATCACGCATTGCCTGATAGACATCCTCAACGGTTTCCGCATGCGCATGCAGAGTACCCGCGCAGAGCAGAACCGCTGCCGCCGCGCCGGAGCAGATCCCCGCGCAGAGCCGGATGCTCATTGCGCATCCTCCTCCCGGTGCTTTCTGCCAAGCAGCGCAATCCACACGAATCCGCCCGCAGAGAGCAGAACCGCGCCCGCCGAAACCAGAACCGGAACCGTCAGATCCCAGCCGGTTTCATCGACGCCGCCGCCGAGCGATGCCGAATCAATCAGCGTGCCGTCGGAATTGCGGACAGAATAGCTGATGCCGTTGCCGCCGCCGATCGAATCGACGGAGACATGCATGCCGAGCTGCTCGCCCGCCTGAATGAATCCCTGCATGACATTTGCCTGCGCGTCGGGATCCATCTGCTTGATGATGCTGTTGCGCTCGGAGGTCGAGAGGCCGGCGACAAACGCTGCGCGCTCCTCCTCCGGCAGGCTCGCGACATACGCCTTTTTCTCGTCGAGCGTCATGGAGGTAAAGGGCTTGTCTGTCGTGACAGAGGGCTGTGTCGTCGTGATGGCCGTCGTCGCGGTGGTCGCGGAGGAACCTGTCCCCTGCGCATCCGTACCGGTCGTCGGCGGAACGGTCGCGGTCTCATAGCTCTTTTTGAGCTGGTCGCCGGTGAGATCAAACTGCTTTGCAACCTCATCCCAGATGTCGTCCTGATAAATCTCCACCATATCCGCCCAGATATCGTAGGTGTAATAGGTGTTGTTGATGGTCATGCCCTCGGCATCGTGCGAGGTGTTCTGAAACTGCGTTTTCGCATCCTGCACCATAGATTCCGGCATGCCGATCCTGCGCATGGCATTGTAGACATCCTCCACACTGCCGGAGGCGCCGGCGTGCAGCGTGCTGCCTGCTGCGAGCAGAAGCGATGCGCCCGCAGATGCCGCAAATGTAATCAAACGCTGTATCTTCTTTTTCATGCTGTATTCCTTTCCCGTCGGTCAGAAAAAGCCCGGCCGCGTTCCGCTTCCGGACATACGGATGATCTGCATTATGCAAATCATCTTCAGTATACCATAAGAATCAAAAAAAATCAAGAAGCCCCCGCCGTTTTCACCTGTTTTTCAGATTTTCCGCTCCCGCCCCGGAAAGAAAAGCCCGGAAGCGCTGTGCCTCCGGGCTTTTGTGTCATATGATGCTGCGCATTACTGCACGGGCTGTACGGGCACGGCAGGCTGCTGTGCCTGCGGCTCCTGCTTTGTCCTGCTGCGGAAGATGCAGCAGACAACCACGGCGGCAATGCTGAGGATCAGCGTGATCCACGCCTGCGGTGCGATTGTCATAATGTCCTTTCCGTTCTGGAGCGCTGCATACAGTCCTGTGCTTCTTGTGGCGTTATTCTGCTTCAGATCGTTCATCTGGCCTGACACTATGAGAACCGCTGCAACGCCGACGATCTTGGAAATGAGAACCCAGATGCTCGTGGTTTTCATTCGCTTCCATGCCCAGTCCTCTTTTTTCCGGCAGATATGAACCAATGCCGCGATCTGGAAAAACGCCGCAATAAAGACTGTGATGCCCGAGACAACCATCGTGACAATGAAGGCGGCGTTTACTCCCCCTCCTCCGCTCAGATCATTCATGAACTCAGCGGTTGCATAGCCGGTACTCTGATAGTAGAGACCCGCCTTGTCGTTCGCATCGGGATACAGCTTGTATGCCTCATTATCGTTCAGCAGCGTCTCCGTAATGGAATAGGAATTATAATTATATCCGCCCTTTTCGACGAATTTATCCATTTTCCCGTCCGGCTTCCCGATAAACTTGAACATGGTTCCCGTAAAGAGCCCCTGCACAAGGAAGCCGATGCACAGCAGCATCACTACCGCGATTATCAGGTTCACCGTGTTCGTCTGTACGGGTGCCTGAGGCGGTGCGCCGTAGGGCATCGGAGCCGCGGGCGGTACGGGCTGTGCCGGCTGAACCGGTGCTGCGGGCTGTGCAGCAGCCGCAAGGCTTGCGCCGCATTCCTTGCAGAATGCAGTGCTGTCAGCAGTTTCTTTTCCGCAATTCGGACAAATCATAAACAGTCCTCCCAATCTGGTAAATTTCATTCAGCGAAATCATGATTTCACCTTATTATACTATACTATCAAAAAAAAAAAACGGTGATAATTCTGTGACGGTTTTGTGAAATATGAAAAATATAAATAAAAACCGGCAATTTTGAATCGCCGGTTTTATCCATTTTTATCTTGCCGTAATATCGCCGTAGCACTCCGGCCGGCGGTCGCGGAACAGCCCCCAGTCGAGCTTTTCCTGTGCGATTTTGTCAAGATCGTAGGTGTGCAGCAGAACGGTCTCGTCGCTGCGGGAGGCCTGTGCTGCGATCGCGCCGGTCTCCGTCGTCAGAAAGGACGAGCCGTAGAATTGCAGCGCCGATTCCTGCATTCCGTTTTCGGGGCAGGGCGTCACGCGCTCCAGCCCGACGCGGTTTGCTGCGATCACCGGTGTCAGGTTGCCCGCGGCATGCCCCTGCATGCAGGTCTGCCAGTGCGGGGCGCTGTCGGTATCGAGAATCGGCTCGGAGCCGATCGCCGTCGGGTAAAACAGCAGCTCTGCGCCGTTCAGCACAAGCGACCGCGCGGTCTCCGGGAACCACTGATCCCAGCAGATGCCGACGCCGATCACCGCATAGCGCGTTTTCCATGTCAGAAAGCCGGTGTTGCCGGGTGAAAAATAGAATTTCTCCTGATAATAGTGGTCATCCGGGATATGCGTTTTCCGGTAGACGCCGAGCAGCGAGCCGTCCGCGTCGATCACCGCCGCGGAATTGAACAGGCGGTTTCCGTCGCGCTCATAAAAGCTCACCGGCAGCACGACCGCGAGCTCCTCTGCGAGCGCCATGCAGCGGCGCACCGCGGGATTCTCGTCGGTTTTCTGCGCAAATGCGTAATATTCATAGCGGCGCTCCTGACAGAAATACTGCCGCTCAAACAGCTCGGGCAGCAAAATGATCTGCGCGCCCTCTTTCGCTGCCCTCCGGATTGCACGCTCTGCCTTCGCAAGGCTCTCCGCCGGGTTTTCGCTGCATGCCATCTGCACCGCAGCAACCGTTACCTCTCTGCTCATAGTTCCCTCAATTCTTCGTTGCCTTGATAATCTTCATGCGGGTGAATTCCTCGCGCTCCTTGTCCTCCAGCGCATCCGAAATCGTCCGGATGATCTGCGTATAGCGCGGGATCAGCACCTCCTTCAGCGCATTGGCGCGGCGCTGTGTCGCGGAAATCGCCGTCGCGAGGCGGAATACCCCGGTATCTACCTCTGCCAGCATCAGCGTCATATTCCGCACCTTGATGAACGCGGCATAGGCCTCGTCAAGCTGCACATTGGTATCGAGAAAGCCGTAGGGGATATCCGACGGCATCTCATCCTCATGCGTGATAATCGGAATCTCTACGCCCATGACCGTCCGCGTCGCGATCGCAACGGACTGATCGACCGGCACCGCATTCGCAAAGCGGTCGGCAACACCGAGCGTGATATTCGCCTCCTGCAATCTTGCATACGCCAGCTCATAGGTCTTTTCGATCGAGCCGCGCAGCTCCTTTGCACGGTCCACAAGCTGCATCAGCTCGCGCACCAGCACATTCCGCTTCCGGTCCATGAGGTCATAGCCGAGCTTGCTCAGCGCGAGCGAGCGCTTTGCCGCAATCAGATTTCCTTTCGTCGGGAATACCTGATCAGCCATTGCGCTCCCTCACCTTCTGCACGAGTGCCTCGGCTGCGGCGGGGTCATAGTGCTCATTCAGCACCGCATCATCGACGCGGTCGAGCGCCGATTTCGGCAGCAGCGAGAGCAGCGTCCAGCCGAGGTCGAGCGTCTCCTCCATCGAGCGGTTCTCGTTGAATCTCTGCGTCAGGAAGCATGTTTCAAAGTATCTGCCGAATTCCAGATATTTGCGGTCGAGCTCAGAGAGCTCCTCCTCGCCGATGACCGATGCGAGCGAGCGTGCATCCTGCACCTGCGCATAGGCGGCAAAGAGCTGGTTGGAAACAGCGGCATGGTCAGCTCTGGTATAGCCCTCGCCGATGCCGTCCTTCATCAGACGGGACAGCGACGGCAGCACGGAGATCGGCGGATAGACACCGCCCTGCTCCAGTCCGCGGTCGAGCACGATCTGCCCCTCGGTGATATACCCCGTCAGGTCGGGAACCGGGTGTGTGATATCGTCGTTCGGCATGGTCAGGATCGGGAGCTGCGTCACGCTGCCCTCGATGCCCTCGATGATGCCTGCCCGCTCATAGAGCGATGCCAGATCGGAATACAGATAGCCCGGGAAGCCCTTTCGCCCGGGAATCTCGCCCTTCGAGGACGAGAATTCGCGCAGCGCCTCCGCATATGCGGTCATATCCGTCATGACGACGAGAATGTGCATGTGCTTTTCGTATGCGAGATACTCTGCGGCGGTCAGCGCGCAGCGCGGAGTGATGATGCGCTCGACGATCGGGTCATTCGCCAGATTCAGGAACATGACGACATTTTGCAGCACGCCGCTCTCGGCAAAGCTGCGGCGGAAATAATCCGCAACGTCGTTCTGAATGCCCATCGCCGCGAACACGATCGCGAATTCCGCGCCGGAATCCTGTGCGATCTTCGCCTGCTGCACGATCTGCACGGCGAGCTTGTTGTGCGAAAGGCCGGTGCCGGAGAAGATCGGCAGCTTCTGCCCGCGGATCAGCGTCATCAGGCAGTCGATCGAGGAAATGCCGGTCTGGATGAAATTTCTCGGATACTGCCGCGAAACGGGGTTCAGCGGGGCGCCGTTGATATCCCCGAATTTCTCCGGCATGACCTCGCCGAGGCCGTCGGCGGGTCTGCCCGCGCCGGTGAAGACTCTGCCGAACAGATCCTCCGAGAGCGGCATCTCCATCGGTCTGCCGGTAAACTGCGTGCGGGTATTGGTCAGCGAGAGCCCGTGTGTGCCCTCAAAAACCTGCAAAATCGCCTTGTCGCCCTCGAGCATCGCGACTCTGCCGGTGCGCTCGGTGCCGTCGTCCAGCACGATCCGCGCCATTTCATCGAACCTTGCGCCCTTGACATGATCGAGCACGATCAGCGAGCCGCTGATGCTGTGCAGCCCGAAATATTGCAGACTCATGGCAGTTACAGCACCTCCCTCTTATTCCCGCGCAGCGCGTGCAGCGTGCTGTCGATCTGCCGTGTCAGCGTCTCGAAGCGCTCCGGCTCGCTGTTCGGGATGTCGTATTTCACCTTGACGATCAGCTCCGGCACGCCGCTCTCGCGGATCGCCTTCAGCTCGACATGCTCGGCGAGCAGCTTCTTTGCCTCATGGTGAAAATGCAGAATCAGCTTCATCATCAGAAACTGCTTTTGCAGCGGGACATAGGTGTCGTCCTTGTGATAGGCATTCTGCTGCAAAAAGCCGACGCGGATCAGGCGGGCGGTCTCGATGACGAGCTTCTGATCCTCCGGCAGCACATCCGAGCCGATCAGGCGGACAATGTCCATCAGCGTCTGCTCCTCCTTGAGCAGCGCGCTCAGCTCGGTGCGGTATGCGTTGAACTTCGGGTTGACCTCCCGCTCGTAATAGGCCGCGAGATCGTCCATATACTCGCTGTAGCTCATCGTCCAGTTGATCGCGGGGTAATGTCTGGCATAGGCGAGCGCCTTGTCCAGTCCCCAGAAGCAGCGGACAAACCGCTTGGTGTTCTGTGTGACCGGCTCGGAGAAATCCGAGCCCTGCGGAGAGACCGCGCCGATGACCGTCACGCTGCCCTCTCTGCCGTTGAGCGTCTCATAGGCGCCCGTCCGCTCGTAGAATTCGGAAAGGCGCGAGGGCAGATAGGCCGGGTAGCCCTCCTCCGCCGGCATCTCCTCCAGCCGGCCGGAGATCTCACGCAGCGCCTCCGCCCAGCGCGAGGTCGAGTCCGCCATGATCGCGATATGATAGCCCATGTCGCGGTAATACTCCGCGAGCGTGATGCCGGTATAGATCGATGCCTCACGCGCCGCGACCGGCATATTCGAGGTGTTGGCGATCAGCACGGTGCGCTCCATGAGCGACTTGCCGGTGCGCGGGTCGGTCAGTGCCGTGAATTCCTCCAGCACCTGCGTCATTTCATTGCCGCGCTCGCCGCAGCCGATATACACGATGATATCCGCATCGCACCACTTCGCGATCTGGTGCTGCGTCATGGTCTTGCCGGTGCCGAAGCCGCCCGGAATCGCCGCCGTGCCGCCCCTTGCGATCGGAAACAGCGTATCGAGCACGCGCTGCCCGGTGATCATCGGGCGGGAGGGCGAGAGGCGTCTTGCGGCAGGGCGCGCCCGCCGGATCGGCCATTTCTGGCAGAGCGTCAGGGAATGCACCTTGCCGTCAGCATCCTCAAGCCGCACGATTTCGTCGTTGATTCTGTATTTTCCGGATTTTGCCGCATAGACGACCGTTCCGGAGAGCGTCGGCGGCACCATGCACAGATGCAGAATCGCAGAGGTCTCCGGGCAGGAGGCATAGGCCTCGCCGGGCTGGAGCACCGTCCCCTTCTGCACCTTGACATCGACATCGTATTCCTTTTCCGCATCAAGCACCGGCACGGCGAGCCCGTCTCCGATAAACGCGCCGGAGGCATCCTCCAGCGCACGGAGCGGGCGCTCAATGCCGTCAAAGATATTCGTCATAATGCCGGGGCCGAGCGTCACGGACATCGGCGCACCGGTCGGCTCGACCGGCTCACCGGTCTGAAGCCCGGAGGTGCTCTCATAAACCTGAATCGTGGTCTCGGTATCCGTCAGGCCGATGACCTCGCCGATCAAGCGGCGATGCCCGACATAGACCATCTCCATCATCGCAAATACGTTGGTATCGCGCACCTTGACAACCGGGCCGTTGACGCTGAAAATCACAGGCTGCTGCATCATTCGTCACCCCCGTCAATTTTATGGTCGCGGTAGAAATTGCGGAATTTCGCGGCATACGCCTCATCGAGCGTATGGTTCTCGCAGCGTCTGCCGTCCGCAGAGAGCACCGACAGTCCGCCGATGCGGATCGAGGGGTCGATGCGGAAGGTGCAGGAATCCGGCAGCAGCTTCCGGAGCTGTTCGCTGAGGGGCATATCCGCCTCCCGGAGCAGGATCACGGAATGCTCCTCGGGCTTCTGCTTTTTCAGCAGCCCCATGAGCCACGGGGCATACTCCGCCGAGGCGGTAAACTCCGCGAGCTTCCCGCGCAGATCCTGAAAGAGCTGCATCAGCAGCATTTGTCTGCGGCTGAGCAGCGCAGTTCTGCCGCGGTACCCGACCTGCGACATGCGCTTCTGATATTTTGCAGTGATCTTTGCCTTCTTCTCCGCGATTTCCCGCGCCGCCTCCGCGCTGCACTGCTCCTGCGCAGTCCGCAGAATCTCCTCGGAGGCCTCCATCGCCTCGCGCTCGGCAGCGGCGATCTCCGCGTCCGTGCTGCGGTTCACGGAATCCATGAACTGTGTCAGCTTCTGATTTGCATCCATTTCAGATCAATCCATTCTCAATATAAATCCGGGAGTGAGGAGCTCATGCCGCCTCACTCCCACGGGGTATTATTCAGATGTGAATGCCGACGGTCTCCGCAAGGTAGCGGGAGATCGACGCCGTCATATCCGCGCTGCCGTGGCGGTCGGGAATGACAACCAGCAGCGGCTTTGCCGTGCGCTCCTTCAGCCGGGTCAGCTCCGCATCGCAGAGCGCCGCGAGCTTTTCCGTCAGCATGACGACCGCGATGTCGTCCGTCCGCATGGCAGTACCGAGCGCATCGAGCAGCTCCTCCCGCTCATGGACGAGGGTTCCCTCGATCCCGGCGAGCCGCATTCCCATCAGCGTATCGGTATTGTCACTGAGTACAAAGCAGCGCATATCAGCCGAGCTTGCCGATGATCATAATGGCGATCAGCGTGCCGTAGATGCCGACGCCCTCGCCCAGCGCGACGAAGATCAGCGCCTTTGCAAAGGACTTCGGGTCCTCCGCCAGCGCACCGATTGCAGCCGGTGCCGCATTTCCGACGGCGATGCCGCAGCCGATCGAGCCGACGCCGACGGCCAGTGCCGCCGCGAGATAGCCGAGCCCGTTCGAGGAGGAAGCAGCCGTTGCCGCCGTCTCAGCGGTATCTGCAAAAACCAGTCCGCCGACCGGCAGTGCGATCGCAGCGAGCATGATCGCGCCGAATGCGCAGATATTCGCAAGCATGGCGCGGCGCATGGATTTTCCGCTCTTTTTCTTTGTGATTGCCGCATAGACCGGCAGCGAGAGCAGCGCCACGATCAGCAGCGGCAGCAGGATCAGTTCCAGAATTTCATAAACAGACATGGGATATACCTCCTAAAATTATACATTGGCAGTCTGCCCGGACTGCTTTGATTCGGAAAAATCGTCAAAGCTGACGGAAACCGGCGTAAAGGGTCTGCCGTCGCCGTCGTAGCATCTGGAGAAGATTTCGTAGAATTCCAGTCTCATGACCTGAATGCCGACGATCAGCCCCTCAAAGCCCATGACGATCAGGTTGCCGATGATGACCGTGACGATGGATTTCTGGTCGCCGCCGATCATATCCGCGATGGTCATGACGACCGCCATCAGTCCCGCATGGGAGAACACGAAGCCGCCGACACGGATAAAGGAGATCGTGTTCGAGGTATAGCCGATCAGGAATTCAAAGCACTCGAAGAAATTGCCGGCGATAAAGTCCGCGATTCCCTCCGATTCATAGCGCTTATGCGCCATCCGGTGACCGAGCGGCTCCCGGAAGAACATCAGCAGCAGCGTCACGATGATGACCGGGACAGCCGCAGCCGTCGGCATGATCGTCTTTCCGGCGACGAGCCCGACGATCAGCAGCATCACGGTCGTGAAGAAGGCAAGCCCGGCAACGCCGTTGTTCCCGAACAGCCCCTCCGTATAATTGTGCCTGCGCAGATTCACGATGATATTGATGAGCATGGAGATCACGATGATCACCGCGCCGAGCCCGACTGCACCGTACACAAACACATTCATGTTTTCCATCGCGTGCAGCGGCAGGAAGGAGATTCCGGTCTTTTCCCAGAGCGGGTCGAGCGCCTCCTCAAAGCCGAACACCGAGCCGTACAGCGTTCCGAACAGCGCACTGGATATGCCGATGCGCGCCATGACGCCGCCGAGCGTGATGCCCTTTTTCTTCTGGAGGATCAGTCCGATCAGCGCGATCACGAGCCCCTGCCCGAGATCGCCGAACATGATGCCGAACAGCAGTGTATAGGTGATCGCGACAAAGGGCGTCGGGTTATAGCCGTTGTAATTCGGCAGCCCGTACATTTCCACGAACATCGAGAACGGCCGTGAGAACCAGCCGTTTTTCAGCCTCACCGGCGGCTGCACCTTTGAATCGCTCCACGGCGCCTCAAAGGATGCGGTGACCTGAGGAATCTTCTCAATGCGCTTTTCAAACGCGGCCTGCTCCGCCGCGGGGATATACCCCATCAGATTGAACTTGCCGTTTGCAATGACGCACTGCGAGCGGAGCTTATGGACCTCGCTCTGATACTTTGCGGCGCAGTACATTTTCCCGAGCAGCTCTGCTTCATTCTGATAGATCTGCTTTTCCTGCTGCTCCAGCTCGGTGAGCCGGGATTTTTTCTCGCTGAGCCGCGTCCGCATTTCCGCAAGCGCCTGCTCCGGCGTGCCGCTGATATCCTCCGGCAGCTCGTAGCGCTCAAACAGCAGCCCTCTCATGACGGCATCGACCGCCGTGATCTGCTCCGGCGTTGCGAAATAGAAGCCCCAGACATATTCATGCGCCGTATAATAGGACTGGAACACGAAGTCTGCGTCGCTGTAAAAATCGAGCTTCTGCATGCTTTCCTCCGGCATTCTGCCGAAGCGGTAGACGATGTGCCGGCATTTGACCAGCTCGCCGAGGTCGATATCTGCCTGCTTCAGATGCTCCAGATGAATGGCGCTGCTTTCGTAATCGGTGATCTTTTTCCGAATCTCCGCAAGCTCTGCGCGAACCTCCCGCATGCTTCCGGAGATCCGTTCCGTTTCCGCGAGGATTTTCTCCGGCGGAAATTCACCCGGCAGCGGCTCGGCAGCAGGATTCATTTTTGCCTGCCGCAGATCCAGCTCACTGAGTGCCCGCAGCGCCTCGCCGTAGGGGTTCTCGTCAGAGCGCCCCGCGCCGGCATCCTCTGCGCTGCCCAGCAGCTTTGCCGCATTTTCAATATGGAACACGCCGCTTTGCAGACAGGCAGTCAGTGCGTCGTTCAGGTGCGGAAGTGCGCCGGCAATGCTGACAAGCTCCAGCTTTTCAATGGACAAACGAACACCTCCTAAGATCGTGACGGGCTTACTCCAGAATCAGGAGCTCCTGCATATAAGACACAGGCTTCCCGTAACGGATTCCCTCAATAATGGTAATCAGGTTCTGTATCTCTGTCTGATACAGAAAATGCACCGCATACATGCTGACAGCGGCATGTCCGGAGAAATGCAGCGCATTCCGCGCATTCCGGTACCGGAGCGATTGCAGTGCATGCTCCAGCCGGACGGATTCCGGCTGATCGGAAAGCACCGTCAGCCCCGTCAGCATTCTTCCGTAGCGGGTTGTCTTGACAATTTCAATGAACGAGGCCAGATCGGGCGCCGCATAGAGCTGCTCACAGATGCGCTGCGGCAGCCTTCCGCTGACCGGCAGCATCATGCTCCGGAGGCTTTCCGCATCCGGATGGAACACGCGCTTTAGGCGATAGGCATTGATGAGATTGATCAGGTCGATCTGCTCACCGACCAGCCCGTTCAGCGCCTCCAGATCGGCGCCGTGCAGCGTCTGAGCCGCTTCCTTTTTGATCCGCTCCAGATAGCAGGCTCTCAGCGCGATCTCATGCGCGGTATAGTTCCGCTTCATCGGGTCATCCGGAATGCTCCGGAGCACCGCGGCATAGGGCGTGCCCTCGGCGGCATCGGCGACCTCGCGCAGATTTTCAGCCTTCGCGAGCTTTTCCGCCGAAAGGCTCAGATACGGCATCAGCCATGTGTCCATCGCCGAAATATAAGCCTGCGGCCCGTCCGAGAGCAGCAGCAGCTTCTTGACCAGCTCGCGCACCTCGTAATCATAAATAAAAAACCGGAAAAACGGCGTATTCCGCAGCCGCTCCAGGCTGCAAAAATGCAGACACTGCATAAACAGGCTGCGCTTTAAGAGCATTTCGAGATGCCCGCGGTGCGTGATCTGCGGGTCAAGGCCGCTGAGCAGCTCGCCGTAGCCCTCCGTATTTTTGAGATACGAGACGACCTCCGCCACCGAATGCAGATTCAGCAGCTCGCGGTAATCGGCAGCGGTCAGCCTGTGGCCGTAGGCCGTGCGGATCGCCGCGATCGTCGCCTGATGATTGTTCGGCATAATCAGCTCTCCGCCTCGCGCAGCGTCTCTTCAAAGAGGGATTCCAGCAGGCTCTCGTGCTGCTCCTCAAACTGCTTTGAAATCGCATCCGCCTGCCTGTCAAACGCCTGCCGCTGCACGGCGAGCTTCTGCTCGCAGCTCTCGCGCGTCTGCTCCTCAAATTCCGTGATCGTATCCCGCGTCTGATGCGCCTGTGCCTGCCGGATCGCGGCAGCCCTGTGCTCCGCTTCGGCACGCATCTGCCCGCATTTCAGCCGCGATGCCTCAAGGCGCTGCTCCGTTTCTGCGTCCAGCTCCAGAATCCTCCGGATTGTCTGATCCATAAACAGCGCTCCTTTCTATCCGTCTTGCAGCCGTTTTTGTGCAGAATCACGAATAATCCGCGCAGTTTGCACAGCGAAATCCGCTCACCCCGCCGGGAATTCCGACCGGAATCCTGTGAAATCCCCTTTATTTTCGGAAATCTGCACAAAGCCTAAAAATATACACTTTATTATAACCCAATTCCCGCCGATTGTCAAGCAATTTGCGGAAATTTCACGGATTATCGCAGTCCCTCCGCAAAAACGCGCCCGCCGGAGACGGTTCACGATAATATACAATATCAAGTACAATGAGCCCCTTGTTTTGTGATACAGGAGGCTCTGTTGCATATGAAACTGAAAAAATCCATCGCGCAGCGATACCTTATCATTTCCGTTCGGAAATCGGCACATAGGTTTCCCATTCCTTGACGGCGCGGTATGCCGGGCGGATGATCTTGCTTGCGCCGAGCAGCTCCTCCAGCCGGTGCGCTGACCATCCCGCAATGCGCGAGACCGCAAAAATCGGCGTGAACAGCTCATTCGGGAGGTTCAGCATCCGGTAAACCAGCCCGGAGTAGAAATCGACATTCGCGCAGACGCCCTTGTAGATTCTGCGCTCCTCCGCGATGATCTCCGGCGCAAGGCGCTCCACCAGCGCATACAGCGCATACTCCTCCGAGCGTCCCTTTTCCTCGGCGAGCTCCTCGACAAAGCTGCGCAGAACCGTCGCTCTGGGGTCGCTGTGCGAATAGACCGCGTGGCCCATGCCGTAGATCAGGCCGGCGTGGTCGAAGGCGTCCTTGTGCAGCAGGCGGCGAAGGTAGTTTGCGACCTCCTCCTCGTCCTTCCAGTCGCGGACGCGCTCCTTCATGTCATCGAACATCTGCACGACCTTGATATTCGCGCCGCCGTGCTTGGGACCCTTCAGCGAGCCGAGCGCCGCCGCCATCGTCGAGTAGGTGTCGGTTCCGGAGGAGGACACCACATGCACCGTGAATGTGGAGTTATTGCCGCCGCCGTGCTCTGCATGGAGCACCAGCGCGAGATCGAGGATCTTCGCCTCAAGATGCGTATATTTCTGATCGGCGCGCAGCAGGCTCAGCAGGTTTTCCGCCGCAGAGAGCGAGGGGTCCGGCTGATGCAGGAACAGGCTCTGGTCATTTTTATAGTAGCGGAATGCCTGATAGCCGTAGACTGCGATCGACGGGAACTGCGCGATGAGCTGGATGCACTGCCTAAGCACATTCGGGATCGCGGTGTCGTTCGGGTTGTGGTCATAGGAATACAGCGCGAGCACGCTTTTTGCGAGGGTGTTCATCATATCCTCGCTCGGCGATTTCATAATAACATCGCGCGTGAAGGAGGGCGGAAGCGTCCGGCAGCTCCGCAGCAGCGTGCTGAATTCCTCAAGCTGCGCGGCGGTCGGGAGCTGACCGAACAGCAGCAGATAGACGGTCTCCTCATAGCCGAAGCGGTCGTCTGAGATGAAGCCCTTGACCAGATCCTCGATATGATAGCCGCGGAAAAGAAGCTGCCCGTCGCCGAGCTGTGTTTCGCCGTTGATCTCCTGACCGGGAATGATCTGGCTGACATTGGTCAGTCCGGCGCAGACGCCCTTGCCGTTGATGTCACGCAGGCCGCGCTTGACATCGTATTTGCTGTAAAGCTCGGGGGCGATCCGGTAATTTTCCCGGCAGAGAGCAGAGAGCTCTTCGATTTTTGTCTGTGTTGTGAAGCGGTTCCATTCTCCCATTCGGCAGCATCTCCTTTCAGTGAATGCGGAAATCGGGTTTCTGTTCAATATAGCACACGGCAGGTGCAGCGGATGTACCTGCCGTATATCTTGCGAAAAATATAACAACTGTATAATCACAGTATACCAGATTTGGGCGATCTTGTCAAGGCGAATTTCATAGGCAATATCGCCAAAATGTCAGAATTGCGGGCGCACTGTCAGCAAATTCCGGCGGCGGCGAGGTAAAAATCGCCGTCAATCGGCTCCAGCGTGACGGTATGCGTCTGCGGCTGCTCCGAGCGGAATACCGTAAAATGCAGGATATTGCCCCAGCCGTAGATCGAGTTGCCGTGCAGAACAGGCTGCGGCATGGGCTTGCCGTCGAGCAGAACCCGGCAGTCGCCGTACTCCGGAAGGCAGTTGACCTCATAATACAGCACCAGCGCGGTTCCGGTGACGGTCAGGCTCCATGCGCCGTGCTCCGGCGAGATGCGGAAGGCGGTCGGGAAGGCCCAGTTGTCCTTCGGAACGGTCGGGCAGTCCGTTTTGACGTCGGTGAGCTGATCGGGCGTCAGG
The DNA here is from genome assembly GCA_017460835.1 of Oscillospiraceae bacterium. GTDB lineage: Bacteria > Bacillota > Clostridia > Oscillospirales > Ruminococcaceae > Firm-04. Next base: position 69,441 of record JAFUAD010000012.1, read on the forward strand.
AAGCGCAGCGCGGTAAACGGCGCGCCGAGCCACGGCTCCGGCAGCGGAACCGGCTCTGTCGGCGGGGCATCCTTTGCGCGGTCCAGCAATTGCAGCAGGCAGTCGGCGATAAGGCGGTGGCCGTCCGGATTGGGGTGGCTTTCCTCATCGGCATACTCTGCCCATTGCAGCGTGCCCTGCTCCAGCTCCGGATTCAGCCCCTCGCGCAGCACGACGCAGGGCAGCCCGTAATGCTCCGCGATCGGCACCATATACGGCTCGCAGCTGTACCCGGAGGCATTGCGCAGCACCAGAATGCAGACAACCGGCGGCTGCGGTGCGGTCAGCAGCTTGCGGAGCAGGCTCTCGAAGGCATGGATGCTCGGCGGCAGGGTCGTTTCGTTGATCGCAAATTCCACAACGACCAGATCAGGCTGCTGCGACAGGACAAAGCGGTCAGTGAGCAGATTGCCGATCATGCAGTTCATGCCGGGCGCCGCGCAGACAGTCTCCGAGACGTTCATGCCGCGTGCGCGGAGCGTATCGCAGAGCAGCGCGGGATACGGCTTTTCAAAGACGGCGCCGTTTGCATAGCCCCGTGTCACAGAGCCGCCGATGAAGCCGAGCTTCAGTTCCTTTTTTTGCAGCATTGCCTGCCACGGGATGCCCGTACCGGTACTGTGTACGGCGGCAGCGGCAATTCTGCTGCGAATTTCCTCAGATATCATAAATGAATCCTCTGTGTCAGTTTCTTTTTTGTGTCTCCCATTTCAGAAGCGTGTTACTCAAATGAATCAGAGTTTGTCGATGCTTTCAGCGATGGGCAGTGGGGGACGCCGGAGGCACTGATAGATTCCGGTTCATCTGAGCAGCATGCTTCTGAAAGGGGGTCAATCCGGTTCGGGGGTCAGCCCGCCGGGGCGCTGCATGCTCTGCCCCATGCGCCATGTGCCGACATCGACGAGCTGCCGCAGCAGCAGCGCATAGGCGGAGGCCGCCTTCGGGAGATAGGCATTCTTCCGCGAGATCAGGGAGATCGGGCTGACCGCGATCTCCTCCGGCAGCGGATAATAATTCGGATGCGTGCGGAAATTCCCGTAATAGATCAGGGAATCCGGCAGCAGCGCAATGCCCATATTCGCGCAGACAAAGGAAAACACGGTCTCGATCGTCCGGACGCTGTACGCGATCTGCGGGGTGAAGCCGCAGACCCGGCAGACGGCATTCAGGCTGCCGCGGTCATATTCTCCGGCATTTGCCGCGACAAACTGCTCCTCTGCAACAAGGGAGAGGTCGATCGGCTGCTGCCGCAGAAAGCGCAGGCTCGCGCCCGTGATATCCGATGCGGTCAGCGGAACGGGCAGGCGGCCGGTCAGCGGGTTCATCGGGGCGGCGGCGAGATACAGCCGCTCATCGGCGAGCGTTTCGACATGAAACTGCTTTGCGTCGAATTCGCCCGAGCCGATCGCGAAATCAATTTCGCCGGCCATGAGCATATCGCGGAGCTGCTTCATTTCCGCTTCCTGTATAATCAGATGAATATTCGGATATTTCGCGTGAAACGCGGCAATGCTCCGCGCAAGCAGACACCGCACCCGGAAGGAGGAGGCGCCGATCCGGACCGAGCCGGATTCCAGCCCCATGAGGTCCGCGAGCGCATTGTTCATGTTCTCCTCCATCGCGAGCAGCTTCCGCGCCCAGTCTGCATAGAGCCTGCCGGCGTCCGTCAGGCAGAGCGGCGTCACCGAGCGGTCAAAGAGCTGCACGCCGAGCTGCTTTTCAATCGTGTGGATGTACTGGCTGAGGGATGGCTGCGTGACATAGAGCTTTTCCGCCGCCTTCGAGATGCTTCTGCATTCCGCGACGGTCAGCACATAGGTCAGCTGCTGTGTGGTCATGTCGGGCTCCTTTCTGCGAAGATGATAAAGCTTCAGCCTGAAAGCACATGGCCTTCAGGCTGACAGTGTGTCCGTTGCGATTTTTTATCCCCTTTTTTACATGCTGCTCAGCGTGTTCATTGTGTCATTTGCGGCCTGTGCAGCCTGATCCGGCGCATAGCTCCCCGCCTTATCTGCCATTGCTGCGAGCGCGGCAAGGTCGCCGCCTGCAGCCGGTGCAGCGGCTTTGGGTGCGGGAGCGGGAGCTGCTGCCTGAGCAGGAGCTGCTGCGGCCTGTGCGGGCTTTGCAGGCTCAGCCGGCTTTGCTTCCTCTTCCTTTTCTTCCTTCTCGTCGTAGTCGCCCTCCAGCCAGCCGACGCGCTGCATCTGCTTGACCGGAATCCGCTTCAGCGGAGAATAGACAAACTTCGGGCAGTGATACCCGGCGTCAACCATACCTTTTTTGGTACATAGCACCTTGTCACCGTCGCTGGAGCGCTTGCCGAATTCGCAGTATTCGCATTTGGGCTCGATCGCCTTTCCGAAATACTTGCCGCCCTTGGAAAATACATCAAAAAGTCCCATTTTGGTCACCTCGTTTGGATCGGCATCCGGACAGAATCCCGCTGACTCTGGCGGTATGCCACTCTGTTTTCTCCATTATAACATATTTTTTTGAGTTTGTCTAGTCTTTTTTTAGAAGAAATGGGAATCCGGTCAAAAAAATCAAAATTGCGGGCAAAAATGAGCCGGATTCCGAGGCTGCGGCGCGGCCGGCAAAGGCGGAAACGGCGGTTTGGGGCAGCTCCGGCAGCAGCGGAAGGGCTGCGGCGGTCAGCAGTGCGGCAAGCAGTGCCGCGAGGATTCTTGCGGCGAGCAGGCGCATCGGGCGCAGCGCCCGGACGCCGAGCGCCATGCACTGAAGCTGGACGCAGAACCCGCCGAAGGACAGCAGCGCAGCTCCGAGCGGCAGGACGGCGCGTGCGGGGAGTCCGCAGCGGAACACCGGCGTGAGCTGGGTGACATCGAGCACTGCACCGTACACGGCGCGGAGCACATGCAGCGGAAGCCCCGCACGGATGCAGAGCGCCCCTGCCGCCGCGGAAAGATGCAGCAGCGAAGGAAGCTGCCCGATCAGCCCGAACAGCAGCACCGCCGCGCAGATCTGCCCGAGCCCCTTCATCGCCTGCGAGGCCGAATCGGTCAGTGCCTGCGCGGAAATGCGGATGCTGCAGGCAGGAGCGGGCGGGGCGGGTATCTGCCGCGGGGCGATTAAAATCGCGAGGATGCAGTTTGCGAGGATGCAGGCGAGCATCATGCAGACGCCCGCTGCGGCGCTGCCGGAGAGCTGCTTTCCCGCAAAGCCGATCAGGAATGCGGGGCCGCCGCCAAAGCAGCAGAGGGTGAGCCTTGCGGCATCCGCTTCGGCGATCTCATGCCGCGCTGCTGCCTGCCGGAGCAGGGATGCCCCGACCGGATATCCGGCGAACTGGCTGACCAGAAATATGCCGAATACGTTTGGCTGCATGCGGAGCAGGGCGGCTGTGCGGTGCAGGCGGCGCCCCAGTGCCGCGCCCGCGCCGCTCATGCAGAGCAGATTGCCGAGCACCATGCAGCCGTAGAGCGAGGGAATCAAAGTCGTGAGGCAGAGCGCGATGCGGCTGCGGAGAACCGCCGAAACCGCGTCGGCATGAACAGAAAGCAGCAGCATTGCGGCAATCAGCAGCATCGCGGGCAGGGCAGCCGGATGCCGCCTGCTTCCGGTGTGTGTCAAATCCAATCCCCCTCTTGTTTTTCAGGTTTTGCTTCAAAAATCCATCGGAGATACCTCAATATATGCGCGGGCGGCATAGAATCAGAACCGGCGCCATAAGCTGAAAAGGGAGGTGACCCAGAATGCAGAAGCCGGAAATGTTCCGGGACAGGATGGAGCTCTGCGGGAACACGGACATGTACTTTGACAAATGCCGCAGGCTGCTGGAATGCAGCGAGATGTTGATTCTGGCGGAGTGCGGCGGGCACAGGATCGCGGTCTGGGGGAGCGGGCTTTCCGCCTCGGATTACAGCGCGGGCGGGCTGCATGTTCACGGGCAGATCGCGGCGATCGAATTTGACGGGGGACTCTGATGGCATATATCGAATTTTCAGCGGAGGGCACAGCGCTCTCCGCCTTCCGGGATGCGCTGCGGCGGCAGGGAATCGCCTGCACCGCCCAGCAGATTCGCGGGGGCGCATTTTTTGCGCGGACGGCGCCGCGAAACCGCCGCCGCATCGAAAAGCTCGCAGAATCGCATGAAATCACGCTGCAAATCCGCAGAGAGCACGGGCTGCGGTTTCGCCTGCGGCCATACCGCTTCCGGTTCGGTGTCCCCTGCGGGCTCGTGCTGGGGATTTTGTTTCTGTACTGGTGCAATGCCACGGTGCGCAGCATTGAAATCCACGGAAACACGACGGTTTCCGATACCGAAATCCTGCATGCGCTCTCGGAGCTCGGTGTCGCGCGCGGCACGCCGATCCGCGAGATTCCGTTTACCTATGTCGAGCAGAGGATGCGGCTCAGCGTGCGGGACATCGAATGGATCGCGCTGCGGCACGAGGGCGGGCGGCTCATTGTCGATCTGACGCAGGAGCGCACGCCGCCGGAAATCGACGACAGCCATATGCCCGCGAATATTATCGCGGCGGTTCCGGCGCAGGTCACTGCCGTCAACGTGCTCGGCGGGCATGCCGTCGTCAAGGCGGGCGATGCCGTGAAGGCGGGCGAGCTGCTGATTACCGGCGTGCAGGAGGACGCGCGCGGGCTGACACGCTATTACCGCGCGGAGGGCGAGGTGACCGGCATCTATCAGGCGGAATTTTCCTGCGAGCAGCCCTTTGTCGCAGAGCTGCCCGTCCGGGGAAATACGGTCACGGAGCCGCTGCTGGAGATTTTCGGGAAGCGGTTTTCGCTTTCGCTGACCGGCGATCCGCCGGAGGGCGGCGACTGGATCTATGAGGAGACGCGCCGGCCGCTCACGCTGTTCGGGGCGGCGCTCCCGCTGACGCTGATCGACTGCCACTACACCGAGCCCGCCTTTGCGATCACGGTATTTTCGGAGGAGGAGGTCTGTGCGATTCTGGAGGAATCGGCGGCGCGCTATGAGCGGAATTTCCACGCAGATGACACCGTTATTTCCAGAAACGCAACATATTCCAAGACAGATTTGGGCATTTCGCTGAATATCAACTATGTTTTTGAGGGCGCTATCGGGAAAAGCAGTGAAATTTTTGTGAAATTATCCTAAAACTATTCCATTTTCAATTGTTTTGTGGTATAATGGAAATAGTTTTATGAGAGGTGCGCCCGGATGGGCTGCGGCGCATAGAACAGGAATACGAATTCAGCAAAGGAGCCGGCAAGGAAAACGCATGGCAGAACGTATTTGGAATGCGGCAGACCCCGATCAGATCGCCGCAGTATTCGGAACCTATGACACCAATCTCAATATGATCCAGAAGCAGTTTCACGTTGTCATTGTCAACCGCGGAACCGGCGTGAAGATCACCGGCGCAGAGGAGGATGTCGAAAAGGCGGCGCAGGCAATGGATGTGCTGCTGCAAAATGTGCAAAAGGGCAGCAGCCTGACCGACCAGACCGTGCGCTATGTCGTCTCGATGGTCGCGGACGATGCCGCCGAGGAGGTCAGAGAGCTGACCGCGGATGCCGTAAGCATCACCGTCACCGGAAAGCCGGTGCGCCCGCGGACCGTCGGGCAGAAGCACTATCTCTCCGCCATTACCTCCAATACCATTGTGCTCGGCATCGGCCCCGCCGGAACCGGCAAGACCTACCTTGCGGTCGCGATGGCGGTCAAGGCGCTGCGGGCACATGAGGTCAGCCGGATCATTCTGACAAGACCCGCCGTCGAAGCGGGCGAGAAGCTCGGCTTCCTTCCGGGCGATTTGCAGGATAAGGTCGATCCTTACCTGCGCCCGCTCTATGATGCGCTCTTTGAGATGCTCGGCTCGGAGGCGGTCGAGCGGAATCTCGAAAAGAATGTCATCGAAATCGCGCCGCTTGCCTATATGCGCGGGCGGACGCTCGACCATGCCTTCATCATTCTCGATGAGGCGCAGAATACCACCTCCGAGCAGATCAAAATGTTCCTCACCCGTCTCGGAGAGGGCAGCAAAATGGTCATCACAGGCGATATCACGCAGATCGACCTGCCGGACCCCAAGCGATCCGGCCTGATCGAAGCCATGCGTGTGCTGAAGTCCGTTGACGATATCGTGATTCATCAGTTCAGTGAAAAGGATGTCGTCCGGCATAAGCTCGTTCAGGATATCATTACCGCGTATGCGAATTATGACCGCAAATCCACACAATCTCATGAAAGGAAAAAGAATCGAAATGGCTAAGCTGAAAGTTTACATCAAGGATACCCAGCATGAGGTAAAAATCCCGGTCGGCATCCGTCTGCTGATCCGCCGCTGCTGTCAGGCTGTTCTGACGACAGAGGGCTTCGGACGCGATACGGAGGTCAGCGTCTCCTTCGTCAACAACGAGGAGATCCGGAAGCTCAACGCGCAGTACCGCAATAAGGACACCGAGACCGATGTGCTCTCCTTCCCGCTCTGCGAGGGCGACCATCTGGAGATCAATGCCGAGAACGGCTATGTGCTGCTCGGCGACATCGTCATCTCGATGGAAATGGCCGTCAAGCAGGCGAAGATGTACGGCCATGTGCTCGAGCGCGAGGTCGCGTTCCTGACGGTGCATTCCATGCTGCATCTGCTGGGCTATGACCACGAGAAATCTCCGCTGGAGCAGCGCCAGATGCGCGAGAAGGAGGAGTCTGTCCTCGAAAAGCTCGGCTTCTCCCGCGATACCAGCTATATTGTCCCCGAGGAGCAGGAGTAATGCATGGAGCATAACGGGAATACAAAAATTCTGTTCGCTGCCATTGCGGGGCATACCAATGCCGGAAAGTCCTCGCTGCTGAATGCGCTGATCGGCGAGAAGATCGCATCGGTCAGCCCGAAGCCGCAGACCACCCGGACGAGAATCACCGGCATCCGGAATATCGGGGAGACCCAGCTTGTCTTTACGGATACCCCCGGACTGCACCGCGCACAGACCGTGCTCGGCGACCAGATGCTTAAGGCTGCGCGGGAGGCCGTATCCGATATCGACTGCGTGATCTTCATGCAGGACTGCACAAAGCCGCTCGGCGAGCAGGAGATGACCATGCTCGACAACCTGACAAAGCAGGGCACGCCGCTAATCTTCCTCTATAATAAGATCGACCTGCTCTCTGAGAAGGCAAAGCTCGCGCCGCTGCTCGTCAGCGCGGAGAACCGCTGGCACCCGAGGGCGCTGATTCCGGTCAGCGTGCTGAAAAATGACGGCGTACAGACGGTTCTGGACGAGCTCATGCAGATGGCACAGCCCGGGCCGCATTATTTCCCGGAGGACATGCTGACCGATCAGCCTGAGCGCGTGCTCGCCTCCGAGATCGTGCGGGAGCAGCTCCTCTATCTTTTGCAGGATGAGGTGCCGCACGGCATCGCCGTCGTCACGGAGCAGTTCTCGGAGCGGGAGGACAAGGATATTCTGAATATCTCCGTGCTGATCTACTGCGAAAAGGAATCGCATAAGCGCATTATCATCGGCAAAAACGGTGCGATGCTCAAAAAGGCCGGCGCCAATGCGCGCAGAGAGCTGGAAAAATTCTTCCGGATCAGGGTCAATCTCCAGACATGGGTCAAGGTCAAGGAGGACTGGCGCAACCGCGGTGCCATTTTGCAGCAGTTCGGGCTGAACAGCGATGCATAATATTTCCATGTAAACCGAATCCGTTTCCGCATATGCTATCCCCTGAAGGGAGGCGGCGCATATGCGGAACGAGAATGCATATCTTTCAGACAGAATGGCGGAAAAGCGCGTTCAGCAGAGCTGGAACGCATTTTGCGAGAGCGGCAGCGTGCCGGATTATCTGCAATACCGGAGCTGCTGCGCAGAGCTGGAGGGGCGAACGAATGCCGACACATCTGACCGTCAAGGGACTGGTAATCCGTGAAACTGCATACGGCGAGGCGGACAGGATCTTCGATCTGCTGACCGAAAACGGAATCCGCACCGTGCGGGCACGGAGTGTGCGGAAGCCCGGCGCAAAATATGCCGCCGTCACACAGCTTTTTGCTTACGGGGAATTCTGCCTGCGGCAGAGCGGCGAGCGCTTTTTCCTCGACAGCGCCGTGTCAAAAAATCAGTTTTACGGGCTGCGGAATGACCTCGAAGCACTGGCGCTCGCATCCTATTTCTCGGAGCTGATACAGAAAACTGCTACGGAGCAGCCGCAGGCACAGCTTTTGCGGCTGTTCTGCTATGCGCTGCACCATCTCTCGGAGCATGACCGCCCGCCGCTGCTGGTGAAGGCGGTTTTTGAGCTGCGCCTGCTGACGGAGCTCGGCCTGATGCCGGATATGGTCTGCTGCAAGGTCTGCGGCGAATATCTCCCGGCGCATCCGGTCCTGCGGATCGCGGAGGCGGATTTCGCCTGCGCGGACTGCACGGACACCACAGACCCCGCGGATATCGAAGCAAAGCCCTCTGTCATACAGGCGGCGCGGCATGTGATCTTTTCGGATTTCGACCGGCTGTTTCAGTTCCGGCTGAAGGCGGAGGCGCTGCCGCTCTTTGCGCAGTATACAGAGCGCTTTTTGCTGCATCAGCTCGGGGTTTCATTCCATACACTGCATTTTTATCATGAGCTGACCGGGCCGCCGAATGCGGGCGCCGGCACAGAAAGGGAAGCGATACAGCATGGCACGGACGAAAATTGATCTGATCACCGGCATTCTCGGCGCCGGAAAAACGACATTTCTTCGCAGATACGCAAAATATCTGCTGCAAAAGGGCGAACGCATCGCCATCCTCGAAAATGATTTCGGCGCGGTGAATGTCGATATGGTCATGCTTCAGGATCTGAAATCGGAGAACTGCCGGCTGGAGATGATCACGGGCGGCGGCGACCCGGACTGCCACAAGAGGCGATTCAAGACCCAGCTCATCTCGCTCGGCATGCAGCATTTCGACCGCGTGATCATGGAGCCATCCGGCATTTTTGATATGGACGAGTTTTTTGATACGCTCTATGAGCCGCCGCTCGACCGCTGGTTCGAGATCGGCAGTGTTCTGACGGTGCTCGATGCCGAGGCGGAGGAGACCCTGACCGTGCAGACGGAATACCTGCTGGCATCGGAGGCGGCGTACAGCGGCAGGCTGATTCTCAGCAAGCTGGAGCATGTGGACGAAACGGCCGAGCAGGCGGCGGCGCGGGTGCTTGCGCATCTGAACCGCGCACTGACGGCGATTTCCTGCGACCGGCAGTTTCAGGCGGGCGATCTGATCGCGAAGAAATGGGACAGCCTGACCGACGACGATCTCGCGGCATGCGAGAACGCGGGCTACCGCGGCGCGACCTATGTCAAGCAGTTCAGCACCGAGGAGATCGGGAGCGGCGTACATTATTTTCTGCATGTGGCAATCCCGGAGGAGCGGCTCGAAGCCGTGATCGCGGGGATGATGCAGGATGCGGCATGCGGGCGGATCTTCCGCATCAAGGGCTCGCTGCCCGCGGCGGACGGCCGCTGGCTGAAGGTCAATGCGACGCAGAAAAAGACCGAGCTCTCGGAGGTCCCGTCGGGGCAGGCAGTGCTGATCGTGATCGGGGACGGGCTCAGCCGGCAGGAAATCGACCGGCATCTGTGCGCGGTCAATACCGACCCGGAATATGTTTCCATATAACCAAAGCCCGGAAGTGTCACGCTTCCGGGCTCAGTTTTTTGAATCAGGTATCGCTTTGTGGAAATTTGGATAAAATAAGCGCAGCAGATTGTTTCTGCTGCGCTTTTGGTTTTTATTCGTATTACTGAACCGGCTGCACCGGGACGGCGGGCTGCTTTGCCTGCGGCGGCTGCTTGGTCTTGCTGTAAAACATGAAGCAGACAACCGCAGCAGCAATGCTGAGCGCCAGTGTAATCCATGCCATCGGTGCAATTGTCATGAGATCGTTGTGAGCGGACGCGGCTCTCAGCCCCGTATTTTTTGCAGCCATGTTATTCGGCAGCTTGTTCAGCTTTCCCGACGCCATAAACACCGCTGCAATGCCGACAATCTTCGCAATGATGATCCAGATGCTTGTATGCCTCATGTATTTCCATGCTCTTTCCTCATTTTTCTTGCAGATATGAACCAAAGCACCGATCTGGTTAATCATTGCAGCAAGAACCGCCAAGAAAGTGACAAACGCTGCGACACCGAAAAACAGTGTGATATTTGAATCATCGGTCAGTTCTTCCATAATATTGTATGTCAGCTTATGGGTTTTCTGATAATATTTAACGTATCTGTCATTCTCGCTCCTGTCGACCTCCGAATCCATCGTAATCTCATTCAGGAACGGATCGGTAATAGAATAGGAGTTGTATGTATATTCGGTGCGGCCGTTCATTCCGCGTTTGGGTTCGCCGATAAACTTGAACACGGTTCCGGTAAAAAGCCCCTGCGCAAGGAAACCGATGAACAGCAGCATGATAATTGCAATCACCAGAGTATTCTTCTGCTGAACAGGTGCCTGAACGGGTGCGCCGTAGGGCATCTGCGGCACCGGCTGAACCGGCGGCGGGACGGGTACAGCAGGCTGCATGGGTGCCGCAGCCTGAAGGTTTGCGCCGCATTCCTTGCAGAATGCCGTGTTGTCTGCAATTTCTTTTCCGCAATTCGGACAAATCATAACCATTCCTCCCAAAAATAACACAGTCTGAACGGGTCTAATCCCTGATCATTTTATCATAATATATCAAAAAAGCGGTGATAATTCTGTGACAGGAATGTGAAAAACAAGAATTTTATAACAAAACGCAGCCCCGGAGCAGTCAGAAGCCGCTCCGGGGCTGTGTTTTCATTCTTTATCCCGGTTATTGAACATATCCTTGAGCTTTTTGAAGAAGCCCTCGCGCTTTGCGTAATTCTTCGATTCCAGCGATTCCTCAAGCTGCATCAGCAGCTCCTTCTGCTTCTTGTTCAGCCCCTTCGGAACCTCCACATAGACCTTCACATACTGGTCGCCGCGGTCATTCCGCTGAAGCCGCTTGACGCCCTTGCCGCGCAGCCGGAAGGTCGTGTTGTTCTGTGTGCCCTCATTGATCCGGTATTTCACATTGCCGTCGATTGTCGGCACCACGATCTCATCGCCGAGCACCGCCTGTGCATAAGTAATCGGAATATCGCAGTGGATATCATAGCCCTCGCGCGTAAAGACCGGATGCGGCTTCACACCGACCGTCAGCAGCAGATCGCCGCTCGGCCCGCCGTTCACGCCCGCATCGCCTCTCCCGCCGACGCGCAGTGTCATGCCGTCATCCACACCCGCCGGGATATCAACCGTGACATCCTTCGGAATGCGGACTCTCCCTGCGCCGCGGCATCTCTGGCAGGGGTTCTTGATGACCTTGCCCTTGCCGCCGCAGTGCGGACAGGTTTTCGAGGAGGAGATCATGCCGAACGGGGTACGCTGCATGGATTTCACCGAGCCGCGTCCCTGACATTCCTTACAGATCTCGGAATCCGCGCCGCCTGCTGCACCGCTGCCGTGGCAGTCCGGACAGGTCTCCATCCGGCTCACGCTCATGGTGTGCTTCTTGCCGCTGCACGCCTCCATGAAATCAATGGTCACGCTGGTCTGGATATCGGCACCCCGGCGCGGGGCATTTGCGGACTGCGCCCGGCTGCCGCCGAACATGCCGCCCATGCCGCCGAAGATGCTTTCGAGAATCTCACTGACATCGGAGAACCCGCCCATATTGGAGCCCATGCCGCCGTTTTCAAATGCTGCATGGCCGTACTGATCGTACATCTCGCGCTTTTCCTTATTGGAAAGCACCTCATAGGCCTCGGTGATCTCCTTGAATTTATCCTCTGCCGTCGGATCGTCCGGGTGCAGATCGGGATGATACTGCCGCGCAAGCTGACGGTAAGCCTTTTTCAGTTCCTCATCCGTCGCACTCCGGCTTACGCCCAGTACCTCATAATAATCGCGTTTATCAGCCATTTTCTACACCCTTTCGTGTCAGTCTGTATCAGCGCAGGCATCTGACCCCCGCGCTTCCTGCTTCATAATCCGTATGCATAATTATAGCTCATTATAGCACAAAAGCCCGACAATTGCAAGAGCATTCCGGTAATTTTTTTATGCTGTGAGCATTGCCCGCATCTGCTGCATATCCGGCAGCCCCGCTCTGTCCAGAGAAAGCTCCGGAAGCGGCTTTGCAAAAAATGCAAAGAGCAGAACGCTCGCGAGGATTACCGCCGCGATCACGGCAAATGTCACTTTTCTGATTCGCTTGTCGTCATTCATGACTGTCGCCCCTTTCCTGTTACAGCCCCGTATGGATACGGCGAGAGGGGCGGAAGATGATTCCACCCCTGACACCGATTCCCCGTCTCCGGGATTATGCCTCTGTAAAGTCAGCATCTACGACATTATCGTCGCCGCTGCCGCCGTTGTCATTTCCGCCCATGCCGCCCATCTGGCTGAAGTCCGGTGCGCCGCCTTCGGGGTTAGCCTGCTGATAGACCTTCGAGCTCAGGGCATAGAATGCATTTTGCAGTGCATCGGTCTTTGCCTTGATATCCTCGGTGTCATCGGTCTTGAGGGCTTCCTTCAGCGCATTGACCGCGGACTCGACATTGGCCTTGTCGCCCGCATCGACCTTGTCGCCGAATTCCTTGAGTGCCTTTTCGCACTGGAAGCACAGCGATTCGCCGTTGTTCTTTGCATCGACGGCATCCTTGCGCTTCTTGTCCTCCTCGGCAAACTGCTCTGCCTCGCGGACTGCGCGGTCGATGTCATCCTTGCTCATGTTGGTCGAGGAAGTGATCGTGATATTCTGCTCCTTGCCCGTGCCGAGATCCTTTGCGGAGACATGCACGATGCCGTTCGCGTCGATATCGAAGGTGACCTCGATCTGCGGGACGCCGCGCGGTGCGGGCGCGATGCCGTCGAGGCGGAACTCGCCCAGCTTCTTGTTGTCCTTCGAGAACTCACGCTCGCCCTGGAGCACAACGATATCCACAGCCGGCTGATTGTCGGCAGCGGTCGAGAAGACCTGAGACTTCTTGGTCGGGATGGTGGTGTTGCGCTCGATCAGCTTGGTGCAGATGCCGCCCATTGTCTCCAGACCGAGAGACAGCGGGGTGACATCCAGCAGGAGCAGGCCTTCCTTGACGTCGCCGCCGAGGATACCGCCCTGATATGCCGCGCCGAGTGCGACGCACTCATCCGGGTTGATGCCCTTGAACGGCTCCTTGCCGATTCTCGCCTTGACAGCCTCCTGCACGGCCGGGATTCTCGAGGAACCGCCGACGAGCAGAACCTTGTCGAGCTCTGCCGGGCTGAGGCCGGAATCTCTGAGCGCCTGATCGACCGGGCCCATTGTCGCACGGACGAGGTCCTCGGTCATCTCATTGAACTTCGCCTGCGTCAGGGTGAGGTCGAGGTGCTTCGGGCCGTTTGCATCAACCGAAATGAACGGCAGATTGATATTGGTCGTGGTCATCGAGGAGAGCTCGATCTTTGCCTTTTCGGCAGCCTCCTTGAGTCTCTGCATAGCGCTCTTGTCGGTCGAGAGGTCGATGCCCTCTGCAGCCTTGAACTCCTTGACCATCCAGTCGATGATTCTCTGGTCGAAGTCATCGCCGCCGAGGTGGTTATTGCCCGCGGTCGCGAGAACCTCGGTCACGCCGTCGCCCATGTCGATGATCGAGACGTCGAAGGTACCGCCGCCGAGGTCAAAGACCATGATCTTCTGCTCATCCTCCTTGTCGATGCCGTAGGAAAGCGCAGCAGCGGTCGGCTCATTGATGATTCTCTTGACGGTGAGGCCGGCGATCTGACCGGCGTCCTTTGTTGCCTGACGCTGAGAGTCGGTGAAGTAAGCCGGAACGGTGATGACCGCCTCAGTGACCGGCTCGCCGAGATAGGCCTCAGCATCCGCCTTCAGCTTTTGCAGCACCATTGCGGAGATCTCCTGCGGGGTATAGGCCTTGCCGTCCACGGTGACCTTCTGGCTGGTGCCCATCTTTCTCTTGATCGAGATGACGGTGTTATCCGGGTTGGTGATCGCCTGACGCTTTGCGATCTGGCCGACGAGACGCTCGCCGGTCTTGGAGACTGCAACGACAGACGGGGTGGTTCTGGCACCCTCTGCGTTCGGGATGACAACGGCATTGCCGCCCTCCATCACCGCGACGCACGAATTGGTTGTACCTAAGTCGATACCGATAATCTTGCTCATAACTGTTCCCTCCTGCGGGAATTACCCGCTGTATATTAAAATCTTACGGATTTCCTTGATTTTTCGCTGCTAGGGTGTGTTGACACTAAAATAATATGCGGATTTTTGAGATGATTTTATTCCGTTCTAGGCAAAAATCCGCAGGCGTGCTTTCGCACGGCAAGGATTTTTAACGACGAACGGGATGAAATCAGCCAAAAAGACGCGTGTTAGGCTTAGTGTCAACACGCCCTAGTTTGCAACGGAGACCATCGCGCAGCGGACGATCCTGTCGCCGAGGCGGTAGCCCTTCTGGTAGACCTCGCAGACGGTGCTTTCGCCAAAATTCCCGTCCTCGACCTGCCGGATCGCGTTATGCACCTTCGGGTCAAAGGGCTCATTCAGCGCGGGAATCTCCTCAAGACCGAGCTTTTTCAGCAGATCGGTCATCTGCGCGTAGATTTTCTCCATGCCGCTGCGGTATGCTTCATCGGTGCAGGGCACTTCCATTGCCCGCTCAAAGCTGTCAACTGCCGGCAGCAGCGCGAGCAGCGTCTTGGCGACTGCATCCTGATAGGTCTCGGATTTCTCCTTTGCGGTGCGCTTGCGGAAATTGTCAAACTCCGCAAAGAGCCGCATATACTTGTCATTGGCTTCGATCAGCTTCTGCTCTGCGGGGTCAAGCTCCTCGAGTTCGGGCTCCTCCGCATCCGCTGCTGTATCCTCGGCGTTCTCCGCCTCCGGGTTCACATTTTCCTCATCTGCTTCCGGCGTCCCCGGCGTATCCGCCGTATCCGGCTCCTCGTCATGCAGGCCGCTTTCCTCGAGCGATTCAAAATCCTCGCAGCCGTCTGCATCGCGCAGTTCGTCAGTCATGGTCGTCATCCTCCTTTTCCGAGATCAGCCTGCTGATCTTCTCTGTAAAGTACTCCAGATACGGAATCACCTTTGCGTAATTCAGCCGCATCGGACCGATGATGCCGAGCTTTCCGGCATCCCTTCCGTCCTTCTGATAGCGCCCGACGATCATGCTGGAGTTTCCGATTACGAAGGTCTGCTGCGGATTTTCCCGCTTTGCATCCTCGCTGAAGGTCACATGAATCCCGCTGAACGTATCGTTCAGAATCGGCATGATCACATCCTGATGCTCCATGAACTCGACGATATCCTTTGTGTCGAGCTCGCTGCATGTCAGCAGGTTGCGCGTGCCGTTGACGGTCAGCTCCTGCCGCATCATGTCGCGGCTCAGCTCATAGAGCCCGTGAACCAGCGGCGTCAGCGTGACCATGTAGGTTCCCATCGCGGTCACGAGCTGCTCGAACATCTCCGGCGAAAGATCGCTGATCGAGACGCCGTGCAGATGCTCGGTGAGGAACTGCGTGAAGAAGGCGAGCTGCTCCTCGTTCAGATCAAATTCCAGCCGGCACGCCTTGTTTTTGATGCTGCCGCCGGATGTGATCAGCAGGATCACATAGAGCCGCTTGCCGGTCGGGATGACCTCGACCTTTGAGATCACGGAGAACTGCGGCGTGGCATTGACTGCAACGGCAGCACACTGCGTGATCTCGGCCAGTGCGGTTGTCACCGACTGGATCAGGGAATCCTCTGTCTGCGGTTCATCGTCCGAGAACATGACATCCAGTCTTCTGCGCTCCTCGTCGCTGAGCCCCGCGCCGGGCATACACTTTTCTATATAGAGCCGGTAGCCCTGAAAGGTCGGGACACGCCCTGCGGAGGTATGGGGCTGTTCGAGCAGCCCGAGCTGTTCGAGCACCGCCATGTCATTGCGGATTGTCGCAGCAGAAACGTGGATATCGGGCAATGCGGCAATGGCCTTCGAGCCGACCGGTTCGCCGGTCGTCACATACTCATCCACAACCGCTGCCAGAATGCGCAGCTTCCGGTCATCCATGCCGTCACGCCCCTTTCTGTACTGCTTTTGCAGACTGCTTTTTCATGTGCTAGCACTCTATCTCTCCGAGTGCTAAATATACAATACCACTTTTCCGCCTGCTTGTCAAGCGTTCCCATCAACTTTTCACAAACTTCGTGATATTGCACAATTTTCTTTGGATTTCACCGGCCTGTGCCGAAATAATCACAAGAAAAGCCCGAGGGCATCGTGAACCCTCAGGCTTTCGGTTATGATATGACCTTTCCCTTTTTGGAGGATTCCTTTTTCGCAGGCTCCTCGTGACCGCCGCGGTCGGTAAAGAGCCGCTCCTCATCGTCCTCCCCGTAATCCTCATCCTCCGGGTTTTCCTCCCCGGATTCCTCATAATACGGGTTAATGACATACCTCTGGATCACCGGATAATGCACAAACACCACCAGATACCCGATAAATGCCGCCGGGAAAAATGCAAACAGGAACATAAAGGCACTGTGAATCAGAAACAGCAGCAGCGAGATGCCGAGCATCAGAATGATCCCGAATGTCGTGAGCAGGCACTGCTTGACCGACAGCACCGTCAGCATAAAGGAATTCTTGATGACGCTCGATTTCTTCAGCGTCGTCGTCACCTGAAGCGGCATCATATAATAGTTCATGAACAGCAGGATGATCGCGACCGAGAGCGAAAGCCCAAAGAGAACATACACCGCCTTGCTGCCGGTCTGCCGCGCAAGCTGCGGATACACCCAGAGCCCGGACACGACCGATGCGAGCACAATAAAATCGAGCATCCAGTAAAGAAAGGACGCGCCGAAATTGTTTTTGAAGCCCTTTTTGAATTCCTCGCCGAAAAAGAACGCCTTGTCCAGCACGATCAGCCGCAGCACCCGCGTGCAGCCCGCCATCGTCGGGCCGATCAGCACAAGCTGGAGCACCAGCAGGAATATCACCATCGGTATGGTGAATTTGTTGTTTGTCTCCATATAGAAAATGAGCGAGAGCAGCAGCGGCGCATGCAGCATGGTATAGGTCAGGTTCAGCGTCAGCAGCTTGCCGAGATTGCGCCACATCAATTCCCAGAAGCGGAAAAACGGCTTCTTTTTCGGGGCATTGGGGTCAATGCCGCGCCCCGGATTCTGATAGCTCCGAAACAGCCCCATCAGAACACACTCCTTCCCGGAAATCATCCGGATTTTTACTCAAAAAGCACCAGCATTCTGCGCTGATGCGTTCTTTTTACACTGTCCGCAGCAGCCGGTCATTCATCAGCCAGAGCAGCACGGTATGCGCCCCGGAGAGCAGAATCACCGCCAGCAGCCGCGTCACTGCCCGGAGCAGGAATGCACGCATCTCCGCATCGACCGGCTCCTCAGCCTGTCCGCGCAGCAACAGGCGTGCGCTTTTCCCCGAGAGCGAAAATGCCTCCCGCACCGCATAGATCAGCAGCGCTAAGCTGCAAAACGCGAGCGGCAACACCAATACCGCCGCCGCATAGAGCGCCCGCCGGAACGGGTACAGCGCAAAGCATTCGGCCATCGAGAGCCCCGCCGCAATGCCGCGCGAGAGCAGCATCATCAGCAGCAGAGGCTGTCCGAAGGCAGCGCTCCCGCAGAACACAGTCCCGCAGAGCAGGCAAAGCATCGGCAGCAGCGCACCGAGAAACACATCCCAGAGCGTCCGCAGTGCGGCAGATGTCCGGAGCCCCTGCATCAGCAGCGGAACCGCGCTCAGCTCCGGCATCCTGACATAGAGCAGCACGCCTGTCCCGACGCCTGCGACGCTCAGCGCCAGCAGCAGCCGAACCGGGTCCGCCGGCTTTCTGAGCGCATCCGTGAGCCTGCCTGTCCGCAGCGTTTGGTAGAGCAGTTGATTCATCGCTTTCATCATTGCATCCCTCCGCTTTCAGCTTATGCGGGACATGCACAGGATATTCCTTATAGTTTTGAAAGCTCGTAGGCGCGCGCGGTGCATTTTTCGCAGCACTTCTGCACCGTGCCGGTCAGGTCGCCGTCATACAGCGCACTGAGCCCCGCAAGCGTCGTGCCGCCCGGCGAGGAGACCATTTTAATCAGCTCGTCGATCGAATAGCCGGAATCGGTCATCATCCTCGCAGAGCCGATCATCGCCTGCGCAAACAGCCGGAGTGCCGCGCCCTCATCCAGCCCCGCGGTCTTGGCATAGTCCAGAAACCCTTTTGCATAGAGATACAGAAACGCCGGAGAGGAGCTGTTGACCGCGATGATCTCGCGCATTTTGTCCTCCGGAATCTCCTCCGCGATGCCGCAGGTCGCAAAGAGCGCCTTTGCCAGCGCGAATTCCTCGTCCGTGACGCCGCTGCATTTCGCGAGCGCCGTCGCGCCGAGCCCGAGCATCAGCGGGGTATTCGGCATGACGAGAATGATTCTCGCATCGGGAATCGTGCGGGAGCGGATGAATTCCGCCGAAATGCCCGCGCAGATCGAGATGATGACCTGCTCGCGGCGGAGGGTGAGCCCCTCCAGCACGCCGCCGAGCACCTGCGGTTTCACCGCAAGCACGAGATAATCCGCGGCATCGCAGAGCGCCTGTGCGCTTTCGCAGGGCAGAACGCCCGCATCGCTAAGTTTTGCGAGCTTGTCCGCATCAGTATCATAAGCAAGGATCTGCGCGATTTTCCCGCTTTTGCAGATCTCAGAGGCGGCAATGCCGCGCATCATAGCGGTGCCCATATTTCCGGCACCCAAAAAGCCGAGTTTCATAAAACCTGATTCTCCTTTTGTCAGACCGCTGTCCGCTGCCGCCCGAATACACTCTGATAGGCTTTCAGCACCGCCATCAGAACGACCGCTATCAGCACGATATCGACCGGAAGCTCCAGCAGATTTTTCACGACACGCGCCGCAATTGCAGCACCGAGCGTCCGGTCGCGCAAAAAGCCGTAATGATAGTTTGCAGCCGTATTGCAGACCAGATTGATAACCAGAACATCCACAATACGCGCTGCCACCAGCCGGAAGCTCATCTCAACATCGTATGCGCGTCCGGTACGTTTCGGCAGCCTGCGGTATGCGATCATGCCGTAAATCAACCCCTGAAACGCGCCGATCAGCGTATAAATCGCGAAGAAACCGCCCTCCGGCGCAACCAGATAGCCCAGCACATCACAAACCGCACCTGCCATAATACTGACAGACGGTCCGTACAGCATCCCGATTGCTGCAAGTGCGAGAAATGCAAAATTGATCTTTGCAAACCCCAGATTGATCGTAAACGACTCAATCACCATAGACAGCGCGATCAGCAGCCCTGTCACGGTGATGCAGCGCAGATTCTTCAGCTCTGCTGCGGATTCCCGGAACATCCGAATGATTTTCATAAAAAACACACTCCTTTGTACTATTACTGAACGCACAAAGGAGTGATGATATTTCCCTTATGCCTCAGCGGGATGCGAAGGTCTCACCGCAAATGCCGTCCCCGGCATTTTTCGTCCGCGCGGCAACTCCCCGTCCGCACGGCACTTAACGCAAGGCCTTCTACTCTGACGCGGGCAGAACGGGGAAGCTCCCGTCCCTCCGCGCGGCATACATGATTTTATCAGATGCTGATGATCTGTGTCAGATCGTAGATGTCATCGTCAAACGGCTTCTTCATCTGAAGCGCTTCCTGGATGTCATAGTCCACAAGGCTGTTTCCGCGCACGCCGACGACGCGGTTGCCGATGCCCTGCTCAAGCAGGTTCACGGCGTAGTTGCCCATGCGGCTTGCGAGCACTCTGTCGCGGACTGTCGGCGAGCCGCCGCGCTGAACGTGGCCGAGAATGGTTGCGCGGGATTCCACGCCGGTCTTTTCCTCGATCTCCTTTGCGATCTCGACGGAGTGGCCGATGCCCTCTGCGACGACGATGATGAAATTCTGCTTGCCGAGCTTTCTGCCCTTCTGGATCTTCTCGATGATCTCGCTGAGGTCATAGGGCTTCTCCGGGCAGAGCACCTCGACGGCGCCGCACGCGACCGCAGTATTGACGGCGATATAGCCTGCGCCTCTGCCCATGACCTCGACAACCGAGCAGCGGTCGTGGCTGTGGCTGGTGTCGCGGAGCTTGTCAACGAGCTCCATGACGGTATTCATGGCAGTATCGTAGCCGATCGTGAAATCGGTGCTGGAGATATCGTTGTCGATTGTGCCCGGCAGGCCGATGCAGGGGATTCCGTGGCGGGAAAGATCGCCCGCGCCGCGGTAGGAGCCGTCGCCGCCGATGACGACCAGACCCTCGATGCCGAGCTCACGGCAGGAATCCACGGCCTTCAGAACGCCCGCTTCCTCCTTGAATTCCAGACAGCGCGCTGTAAAGAGCAGCGTGCCGCCGCGCTGGATGATGGACGAAACCGAGCGCGCATCCATATTGAATACGTCACGGTTCAGCAGGCCGTTATAGCCTCTGCGGATGCCGACGACCTCCATGCCCTTGTAGAGTGCAGTCCGCACAACCGCACGGATTGCCGCATTCATGCCCGGCGCGTCGCCGCCGCTGGTCAGTACACCGATTCGCTTCATAATTGAAATTCCTCCCTCGTATTCACAAATGCCGTCTGCATACGGCACATTTTTCCGATCCGTACAGGATGCTCCATCATCTATTTTACCACTTTTTCAGGATTTGTCAAGGGGGGATTTTACGGTTTTTGCCGTATATGCAAATTTGCACAAATTTGAGGCTCAGAATTTGTCAGATTCACAGAAATCCGGCGGGTGTCCCCCTGCGTGCGGAGGCTCTTTGCCGTTCATACTTGCGCTTTGTGGCGAGCCCGCCGCGGATATGCCGCTCCTGCTTGTTTTTCTCGGTGATTTCCCGGACTCTCTCGTACAGCCCTGCATGGAGCGCCGGCAGTCTGACGGAAATATCCTTATGGACGGTGGATTTGGAGATGCCGAAGACCTTTGCGGTGCTGCGGACGGTCGCCTCATGCTCTGCGATATAGGTACCGAGCCGCATGGCACGGTCGTCGAGCGCCTGGGCGCGGGCATCGGCGGCGCGTGTGGGTAGGGTATGTTTTCTCACTGTGCTTCACTCCTTGCAGCGGATCCGTTCGGTTGCACAGATCCGTTCTGCTTTCAGCATATGCATCAGCAATCCCATAAATGCCCGGCCGGCGGGGAGCCCCCGCTGGCGATTTGGCTTCGGCCGGCAGTGCCGGCTGCCGTTTCGCTTCGCACCATAATAAGATAAGCCGGATGTTTTATCTCAGCCGAATATTTTGGCACGCTTGGGCGTGCAGCCGGGTCGGCCGGGCCGACAGCCGATTCGCTTCGCACCATAATGAGCGGAGCAGAGTATTTTTTCTCAGCCGAATATGTGGGCACGCTTGAGCGTGCAGCCGCGGGATTACCCGTATGTGATTCGTGGGCGCATGAACCAAGCGGGCAGCACACACCTGTGCTGCGGCGGGCAGTGCCCGCTGCCAATTCGCTTCGCACCATAATGAGCGGAGTTGAATCTCTTGTCTCAGCCGAATATTTTGGCACGCTTTCGCGTGCATGCGGATTATGGGAGGATGAACAAAAAGAGCAGCACACTCCTGTGCTGCGTCCTGATTGAGATTTGGAGCACAGGAAAAGAAACCCGCGAAGCCAAATTGGAGGCCCGCACTGCCCGCTAGAGGCCATACTTTTTCTTGATTCTGGCGAGCTTTTCTCCGATCGGCTTCGTGAAGATCATCAGAAACAGCAGATTCGACACCGCATACAGCACCGCATAGGGCAGCCCCGTCGCCATCGCCGCCTTGTAGCCCTCCGCCGTAAATTCCTTGTACGTCCACACCGTCGTCCACACATCCAGCAGCATCGAATACGCCGCCCCGGAAAGAATCCCATAGCCGTAAAGCAGCGCCCGGTGACGCTTCAGCGGCTCCGCACAAATGCCCGCAAACAGCCCGATCAGCCCCCACGCGAGCATCTGAAACGGCGTCCACGGCCCCTGCCCCATGATGAAATTGGACAGCACCGCCGACATCGCCCCGACGAGAAACCCCGCCTCCTTCCCGAGATACAGCGCCGAAAGCACCGTCAGCGCCGTGATCGGCTTGACCAGCGGAAGCAGCCGCCCGATGACCGAAAGCGCGGTCATCACGGAGACCAGAATCATCCGCCTTGTGCCGAGCTCCCTGCGCTCGAACCCCGAGAGAAACAGCAGCAGCGCCAGCACGACCATCAGAAAGCTGACGAGCGCATAATACTCCGCCTGAACCCCGACCGGCAGCAGCAGCACCAGCGCGGGCATGATCGCAAAGGGCAGCGCCGTGCCGAGCATCCGGCGGATGCGTGCGGAATGTATCACGATCATAACGCCGCCTCCTTTGCACGGCCGTTTTTCCGGCAGAGCTCCGCGACCTGCGCGACCGTGACCGCATTGCGGTAAAATCCGCGGGAAATGCGGCTCGCGGCGGTCGTATAAAACGCATTTTCAGAGAAAAATCGCTCCGGCTGATCTGCCGAGATCAGCGTCCCGCGGGAGAGAAAGCCGCAGCGGTCGGCATGACACGCCGCAAATTCAATATCGTGCGTCACCAGCAGGACGGTCACGCCGTTTTGCTGAAGCCCGTGCAGCACATCGGCAAGCTGCTGCTTGGACACGGCATCAAGCCCCTTTGTCGGCTCATCGAGCAGCAGCAGGCGCGGGTGCGTCAGCATGACCTTCGCGAGCGCGGCGATCTGCTGCTGCCCGCCGCTTAAATCATAGGGATGCTGCGGGAGCAGCGGCTCAAGCGGAAACGGGAAATCATGAAGCTCCTCGCGGTAGTGTTTGCTGATCTCCGCAAGCTCCTCCGCGACGGTATTTTTGAGGAAAACCGTCTGCACATCCTGCGGCAGGAGCGTCACGCACTGCTGATGCAGCGTGCGGTATTTGTAATCCTGAATGCGCTTTCCGAAGATCTCGGTCTTTCCGGTATATGCCCGGTGCAGCCCGGCAAGAACGGAGAGCACCGTCGATTTTCCCGCGCCGTTTCCGCCGACGAGGCAAAACAGCTCTCCGCAGTACACGGTCATGCTCAGGTCTGAGAGCACATCCCTGCCGTGCCGCTCATAGCGGAAAAAGACCTCCTTCATCCGGACGGCGGGCTCGGTTTTTTCGGGAACCGGGCGCGGCGGCAGCTCGGCAGTATCCCGCGCAAACTGCGGCATCAGCCGGTTTCTTGCGGCATTGACCGAGAGGGGGCATTCGCCCTCTGCCCTTGCGGCATGATAGAGCCGCACCGCTGCCGGCATCCCCGCCATGACCGGCGCATCCGGGGCAATCTGCCGCAGAACGCGCTCCGGCGCGTCGCTGTGCGTCACGGTGCCGCTGTCGAGAATCAGGAGCCGGTCTGCCTGCGGGATGACCTCCTCCAGCCGGTGCTCGGCGAGCAGGATCGTGACCGAAAAATCGCGGTTCAGCCGCCTCAGCGTCGTGAAAAAATCCGCGGCGGCGATCGGGTCAAGCTGCGCAGTCGGCTCATCGAGCAGCAGGAGCCGCGGCTGCATAATCATCACCGAGGCGAGATTGAGAATCTGCTTCTGTCCGCCGGAGAGCGTCGAGGGGTCGCGGGAAAGCCAGTCCTCCATGCCGAAATACGACGCGATCTCTGCGATTCTCCTGTGCATGATCTCCTGCGGCGTGCCGAGGTTTTCGAGCCCGAAGGCCAGCTCATGCCAGACCTTGTCCGTGACGATCTGCTGCTCGGGGTGCTGCATGACAAAGCCGATCTCCCCCGCCGCCGTCCGCGCATCGAGCTCCGGGAGCGGCGTGCCGCGGAAGTACACCGTGCCGGTCTGGGTACAGAGGGGCGTCAGCTCGCGCTTGAGCATGTGCAGCAGCGTGGTCTTGCCGCAGCCGGTCGCGCCGCAGATCACCGCAAATTCGCCCTCGTTCAGCGTAAAGCTGACATCATGCAGCACCGGCGCGCTGCATTCCGGATAGGTTACCGTCAGATGTTCGACCGCAAGCGATACCACAGCAGCATCTCCTTTCCTTCATGAATCAGCGGCAGCATGGCAAGCAGCGCATAGGCCGCAACTGCGCCGTACCAGCCGAAATTGCGGTCGGGCGGCACCGCGACCGGATAAAATACCCGTTCGAGATATCCCGCCGCGATCAGTGCGATGACAAGCCCGGAAAGCAGCAGCGCACTCACCAGCAGCAGCACATCCTGCCGCTTCCAGCGAAAATTCGTGCAGCTTGTGCGCTTTCCGGTGCCGTAGCCCCGCGCCGTCATGCTCGAAGCCGTGATGATGCCGTTTTCGAGCGCCCATGTAATCAGAATCGAGAACACGCGCAGTCCCCCGCGCACATCGTCGATGAAATGCTTTTCGCGATAGAGGCCGAGCCCCTTCTGCGCCGCCTGAATCCGGTGCATCTGCTGGCGAAAGAGCGACAGATTCCGCACCGCCATCGAAAAAACGAGCGCGAGCTTCGGCGAGAGAAACCGCAGCAGATAAAACAGCTTGTCGCTCGTCATCAGGTCGGAGAAGATCCGGAACCAGTAGAGCACCGCCGCGAGCCGCAGTCCGGTCACCGCGCCGAAAAACAGCGCTTCCTTCGTAATTGCGCGGTTATTGATAAAAAACAGCACACTCGTCCCGTGCTGATTCCACAGGGGATTGAGCAGCGCAAACAGCAGCGGGATTCCCAGCGCAAACAGGTGAAACCCTTTATGCCCCGTGCCGTTCTGCATGAAAAAGAAGGTCATCGCGCAGAGCAGCGAGATGCCGAGCAGTACGGGCTCCATGCAGAACACCGTAATGCACGCGGTCAGCAGAAGCTGCACGGCGACTGCCGCGGGATTCATCGCGTCATAGGTTCTCATTGCGGTGCATCCTCAGTGAGCGCGATGCGGTAGATATCGGCTTCCTCGCCCGCAAACCGAAAGCTGCGTTCATAGACGCCGCCGTTTTTGACGATCGTCCGCACCGAGGGGAGATCGTCCCGCTCGACGGAAAGATGCAGCGCGTGCAGCCCCGCATCGGTCGCAATCTTCAAAATCTGCCGGAGCATTTCCGTCGCATAGCCCTTCCGGCGCTCCGAGGGACGGACGCTGTATCCGCAGTTGCCGAAATCGCGCAGAAAATCGTTCAGCGTGTGCCGCAGGTCGATGATGCCGACGGTGCGGCCATTTTCGTCTATGGCAAAAAACGTGTCGGTCAGTACCCAGTCCGGGCTGACGGCCTCCGGATTTGCATTGTCCGTGACCGATTTCAGCCAGTCCGCATAGCGCTCGGTTTTGTCGAGCAGCTCGCTGCCGTTGATGACCGTCTCGCCGCAGTCAAGGAATTCCTGCTTAAAGTCCAGCGCTGCGGCCTCCGTGCTGCTGTCCGGCCGAACCAGTGTCAGTTTCATATTGTACCTCACAAATCAATCGTATAAATCCACGCGATCACATCGCCGTCGTGCAGCGTAAAGCTGCCGCAGCCGACGGACGGGCGCTCGCCGTTCACGGTGTACGTCCAGCCGGAGAGATCGCCGAAATCGAACTCATACAGCGACGCAATTCCGCGTACATACGCCGTTTCCACAACATCGCCGGACACGCCGTCCACCTCGATCTGAAGCTGATACGCCTTCACCGCGTCATAGAGCAGCGTCAGCGCATTTTCATCCGGCTCGATCGAAAACTCCGTCAGCGGCATGATGATGCCGTCCGCAGGGTATGCCTCGCTCCCGGGCAGCCCGCGGATCACATCGCAGCGGATCTCCATTGTCACATTCCCGCCGCCGGTGTGGGCTTCCGGCGTATAAAACTGCTCCGGCGATTCGATTTTGATGAACCAGATCAGCGCGGTCGCAGCGCAGAAGACGCCGGCGATCGTCAGATAGGTTTTCGGGCTTTTCTGCTTCCGGAGGATGAAAAACAGCACCGCACCGCCGCAGACCGCCCCCGCCGCCGCCGTCAGCGGAATGCGGTAGGGGTATTTTTCCCGCTCCGTGCGGATCGGCTGCGCCGGCGCCGTGGTGCGCGCCGTACCGGAAGTGCCCGCTGCGGATTCCGCGGTCGTCTCCGTTTCCTGCGTGATGCTTCCCGCGGCGGAGGATGTTCCGAAAGCCGTTGTATCCTCCGTGCCGCCGGTCAGGGGCTGTGTATCCGTGCCGCTGCCGGAGGAGGAACTGCCCGTCCCGCCCGTTATCACCGGCTGCTGCGCGCTCCCGGGAGTCTGCGTTCCGCCTGTAACGGTCGCCGTTGTCGCAGTGCTGCGCGATGCGGGGGTTCCCGTCTGCGAGGTCTGCGTCTGCACCGGCTGGGCGGTCACAGTCTGCCGCTGCCACCTCGGCGATGCGCCGTGAAACAGATAAAAGCTGCCCTTTCCGCTCTGCTGCATCTCCGCAGCCGTCAGCGCCGTGAACACCTGCACGGTCGCCATCGTATTCGCAGCGCCGCCCATTGCATGCGCATACTGCCCCTCCGCGATGCGGAATTGCAGGATGCCGTCGAGCAGCGTATGCCCGTTTTGCTGAAAGCGGCTGTCGGTCAGCGGGTCAATGCCGAGGCAGCAGAGCGCGATCATGACCTGCGCGGTGCTTTCGGGATTCTCCGCGCCGTAGCTCTGGTATGCCCCGCTCGGAAGCTGCGTATCTGCGAGAAAACCGATGCCGCGCTGCACCGCCGCGGAGACCTCCGGCTCATTGCGGTAGGGCGCGAGCGCCTGAAGGGTCATCGCCGTCACATCGGTGTCGCCCCTTGTCCCCTGAAGCGACCAGCCGCCGTCGGGCGCCTGCAAATCCACCAGCGCCGAGGCAAGCTGCGAATTCTCGTATTTGCTTGATTTTACGCCGTTATTCAGCAGATGCAGCCCGAAAATCCGGCTCATGATGCCGTTTTCCTCAGCGCTGCTGTCCAGTATGTCCGTGCAGACGGCAGACGCGCCGCCCCCACAGGCGGTCAGTGCCAGCGCAAGCCGTTCGCGGGAGCTCGCATTGATGACCGTTTCATGCGCAAGATAATCCGTCAGTGCATGCGCATAGCCGGATAAATTCACATCATAATTCCCCGCCAGCGCCATCACATACCAGTCCGGCGAGGACATCCCGACGCGGGAGGTCAGCGTGCTGTCAACCCATTCCTGAACCGTCTGCCCGCCGCATTCCGCCGTGAGGATCTCCTGCGCATATTGCTGCACCGAGGCCCCCGCCGCCTGTGCCGGTACAGCGAAAAGCAGCCGGAGGCTGCTCAGGAGTACCTCCGAAGCAAGCAATCCGGCTGCGGGAATGCAAATATTCCGTTTTTGTTTCATTTTAATCGTGCTCGCGGCGCATCATGAATGCGGTGCAGCCGGCAAGCAGCGCTGCGACTGCCAGTGCGGGGATCGCATCGGTATCGCCGGTCTTTGCGCCGGCAACGGTCACGGTGTTGTTGTTGCCCTGCGGCGCCGCGGTGGTATTGGACGAGGCGGCCGCAGTGGTCTTGTCGGTCGTGTGATCGGTCGTCTTTTCGGTCGTCGGCGCTGTGGTCTCAGCGGCATTGACAACCGCCTTGCAGACCGGCGGCACGATCGGCTTGCCGGAGAGGCTGCCGTCCGGATACTGCATCACATCCCTGTGTGCGCTGATGACCAGATCGCCGGCAGGCTCAGCCTTGATCGTGACCTGACCGTTTTCGTCGGTCACATAATCGGTATTTGTGCCGTTGATCGTGATGACGGCGCCGGAAACCGGCTCGGTCACGGCTGCCCAGTTCTCATCAAATCCGAGCGCATTGAGCGTCAGCGTGATCTCGCTGCCCTCATCGACCGTACCGGCATCCTTCACATCAAAATAGGAATACTGATCGCTGTAGCCCTTTGCATCGACATACACATATGCATACAGTCTGTCGCCGTCCTTGAGCGTGTCGGTCAGGCTGTTCGCGAATGCGTCGTTGATCGTATAGCCGTAGCTGCCGCCGTTGGTGACGCCCCAGAGTGTCTGGATGCTCAGACCCCAGTCAGACTGCACGGTGACATAGCCCTCGTCGCCGTAGAACTGATGATGTGTCAGCATCAGCGCGTCATTGACGGTCAGCGCGCCGTCTCCGTCTGCGTCGGTCAGTGTGATCGTTTCGTCCGTCACCTTCAGCTCACCGGCATTGGAAACGGTAACCTTGATCTGCGGCGCCTCCTCCGCCGATGCCGGAACCGCTGCCGCTGCCGAGCAGAGGATCAGCGCTGCCGTGCTCAAAAATGCGATCTGTTTTTTCATGTTCATGCACTCCTTTTTTTATTTTATAGTGTCAGGGTTTTGTTTCGGATTTTTGCCGTGCCAGCTTTGCCCTTGTGCGTCTGCGCTTTGCGGCGATCCGCTTTTGCAGGCGCCGCTCCGCATAGCCGTCGTCACGCGGGGGCTTCAGCCCGGCCGCCTCCAGCGCTCTGGGGAACGGCCCGAGGTGTGCTTTGATCAGCACGACCTCCTCCGCAGTGAAATCGCTGCGGTGCGGAAGGCGGTCTTCGCCCCCGGAGAGCAGTGCCGCATGCTTGCGCCGAAGCAGCCCGGCGGCATAGGCCGCGCCATCTTCCCGCTTCATTTCAGCACCCCCGATGACAAAAAATGCACCTTTTCCGCGAATGCGAAAAAAGCGCAACAGTCCAAAGCCCTCCGCAAATCACGCAAAAGGCTTTCAACGGCTGCACTTTTCATGCCCAAAAATGTGAGCAGCTCCGGCTGCCCGAACCGATCCTGTATCCGGCGAGTATTCCGACTTTGACGGCAGTGGCGGCTGCGGCGGATTTTCACCGCGCTTCCCTCTGATCCGCAGATTTCTGCGGAGCCGAATACACTGTATTCAGTTTTCGCTCCTATTATAACACAAATCTCCCCATTTGTCAACCCACCGCGGGCAGTGCCCGCAGCCGGTTTGGCTTCGCGGGTTTCTTGTTGTATGCT
The DNA here is from genome assembly GCA_017460835.1 of Oscillospiraceae bacterium. Classification (GTDB taxonomy): domain Bacteria; phylum Bacillota; class Clostridia; order Oscillospirales; family Ruminococcaceae; genus Firm-04. The sequence goes on from JAFUAD010000012.1 coordinate 98,377, forward strand.
CCTAATCTCAATCAGGGCGCAGCACAGGAGTGTGCTGGCCGGCAGTGCCGGCCTCCATTTTGGCTTCGCGGGTTTCTTGTTGCATGCTCCCAATCTTATTCAGGACGCAGCACAGGAGTGTGCTGCCCGTTTGGTTCATGCTCCCACTATTCGTATGCGGATACTACCGCCTGCACGCCCAAGCGTGCCCACCTATTCGGCTGAGACAAGAGATTCAACTCCGCTCATTATGGTGCGAAGCGAATTGGCAGCGGGCACTGCCCGCCCGGCGTGCGCGGAATATACCATTACACAGTAAATACACAGCAAAAGGCCGGTACAATCCATACCGGCCTTTTTCAAAGAGCTGTTTACTGGAGTCGAACCAGCGACCTCATCCTTACCAAGGATGTGCTCTACCTACTGAGCTAAAACAGCATATTTTCCGTAAACACTCACGTTTTCGCGGCGATTACTGTATTATTATACAGCAAAGCAGCAAAAATGTCAAGGGGACAAATCAAAAAACGCGAAATTCGTCATGTTATACAATTATTTCGACTGCAATACGAATATTTTGCGTTATTATTAGAAAATCCCGAAAATCTCTCCGAATCGCTTGAAATCATGCAAATGATATGGTAAAATGAAAACACAGAGAAAAGAAATTGGGCATAATTTCAGGCAAAGAAACAGATGCATATGCCTTTTGGGTTGATTTTAGGGAGGATTTACAATGTTATTCCGCACAAAAAGGTGCTTTGCGGCAGGGCTCGCGGCGCTGATTGCCGCGGCAGCCATGATGACACCCGCTTCCGCTGCGCTGTCCGATGAAAACGGCGACGGCGTTGTCAATGTGTTCGATTATGTCCTGTCAAAGCGCGCCATGCTTCAGGGAACCGCGCCGGTCAATCTCAGCGTCTCCGGGACGGAGGCCGCACCCGGCGAATTCGCTGTTGTTTATGTTGATCTCGAAGGGCTCTCCGGCTATGCCGGCATCGACCTGACGCTGCACTATGCCGAGGGGCTGACCCCCGCCGCGCCGGATGACGGCGATATCATCTGCGTGTATGCCGAGCCGGAATCCGGAACGGTCTGCGATGCAGAGCTGCTTGAGGATACATACAGCATCCGCTTTGCGGCAGACTGCGCCTTCCCGACAGAGGAGGATGCCGCGCTGTTCAGCGTATCCTTCCTGATTCCGGAGGAGACGGAGATCGGAACCGTTCTGCCGCTTTCTCTCTCCGATGTGCAGATTACGAACGCAGACGGCGCGCCGCTCGCCGTCCTGACGGAATTCGGCAGTGTCACGGTCTGCGAGCCGTATGAGCTGCCGCAGGATCCGCCGCCGGTCACGGAGATTCCGGTTGATCCGCCTGCTACGGACACGGAGCCCGCCGTCACCACCACAACGGCATCGGCGCCGGTGACGACAACGACCACCGCAGCGACCACCGTCACGACCGTTTCCGTGAGCACATCCGCGACAACGCAGACCACTGCCTCCGAAACGACAGCAGCGACGACCACGACCTTTGTCCGGAAGGGCATTGATGTGTCGCAGTATCAGGGCAATATCAATTTCAAAAAGGTCGCAGCCGACGAAAACGGCGAATTTGCGGTTCTGCGCGCGGGATACGGCAGATATCTCAAGCAGGAGGACCCGAAATTCAGAACCTATTACGATGATGCAAAGGCAGCGGGCATTCCGGTCGGCGCATACTGGTTCTCCTATGCCAAGACGCCGGAGCAGGCGCGCATTGAGGCGAATGTCTGCATGCAGGTGCTCGGCGACCGCGCGTTTGAGTATCCGATCGCACTCGATATCGAGACCGAGTATCAGGCGACCAAGCTGACGCAGGAGGAGGTCTCCGCGATCATTGATGCGTTTTGCAGCGAGGTGCAGGCAAAGGGCTATTATGTTGTGATTTACAGCTTCTCCTCCTTCCTCAAAAAGCAGGTTTCGGCGGAAATGTTCCGGAAATACGATGTCTGGGTCGCGCACACCAATGTGTCCAAGCCCAGCTTTTCCGGCAATTACGGCGCATGGCAGTATTCATGGACCGGCTCCGTGGACGGCATCAGCACAGATGTGGATCTCGATTACTGCTACCGCGACTATCCTGCGATCATGCAGCGCAAGCACCTGAACGGATATTGATTGCAATACACAGCAGCCCGGGGGCAATTGCTTCCGGGCTGTTTTTGTGCATGAAAAAGCGCGCCGATTCCGCCAAAAAGTTCCATTGATAAATCGAAAAAAAGCGCTTACAATACTATCACGGCAGCAAACTTCATGCGGCGCTCCGAAATGCGGGCGGCATGCATGGGCGCTGCCCGCAAACAATCCGAACACCACAAAAGGATAAGGAGAGATTCACAATGAAGGGTGAAATGACACAGAAGGGCAAGGAAGCCCTCGAGCGCTTCAAGATGGAGTCCGCAAACGAAGTCGGCGTGAGCCTGAGCAACGGCTACAACGGCGACCTGACCTCCCGTCAGGCCGGTTCGATCGGCGGCCAGATGGTCAAGAAGATGATCGACGCTTACAAGATGCAGTAAGAGCGCAACGGCTTGCCCGGTATCCCGCGAAACAGGGATACCGGGCATATTTCTGCGGATTCACATGAGAAATCCGAAAAAATGCGGAAATAACTCTTGCATCTTTTCAGAGAATATGATATAATGTATGTATCTGCCCTGTGAAAGGGAAAAAACGGAAAGGAAGAAAAAACATGTTCAACGATCTGATTGATACGATCGGCTATGTCGCAAAGTGCGACCCGGCGGTCGGGGAAGCGATGCAGAAGGAGCTGGCAAGACAGCGCCGCAACCTGGAGCTGATCGCGAGCGAGAATATCGTCTCGCCGGCGGTCATGGCGGCAATGGGCTCCGTGCTGACAAATAAGTATGCAGAGGGCTATCCGGGCAAGCGGTATTACGGCGGCTGCGAGTGCGTCGATATCGTCGAGGAAATCGCGATCGAGCGCGCAAAGGAGCTGTTCGGCGCAAAGTTTGCGAATGTGCAGGCACATTCGGGCGCACAGGCCAATACTGCGGTGTATTTCGCACTGCTCCAGCCGGGCGACACCGTCCTCGGCATGAGCCTTGCGCACGGCGGCCACCTGACCCACGGCTCTCCGGTCAACCTGTCCGGCAAATACTTCAACTTCATCTCCTACGGCCTCGGCGATGACGAGTACATTGACTATGACGCAGTGGAAAAGCTCGCGAAGGAGCATCAGCCGAAGCTGATCGTTGCCGGTGCATCGGCATATCCGCGCGCGATTGATTTCAAGCGTCTGGCCGATATCGCACACAATGCCGGCGCACTGCTGATGGTCGATATGGCGCATATCGCAGGACTGGTTGCGGCAGGTCTGCATCAGTCTCCGGTCGGGCTTGCGGATGTCGTCACGACCACCACGCACAAGACCCTGCGCGGACCGCGCGGCGGCCTCATCCTCACGAACGACGAGGAGCTCGCAAAGAAGATCAACAAGGCAATCTTCCCCGGCATCCAGGGCGGCCCGCTGATGCATGTCATCGCCGGAAAGGCAGTCTGCTTCGGTGAGGCGCTGAAGCCGGAGTTCAAGGCATATGCAAAGCAGATCGTGGACAATGCACAGGCGCTCGCAAAGGGGCTGCTCGACCGCGGCTTCGATCTGGTTTCCGGCGGCACGGACAACCACCTGATGCTCGTCGATCTCCGCCCGGTTCACATCACCGGCAAGGAGATGGAGCACCGCCTTGACGAGGTGTATATCACCGTCAACAAGAATGCGATTCCGAACGATCCGGAGAAGCCGATGGTCACCAGCGGCATCCGCGTCGGCACACCGGCTGTCACGAGCCGCGGCCTTGTCACGGAGGATATGGAAAAGATCGCGGAGTACATGTATCTGACCGCAACACAGTTCGAGACAAAGGCGGACGAGATCCGCGAGGGCGTCTGCGCGCTGTGCGCAAAGTATCCGCTGTACGAGTGATCCGTACAAATCAACAGCAAAAAAGCAGGACAGTTCGCTGTCCTGCTTTGGCATGTATGAAACCAGAGGGAATGACAAATGGAATTTAATGTCATGCAGATTTTACTGGACTGCGGCATCATCCTCTTTGCGACAAAGGCAATGGGCATGCTGACAAGAAAGCTCGGGCTGCCGCAGGTCGCAGGCATGATCATAGCGGGGCTGCTGATCGGGCCGGCGCTGTTCATCCACACGCGCTTTCCGGGGCTGATTCACCCGACCGAGACCGAAATGGCAGTATTAAAGAGCTTTTCGCAGATCGGTGTCGTCTTTATTCTGTTTTCCAGCGGGCTGGAGACCGATTTCCGGGAGATGAAGCGGAGCGGCGTTGCGGCGACCTGTATCGCATTTGCGGGCGTTCTGCTGCCGATCGCAGCAGGCACGGCGGTCGCGCTGCTGTTCATGGGCGGCTTCCGTACGGCGCAGGATCACGCGAAGCTGATGAATGCGCTGTTTATCGGCTGCATCCTCTCCGCGACGAGCGTCGGCATCACGGTCGAGACGCTGCGTGAGCTCGGCAAGCTGAAAACCAAGATCGGCACGACCGTGCTCAGCGCCGCGATCATCGACGATGTGATCGGCATTATCGTGCTGAGCATCATCACCGGGCTGAACGGCGACGGCAGCATCGGCAGTACGCTGCTGCATGTGCTCGGCTTCTTTGTCTTTACAATTGCGGCGGGGCTGCTGCTGCGCATGGCATTCCGGCTTCTTGTCCGGATCTACCCGCACAAGCGCCGCACGAGCATCTTTGCATTCTCCGCGTGCTTCCTCTTTGCATACTGCGCGGAGACCTTCTTCGGCATTGCCGCGATCACCGGCGCCTACATGGCGGGGCTCATGCTCAGCGGCTTGGGCGACAGCCATTTTGTTGACCGCAAGGTCGTTGTCAGCGGGTACATGTTCTTTACGCCGATGTTCTTTGCGTATATCGGCATCAGCGCGGATTTCAGCGCATTCCGGCTCTCCGGCATGTGGTTCGTGCTGGCATTTGTCGCCGCGGGCGTTCTCGGCAAGATCATCGGCTGCGGCGCGGTCGCACGATGTTTCGGCTACGGCAAGCGCGAATCGCTGGCGGCGGGCTTCGGCATGATCGCCCGCGGAGAGGTCGCGCTCGCGGTCTATGCGACCGGTCAGCCGCTGATTGCGGCGCAGGGGGGCATTGACCCGCTGGTCGCGACGATTTTCCTGATTATCACAAGCTCGATTCTCTGCCCGGTGTTCCTGAAGCTGGTGTTCCGCGGCCATCAGACCGCAGACCTCGAGGCGAGCGCCCCGCACAGCGTCACGATCTCCTCGGAGGCGATCGAAAACGTGCATCACGACCTCGATGCGGAACCCGATGAACCGGACGAGCTGCATCACAATGACGAAAATGCGAAAAAAAACGCGAAACGCATAAGGAGCTGAACCCGCATGGAGTTTTTTGATCTGTACGATGCGGACCGTGTGCCGCTTCACAAGACCGCAGTGCGCGGCGGCGGCATCCCGGAAAACTGCTATCACATTGTCATCCACATCGCAATCTTCAACAGTCGCGGCGAAATGCTGATTCAGAAGCGGCAGAAAAATAAAGCAAACTGGCCGGATCTCTGGGATCTGTCCGTCGGCGGGACGGTTTCCGCCGGAGAGCGCAGCGCAGAGGGCGCCGAGCGCGAGCTGCATGAGGAGCTCGGCATCGACCTGCCGCTCCGCGGGATGCGCCCCTACCTGACAATCCACTATGACACCGGATTTGACGATATCTATGTGCTGACGCACGATATCGAAATCAGCGGCCTGAAGCTCCAGAAGGAGGAGGTGCAGGCGGCAAGGTGGGCGCCGCAGGCGGAGATCGAGGCGCTGCTCGATGCGGAGCAGTTTGTGCCGTACCGCAAGGAGCTCATCCGGCTGCTGTTTGCACTCCGCAGCGGGCGCGGCACATGCAGAAAGGAGCACTGATATGGACAAAATAAAGCTCATACTGGCAAGCGGCAGCCCGCGCAGAAAGGAGCTGCTCGGAAAGCTGCAAATCCCCTTTGAGGTCATCGTCTCGGAATGCGATGAGACGCTGCCCGCGGATACGCCTGCGGAGGAGGCCGCAGAGCTGCTCGCTGTCCGGAAGGCTGCGGCGGTCGCGGCGGAGCACCCCGATGCCGTCGTCATCGGCGCGGATACCACCGTGATTCTCGCGGACGAAATCCTCGGAAAGCCGAAGGATTCCGACGACTGCAAGCGGATGCTCTATATGCTCTCCGACAATGCGCACAAGGTCATTACCGGCGCCGCGGTATTCTGGGGCGGGCATTCGTTCAGCTTCTCGGAGGAAACACTCGTGCAGTTCTATCCGCTCAGCGAGGACGAGATCAACCGCTATGCCGCCTCCGGCGAGCCCTATGACAAGGCGGGCGCCTACGGCATTCAGGGGCTCGGCGCGCTGCTGGTGCGCGGCATTCACGGCGACTATTTCAATGTCGTCGGGCTGCCGGTCGCAAGGCTGCACCGCGAGTTAAAGCGTCTCGGCATCCTGAGGCTGCTCACTGAGTAAAGCGTTATCAATCAAAGGAAAGGAGCCGGCAGCATGAAAAAACTCCTGCGCTTTCTTGCACCGTATAAAAAAGAATGCATCCTAGGGCCGCTGTTCAAGATGCTGGAGGCGACCTTTGAGCTGTTCGTGCCGCTTGTCGTCGCGTCGATGATCGACAGGGGCATCGCAAACGGCGACCGCAGCCATATTATCCGGATGTGCCTGCTGCTCGCGGGGCTTGCGGCGATCGGCCTGACGAATACGCTGTTTGCGCAGCATTTCGCGGCAAAGGCGGCAACCGGCTTTTCGGCGCGGGTGCGGCATGCGCTGATGGACCGCATCCAGCACATGACCTACACCGATCTGGACACGCTCGGCACCTCCTCGCTGATTACGCGCATGACCAGCGACGTCAACCAGCTCCAGAACGGCGTCAATCTGACGCTGCGGCTGCTGCTGCGCTCCCCGTTTATTGTCGTCGGCGCGATGATTATGGCATTCACGGTCGATATAAAGGGCGCGCTCGTGTTCACCGTCGCGATTCCGCTGCTGTCGGTCGTCGTGTTCGGCATCATGCTCCTGACGATTCCGATGTACCGCAGGGTTCAGGAGCGCCTCGACGCGGTCACGGACACGACCCGCGAATCCCTGACCGGCGTGCGGGTCATCCGCGCCTTCCGGAATGAGCAGGCGGAAACGGACAAATTCCGCGAAGAAAACAGCCTGCTTGTGCGGATGCAGCAGAAGGTCGGGTCGATCTCCGCGCTGATGAACCCGCTGACCTATGTGCTCGTCAACGGCGCGATCATTGCGCTGATCGCCGTCGGCGCGGTGCGGGTGCATACCGGTGTCCTGACGCAGGGCGCGGTGATCGCGCTGTATAACTACATGTCGCAGATTCTGGTCGAGCTGATTAAATTTGCGAATTTCATCATCAACATCACAAAGGCGGTCGCCTGCGGGAACCGCGTGCAGGCGGTTCTGGAGTCCGGCACGCCGGTTCCGGACGGAGAAGCCGCACCGCAGATCGACGAAAGCGCCCGCGGCACGCTCACCTTTTCGCATGTGTCATTTGCCTATGCCGGCGCTGCGGAGCCCTCGCTGCACGATATCTCCTTTACGGCAAAGCGCGGCGCGGTCATCGGCATCATCGGCGGAACCGGCTCCGGCAAATCGACGCTCGTGAACCTGATTCCGCGGTTTTATGAGCCGACATCGGGCAGCATCACGGTTGACGGCATCTCCTCGCAGGATTTCCCGCGGGAGGCACTCCGCGCCCGCATCGGCATCGTCCCGCAGAAGGCGGTGCTGTTTCACGGCACCATCCGGCAGAATCTGCTGTGGGGCAGGGCGGATGCATCGGAGGAGGCGCTGACCGCGGCGCTCGAAACCGCGCAGGCAACGGATATCGTCCGGGCAAAAAAGGACGGGCTCGATGAAATGCTGACCGAGAGCGGACACAACCTCTCCGGCGGCCAGCGCCAGCGGCTTACGATTGCACGCGCGCTCGTGCGGCAGCCGGAATTCCTGATTCTCGATGACAGCACCTCGGCGCTGGACTATGCCACCGACGCGGCACTGCGGAAAGCGCTGCGGAATCTGCCGCAGAATCCGACGGTGTTTCTGGTCTCGCAGCGCACCGCCTCGATCCGGCACGCCGATCTGATTTTGGTGCTGGAGGACGGGCATCTCGCCGGCAGCGGCACGCATGAATCTCTCCTGCGCGACTGCGCGGTCTACCGCGAAATCCATGCCTCGCAGACGCAGAAAACCGGAGAGGAGGTGCAGCCGGATGGCAAATGAAACAAAGCACACGCTCCGGCGCATCCTGCGCGACCTCAAAAAAGAGCGGAAATGGCTGATCGTCACGCTGCTGCTCGCCGCCGTGACCGTTGCGCTGACGCTGTGGGTTCCCATTCTGATCGGCAATGCGATTGACAAAATCGAAGGCAAAAACAAAGTTGATTTCTCCGCTGTTACGCGCATTTTAATCACGATCGGCGGGTCTGTTGCCGTGACCTCGCTCGCGCAGTGGCTCATGAGCATTTTCCACAACAAAATTACCTACGAGACCGTCGAAAAGCTACGGAACCGGGCAATTGCCCGCGTGCAGGTGCTCCCGCTCTCGTACCTCGACACCCGCGCAACCGGCGATATCGTCAGCCGGATGATCTCCGACGTCGATCAGTTCGCAGACGGGCTTCTGCTCGGTTTTGCGCAGCTTTTCACCGGCATCCTGACGATTCTCGGCACGCTGCTGTTCATGCTGATGCTGCACCCCGGCATCACGCTCGTCGTCATTCTGCTGACGCCGCTTTCGCTGTTTGTCGCGGCGTTCATCGCAAAGCATACCTACGCAATGTTCCGCTTGCAGGCAGAGTACCGCGCCGAGCAGACCGCGATGATCAATGAAACCGTGACAAACCAGAAGGTCGTGCAGGCATTCGGGCACGAAGCGGAAAGCATGCGGGAATTCGACGAGATCAACGAGCGGCTCTCCGAGGCATCGCGCAAGGCGACATTTTTCTCCTCGCTGACAAATCCCTGCACGCGCTTTGTCAATGCACTGGTGTATGCAGCGGTCGGGCTGACCGGCGCACTCGCGGCGATCAAGGGCCCGATCACGGTCGGGCAGCTCTCCTGCTTCCTGAGCTACGCGAACCAGTACACCAAGCCGTTCAATGAGATCTCCGGCGTTGTGACCGAGCTGCAAAATGCGCTCGCCTGCGCTGCGCGGATGTACGCGCTGATCGACGAGCCCGCCGAGGTACCGGATGCACCGGACGCGGCGGTTCTGACAAAGGCGGAGGGAAATGTGGATTTCCGCGATATTTCGTTCTCGTATGTGCCGGAAAAGCCGCTGATTCAGCACTGCTCGATCACCGTGCAGCGCGGCCAGCGCGTCGCGATCGTCGGGCCGACCGGCTGCGGCAAGACCACGCTCATCAACCTGATTATGCGCTTTTACGATGTCAATTCCGGCGAAATTCAGATCGACGGCAGCGACCTGCGGAAGCTCACGCGGCACAGCCTGCGCGAAAATATCGGCATGGTGCTTCAGGAGACATGGATCAAAAATGCGACGGTGCGGGACAATATCCGCATGGGGCTGCCGGATGCGACCGACGAGCAGGTCATCGCCGCGGCAAAGGCAGCGCATGCCCACAGCTTCATCCGGCGCCTGCCGCAGGGCTATGATACCGTCATTCACGACAAAAGCGGCGAGCTTTCGCAGGGGCAGCGGCAGCTTTTGTGCATTGCGCGGGTGATGCTCGCACTACCGCCGATGCTGATTCTCGATGAGGCGACCTCCTCGATCGACACGCGCACCGAGCTGAAGGTGCAGGCGGCGTTTCAGCAGATGATGCAGGGGCGCACCTCGTTTATCGTCGCGCACCGCCTCTCGACCGTTCAGGAGGCCGATCTGATTCTCGTGATGAAGGACGGGCAGATCATCGAGCAGGGAACGCATGAAACGCTGCTGCAAAAGGGCGGATTCTATGCAGCATTATACGAAAGCCAGTTTGCACACTGAAGCTGAGGCGCGGTACAATCGGTACTGCGCCTTTCCCTTTCGGAGCCGGTCTCCCCGGCAGTCCTGAATTTGTAATTTTTTCTTCATCTGCCCATTGCGTTTTTTGGCATTCTATGTTATAATATAGGTTGGATTATTGTAATTGCACGGAAAGGACGGTCCCCATGTCGGAAAACAGTATGCAGATCAGAGAGGGCATCCGCGCGGTGCTGGAGACCTTTCCGCACACGCCGAGGGCGCATGTTCAGAGCTTTGGCTGCCAGCTCAATTTCTGCGACGGTGAAAAATACAAGGGCATTTTGCAGGATTTAGGCTACGAGCTGACCGATCAGCCGGAGGAGGCGGATGTCATCCTGTTCAATGCCTGCGCGGTGCGGGCGCATGCCGAATCGCGCGTCATCGGCAGGCTCGGCGCATTAAAGCCCATCCGGGAGCGCAACCCGCGGCTGGTCGTCGGGCTCTGCGGCTGCATGGCCGAGGAGGACGAGGTTCGTGCGCTGCTGAAAAAATCCTACCCGTTCGTGAAAATCGTGCTCGGCGCGGGCGCGATGGAACGGCTGCCGGAAAGTCTGCTCGCGGTCTACAGCGGAGAAAAGCACAGCGAAGCGCTGCAATTTGCCGGGCTGCCCGATGAAACCCTGCCGACCGTCCGGACAAGCGGCTTTCAGGCGAGCGTGCCGGTCATGTACGGCTGCAACAATTTCTGCACCTACTGCATCGTGCCGTATGTCCGCGGCAGAGAGCGCAGCCGGACGCCGGAGGCGATCGAAAGGGAGGTGCGCGGGCTGATCGGGCAGGGGTACAGGGAAATCCTGCTGCTGGGGCAGAATGTCAACTCCTACGGGCGCGGGCTCTCCGAACCCATTGATTTTCCCGCGCTGCTGCGCCGGCTCGACGCAATCCCCGGCGACTATTTCATCCGGTTCATGAGCTCACACCCGAAGGATGCAACGCCCGAGCTCATTGACACCATGCTGCAATCGGAGCACATCGAGTATCACCTGCATCTGCCGGTGCAGTGCGGCAGCAACCGCGTGCTCAGCGAGATGAACCGGCGGTATACCGTTGAAAAATATCTGGAGCTGATCGACTATACGCGCAGCATTGCGCCGGATTTCGGCTTCTCCAGCGACCTGATCGTCGGATTCCCGACCGAGACCGCAGAGGATTTCGAGGGAACCATGCGCATCGTCGAATATGTGAAATACGACAACCTCTACACGTTCATTTACAGCCCGCGCAGCGGCACAAAGGCGGCTCAGATGCCGTTTGTGTCATCGCAGGAGGAGATCTCCGCACGGATGCGCAGGCTGCTCGCAAGGCAGCGGGAAATCTCCGAGGAATTCAACGGAAGATTCCTCGGAAAGCGCGTGCGGTTTCTCGCGGAGAAGCGCGACCCCGAAACCGGGTTGCTGCTCGGCAAGACCCGCGAGGGACTGGTGCTCGAAGCGCCGGGCGATGACGCAGACATCGGGAGGCTGCTCTATGTCACGGTCACCGGCGTCAAAAACTGGGCGCTGACGGGAACCCGTATCCGCGGTGATGCGGCGGGGAATGAATCAAGCTGAAAGAGACTGAGAGATAAAGGAGTATTACGGTTATGGCAGATTTGATGGAAATGGCAAGGCAGCTTGGCAAGGAGCTGCAAAAGGATGAACGCTATCTCGCATTCCGGGAGGCGGCAGAGCGGAACGATGCAGACGAGGAGCTGCAAAATCTGATCGCCGTGTTCAATCAGAAGCGGCTCGACCTCGGCAATGAGGAGGACAGAGCAGAGCATGACGAGGATCGCGTGAAGGCGCTCGGCGAGGAGGTGCGCGCGGTCTATTCCGAGATCATGCGGAATGAGAATATGGTCGCCTATCAGGGGGCGCGCGCGGAATTCGAGCAGCTCCTTGACGGCATCAACCGCGTCATCGCGATCAGCGCCGCGGGACAGAACCCGGATGAATTCGATCCGGCCGCATTCTCCGGAAGCTGCTCGGGCAACTGCTCGGGCTGCGCAGGCTGCTGCTGATGGGAATGGAGATCGACCGCTCCAAGCTCTCCCCGATGATGCAGCAGTACCTTGCTGTCAAGGATGCTGCGGGGGACGCGATCGTGTTCTTCCGTCTCGGCGATTTCTACGAGATGTTTTTCGATGACGCGATTCTCGTCTCAAAGCTGCTGGAGCTGACGCTGACCGGCAGAGACTGCGGACTGCCGACCCGCGCGCCGATGTGCGGCGTGCCGTATCATGCGGCGGAGCAATATCTGAAAAAGCTCGTCAATCTGGGCTACCGCGTCGCGATCTGCGAGCAGATGGAGGACCCGTCGCTCGCAAAGGGGCTCGTGGAGCGCGGAGTCATCCGCGTGGTCACGCCCGGCACACTGATCGAATCGAGCATGCTCGATGAATCCGACTGCAACTATCTCGCCGCAGTATGGAGCGAGGAGGAAAGCATCGCGTTCTGTGCCGCGGATATCTCGACCGGTGCGGTCAATCTGCACAGGACAGAGGGCAAGACACGCACCGATGAGCTCATCAGCCTGCTCGACCGGTACCATCCCTCCGAGCTGCTGATTACCAAAGAATTTCTCGATTATAAGCCCGTTGCGGATTTCCTGAAAACGCGCACGCACTGCATGGTCACGCTGCGCGACGACAACTGCTTTTCGCCGGAGCAGCAGCGCGAGACCGTATTAAAGCAGTGCTCCGCGGAATCTTTCCGGGCGCTGGGGCTCTCAGACCGCGGCGCCGATGCGAAGGTCGTCTGCGGGCTGTTCCAGTACATTGCGGAGACGCAGAAGGCGCTCGTCGGGCGCTTTACCGAAATCACGATTCACGGAAAAGACGGCGTCATGGGGCTCGATTCCAATGCAAGACGGAATCTGGAGCTGACCGAAACGCTGCGGACGCATGAGAAAAAGGGCTCGCTGCTCGGCGTGCTCGATCAGACCGAGACTGCAATGGGCAGAAGAATGCTCCGGACATGGATGGAGCAGCCGCTGACACAGCCGGTAAAGATCATGGACAGACTGAATGCGGTCGAGCTGCTGATGAAAAACAGCGTGGCGATGGCGGAGCTGCGCGGGCTGCTCGACAAGGTCTTTGACCTCGAACGGCTGATGTCCCGCGTGATGTTCAAAAAGGCCACCCCGCGCGATCTCAAATCGCTTTCGCAGACCGCGCTGCAACTGCCGGAGATCAAGGCACAGCTTCAGGCGCTTCCGCAGTCCAAGCTGCTGACAAGGCTCGAAGCCGATATCTCCCCGCTCAGCGAGATCTCCGACCTGATCGAGCGGGCGCTGGTCGAGGAGCCGCCGGTGCAGGTCAAGGACGGCGGGGTCATCCGCGACGGCTTCCATGCCGAGCTGGATTCCCTGCGCCATGCCATGAACCATGGCACCGACCTGATCACGGAGATCGAAAACCGCGAGCGGGAGCGCACCGGCATCAAAAACCTGAAAACCGGCTATAACCGCGTGTTCGGCTATTATCTGGAGGTCTCGCGCTCCTATTACGAGCAGGTTCCGCCGGAATGGATCCGCAAGCAGACCCTCGCAAACTGCGAACGCTATATCACCGGGGAGCTCCGCGATGCGGAGAATACGATCGTCGGGGCAAAGGACAAGGCGCTCGCGCTCGAAAATGAGATCTTCACCGAGCTGCGCGATTTCGTCGGCGAGCAGCTCCGGACGGTGCAGGAGACCGCCGCTGCGGTCGCACAGGTCGATGTGCTCTGTGCCTTTGCACTGACCGCGCTCGAAAATGAATACTGCAAGCCGGAGATCGCCGTAGACGGGAAAATTGAAATTCACGACGGGCGGCATCCGGTCGTTGAGCAGATGCTCACGGATACGGTCTTTGTGCCGAATGATGTGCTGCTCGACCAGAAGGCGAACCGTCTGGCGATCATCACCGGGCCGAATATGAGCGGAAAATCGACCTATATGCGCCAGACTGCGCTGATCGTGCTCATGGCACAGATCGGCTGCTTCGTTCCCGCATCCTACGCGAAAATTTCCGTCGTCGATCAGATTTTCACGCGCGTCGGCGCCTCGGATGACCTGACGGCCGGCGAATCCACCTTCATGGTGGAAATGCACGAGGTCTCGACGATCCTCAAGCGCGCAACCGCAAACAGCCTCGTCATCCTCGATGAGGTCGGGCGCGGCACCTCGACCTTCGACGGCATCAGCATCGCAAGGGCGGTCGCGGAGTTCATCTCCGGAAAGAAAATCGGCTGCAAGACGCTCTTTGCGACGCATTACCATGAGCTGACCATGCTGGAGGGGCAGTGCGACGGCGTCCGGAATCTGAGCGTCGCCGTCAAAAAGCACGGCGATACCATCCGCTTCCTGCGCAAGATCGTGGACGGCGCCGCCGACGACAGCTACGGCATCGAGGTCGCAAAGCTCGCCGGGCTGCCCGCACAGGTCACAAACCGCGCAAGAGCGCTCCTGACCGAGCTCGAAGCACAGTCGAAAGCGGAAAAGGAATCCTATGCCGCAAAGATCGCTGCGGAGGCACAGGGACAGATGAGCTTCTCCGCAGATGCGAATACACAGGTCATTGCGCAGCTCTCCAAGACCCATGTCAATGAGCTCTCGGACGCGGAATGCCGCGAGCTGCTGCTCGACCTGACCGCGCTGCTGCAATGACATTCAGGCTATGATTGCGAGTCATCGCATCGGAAATATTTTTATCAGACGGAGGTTTCATATGTTCAGAGTATTTATGGCGCTTCTCATCAATCTGCTGCTGAACGGGCTGATCTTCGGCGGGACCGCTGCCTATTTCCGCAGCGGCCAGCCAAAGGAGGAAAAACAAACCCGCAGCCGGCTGTTCAGCGAACGGAACTGGCAGGTCAATGTCGCGTGCTTTCTGGTCATAGACTGCATCTGCGTCATGATCGCAGCAGCCCTGACAAAAGGCATCCTGCCCATGATCTTCCTTGTTCCGCTTCTCTGGTTCCTCTGCGGATTCTTGCAGATCCGCGTCCTCGCACCCATCATCCGCGCAAAGCTCAAGGATGCATTCTATAAGAAAAAATGATCTTGGGTAACACCACACAGAGCTGGTGGTACAGGATGCTTTCGGTCAAACTCGTTTGACCAGTCAGATTTTTCGTCAGATTGTATGAAAACGACGACGCTGGGCTGTCGCAAGTATGCTTGCAAACTGCGCAGTTTCGCTTTGCGAAACATGCGCCCAGCAAGGAGTTTTCATGCAAGATGACGGAAAAGCTGCAAGCAGATGTGCCGCCAAGCCGTCAGGCGGGCTTTGTGCGGTGTTGCCCTAGCTTGCAGTACGCCGGTCGGAACCATTCTGACCGGCTTGCTGTGCTCCGAGGGGGTACAGAAAGGAGAAGGAATTGCCGGAGATTCATGTATTACCGAAGGATATTGCAGAGCTGATCGCGGCGGGCGAGGTCATCGAGCGCCCGGCTTCGGTTCTGAAGGAGCTGACAGAAAACGCGATTGACGCGGGCGCCAAGCGCATCACGGCAGAGATGAAGCGCGGCGGTGTCCTGTATCTGCGCGTCACGGACGACGGCTGCGGCATCGCGCCGGAGCAGGTACGCACGGCATTTCTGCGGCACGCAACCAGCAAAATCAGCACCGCCGAGGATCTTGATTCGATCTTCACGCTCGGCTTCCGCGGCGAGGCGCTCGCGTCGATCTGCGCCGTCTCGCGCACAGAGGTTCTGACGCGGCAGCAGGGCGCGGAGCTCGGCGTGCATTACATGCTGGAGGGCGGCGAGGAAACCGCCTTTGAGCAGAGCGGCTGCCCGGAGGGCACGACCGTCATCGTGCGCGACCTGTTCTTCAATGTACCGGTGCGCGCCGGATTCCTCAAAAAGGACGTCGCAGAGGGCAATGCCGCAGCCAATATCTTCCAGAAAATCGCGCTCTCGCACCCGGAAATCTCCTTCCGGCTCATCCGCGAAAACAAGACGGAATTCGTCACGCCCGGCGACGGCAGGCTGTATTCCGCGATCTACGCGATCTTCGGCAAGGATTTCGCGCGCGACCTGCTCCCTGTGCAGTATGCGGAGGAGGAAAACGGCGGCGTCACCGTTGACGGCTACATCATGAAGCCGCTCTATGCCCGGCCGAACCGCGCACATCAGCTCTTTTTTGTCAACGGGCGCTCCGTCCGGTCATTTACGCTGATCTCCGCGATCGAGGAGGCCTACAAGACCCTGATCATGACCGGAAAATATCCGGCATGCGTGCTGCGGGTACAGGTCTCGCCGCGCATTGTCGATGTCAACATGCACCCGACAAAGGCGGAGGTGCGGTTTTCCGATGAAAAGCGGCTGTATCATGCGGTGTATTTTGCGGTGCTGAGCGCACTGGAGCAGAATCATCTGATCTACGATTTCCGGCTCCCGCAGACCGAATCTGCGCCGGAGCAGGCACAGATTCCCGCCGCACCCGTGCAGCAGCCCGCGGCGCCGGTTCCGCAGCAGCGGTCGGTCATCCCGCAGATTTATACGCCGCAAAGGCCGAAAACCGACTGGTTTGCGCCGGTTCCGGGCACGGACAGCAACACGCCGGAGCCGCTTTTCCGCAAGCCGGAGCCGGTCAATATGCCGCAGCGCCCGCAGGAGCCGGAAGCCCCGGTTCCGCAGATGCCCCCGCAGCAGCCCGCTGCTCCCGCACCGGTACCCGTTCCCTCCGCGGCAATGGATGCCTACCCGGAGCTGCGTGCGCAGTCCCCTGCCCCGGCAGAGCCGCGCCCCGCTCCTGCACCGGCCGGTGTCCTGCCGGATGAGCCCGAGGCGCGCAATGCCGCGATTTCCGCGATTCAGCGCGAAAAGATCAAGGTCATCGGCGAGCTGTTCGATCTCTATGTGCTTGCGCAGGCGGGCGAGCAGTTTGTCATGATCGACAAGCATGCGGCACATGAGCGCATTTTATTCGAGCGCTTCCGGACAAGAGAATGCCGCGACCGGCAAACCCTGCTCACGCCGGTGCGCGTGCTGCTGACCGCCGATGAGGTCACGGCGCTTCAGGAGCAGGCAGAGACGCTGGAGGGCTGCGGCTTTACCTTTGATTTTTCCGAGGCGCCGGTGGTGCAGATGACCGGCGTGCCGCTCTCCTGCGCGGAGCTGGATCTCGACCAGATCGCCTCCGATCTCGCGGCAAACTGCGTCCGGCATCACGCGCAGCCTGACCTGCACCTGCTGGACGACATGTTCCACGATCTCGCCTGCAAGGCGGCGATCAAGGCCGGCACGCACAATACGACCGAGGAATTGCAGTCCCTTGCCGTTCAGGTATGGGAAAACGAACAGATCCGGCACTGCCCGCACGGGCGCCCGGTCATGTTCCTGCTCTCGAAATACCAGATCGAAAAACAGTTCAAGCGCATTCAGGACTGAAGGAGGATTATCACCGTGACAGAACAGGAAAAGGCGGCAGCAGGCTATCTGTATGACGCAAATTATGATCGGGAGCTTGCGGAGATGCGTGCAAAATGTGCGCAGAAATGCTGGGAATTCAACCGTCTGAATCCCGCAGAAATATCGCAGATGCAGGCAATTATCCGGCAGATGCTCCGGTCGGTCGGAGAGGGCGCGGTCATCATGCAGCCCTTCCGCTGCGATTACGGCTTTCATGTTTCCGTCGGCAAAAATTTCTTTGCAAATTACAACTGCATCATGCTCGACGGCGCGGATATTACCTTCGGCGACAATGTGTTCATCGCGCCGAACTGCGTCTTTACCACGGCAGGTCATGCGATCGACGAGGCGCAGCGCAACCGCGGGCTTGAGATCGCCCTGCCGATCACGGTCGGGAACAGCGTGTGGTTCGGCGCAAATGTCACAGTGCTGCCCGGCGTCACGATCGGCAGCAATGTCATCATCGGCGCAGGCAGCGTCGTCACAAGGGACATCCCCTCCGGCGTGATCGCAGTCGGCAGTCCGTGCCGCGTGCTGCGGGAGATCACGGAGGCGGACAAGCGGAAATATCCGGTATTTGAGGAGGAAGAAGCATGACAGTCAGACAGTATATCGAGGGCGATCTGCCGCAGATGCTCTGCATCTGGAATGAGATCGTGGAGGAGGGCATCGCCTTTCCGCAGGAGGAGCTGCTGACGCCCGAAACCGGCGCAGCATTCTTCGCATCGCAGACCTATACGGCGGTTGCGGAGGAAAACGGCAGAATTCTCGGGCTCTATATCCTGCACCCGAACAATGTCGGGCGCTGCGGGCATATCTGCAATGCGAGCTATGCCGTCAGCTCCGGCGCCCGCGGACGGCACATCGGCGAGCAGCTTGTGCTGGACTGCATCCGGCAGGGCGCGCTGCACGGCTTCCGCGTGCTGCAATTCAATGCGGTGGTCGAGAGCAATGTCCATGCGCGGCATCTCTATGAGCGGCTCGGCTTTACGCAGCTCGGCACGATTCCCGGCGGGTTCCGCATGAAGGACGGCAGCTATGTCAATATCTGCCCGTATTTCAGGGAGCTCGGTACGGAACCGGCATGATGACGGACACCGGCGGGAAGCCGACGGTCATTGCGGTGGTCGGGGCGACTGCCTCCGGCAAGACCGCGCTCGGCGTCGAGATCGCGCAGGAATACGGCGGCGAGGTCGTCTCCGCGGATTCCATGCAGCTCTATGAGGGGCTGGATATCGCGACCGCAAAGCCCACCGCCGAAGAAATGCGGGGCATCCCGCACCACCTCATCAGCGTGCTGCCGCCCGGACGCGCCTGCTCCGTTGCGGTGTATACGGATATGGCGCGGGCGAAAATCGCGGAGATACTGGAAAAAGGCAGGCTGCCGGTCATCGTCGGCGGCACGGGGCTCTATGTGGATTCGCTGCTGGACAACATTCAGTTTCCGGAAATTCCGGTTGATCCGGCGCTGCGGGAGCGCCTGAACCGCGAGGCGGAGGCGCTCGGAAACGCCGCCATGCGGGCGCGGCTCATGCAGGTCGATCCGGAATCGGCGGAGCGGCTGCACGAGAACAATCTGCGGCGCATTCTCCGTTCGCTGGAGGTCTATGAGCAGACCGGCATCCCCCTCTCCGAGCACGCAAGACGCAGCCGGGCGGTTCCGCCGCCGTGGCATGTCATCCGCATCGGCATCGGCTTCTCCGACCGCGAAAAGCAGTATGAAAGAATCCGGCAGCGCGTCGATCTCATGCTGGAGCAGGGGCTCACCGACGAGGTCCGGGCGGAATTTTTAAGCGGGCGCCGCCGCGCAACCGCCGCTGCCGCGATCGGCTACAAGGAGCTGCTCCCGTGGCTGCTGGGATATGTCTCCCTCCCCGGCGCGATCGAAACGGTCAAGCGCGAGACCTGCCGGTATGCCAAGCGGCAGGGAACATGGTTTCGTCGGAATCCACAAACCGAGTGGATATATCGGGATACGGTTTGTCCGGAATGTGGAATTTTTGCAAATGCAAAAAAAATCATCGCCAAAAAGGGCGGTTTGTGATATAATATATTATGTGTAGTTGTTTTAAGGGGGAAGTATACCCCTTTGTCCGGCTGCATGATATACACATTATGTGATAATAAAAGAAATGAGGCACATTTTTATGACGAACAAAGGGTTGAATCTTCAGGACGTTTTTCTGAATCAGGCTCGCAAGGACCGCCTTCCGCTGACCATCTTCCTCACAAACGGCTACCAGTTCAAGGGCATCATCCGCGGGTTTGATTCGTTTATTGTAATTCTGGAAACAGACGGGAGACAGCAGCTTGTCTATAAGCACGCGATCTCCACGATCGTCCCCGCAAGACCGATCTCCATTCTGGATGCAATGGAGCAGCGCGAGGATGCAGAATAAACAATGAACGAGCTTACAACGCGAATCCTCCGGATTTTGGTGCTGGTGTTCGCCGTTGTTCTGGCATCGACCATCTTCTATCATCTGCTGTTTCAGAACTATGAAACGGAGAACGCAACCTATTATGTTGTGCAGGATGTCTCGGCCTTCGAGGGCGTGTATGTCCGGAATGAGACCGTTTCGCGCTATGCCGGCACCGGCGCGCTGCGCTACTGCGTGGACGACGGCGCAAAGCTCGGCATCGGCAGCGTCATCGCTGAGGTGTATTCCGACGAGAAGCAGATCGACCTCCGCAGACGCATCACCGAGAAGGAAAACGAGCTCGCCGTTCTCAATAAGATCGAGAACCCCGGCACCGCCGAGCATGCACAGCCTGCCAACCTTTCGGCGCTGATCCGCGATCAGTACCGCGCGATGATCCGCTCGCGCGAGCAGGGCGACCTTGCCGCAATGCTCGCAAGCCGGCAGGATCTGACCGTATATATGAGTACATATGAGAAAATCACCAACCCGGAGCTGGACTATCAGGCACGCATTGCTGCGCTGGAGGACGAGATCGACCGCCTGAAGGCACAGAAAACCGCTCCCGATCAGGTCATCAAGGCCGACCGGAGCGCCTATTTTATCAGCTATGTGGACGGCTATGAGGACATGCTCAAGGCCGACACCGTCAGACAGCTCACCGCTGAGGAGATTGCATCGGTCAGCGACGACGGGAACGGCACCGCCGACCCGCACGCGATCGGCAAGCTCGTCGATGCGTATTCATGGTATATCGTCGGGGTGTTCGATAACACCAAGCTCCACCTCTCTGAGGACGATATCGCGACCGTCCGGCTCGAATCGCTCTCGCGCAATCTGCGCGTCAAGGTCGAATCGCTGGTCTCTGCCGGTGATATCACCAAAACGCAGGCAGTTCTGCGCTGCGACCAGTTCACCTACGATGTCGTGCAGCACCGCGCCGAGCGGGTCGAGATCCTGCGCGATACCGTCGAGGGCATCCGGGTTCCGCGTTCGGCAATCCGCTTCAAAACGCTGGAGGCGGAGATTACGGACGAAAAGGGAAATGTCCTCGGCACCAAGCAGACCGAGTACATGGGCGTCTATATCCTCATCGGAGAAGCAGCGGAGTTCCGCAAGCTCGATGTCATCTACGATGACGAGGACTTCTGCCTCTCGCGGCTCGATGCCGGAAGCGGCTATGTGTCGCTTTATGATGATATCATCGTAAAAGGAGTGATGGCAGATGGCGAATGACGGCACACCGTATGCAGAGCAGATCGAAGCAATGCGCAAACGGCTCAGCGAAATCCGCGGGAAAATCACGGCGGCCTGCGCGGCAGCCGGCAGATCGGCCGATGAGGTCACGTTGATGGCAGTCACCAAGACTGTTGACCCGGTGCTCATCAATGCGGCCGTGGATGCGGGCGTCACCGTGCTCGGCGAAAACCGCGTACAGGAGTTCCTTTCCAAGCGGGAGCAGTACCGCCCCGATGCCGATGTGCAGTTCATCGGCCACCTGCAAACCAATAAGGTCAAGCAGATCATCGACAAGGTCTCGCTGATTCATTCCGTGGACAGCCCGCACCTTGCGGATGCAATCCAGAAGGCGGCAGCAGCAGCCGGAATCGTCATGCCGGTCCTGATCGAGGTCAACATCGGCGGCGAGGATTCCAAATCCGGCGTGGAGCCGGATGCGGCAGAGGCACTGCTCCGCTATGTGCAGCAGCTTCCGAATCTCCGCGCAGACGGGCTGATGACCATTCCGCCGCCTCTGCCCGATGAAGAGGAGCAGAACCGGGTATTTTCGCAGATGCGGCAGCTCTATGACACCCTGCGGGAACAGACACCGCTGCGCATTCTCTCGATGGGAATGTCCGGCGACTACGAGGCAGCAATCCGGAACGGCGCCACGCTCGTCCGGATCGGCAGCGCACTCTTCGGGGCGCGGATTTATCCGCAGCAGACTGCATGAAACCCCGCCGCGCTGCACAGAATAACAAAAACAGGGAAACGCTGTGTCCGGCTGCGATGACGGACATATTCAGCATATTTCAACAGAAAGAAAAGGAGAATCCAGATGAAAGCATTTGACAAGATTCGTGATTTCTTCGCACCGGAGGAGGATGATTCCTACGAGTCCGAGCCGGTCCGCGAAACCAGAGATGTTCCGCGCAGAGAAATGCGGGAGCCCGTCCGCGAGGTTTACCGCGAGCCGCAGGAGCCTGTCATCCGCGAGCGTGAGGTGCGTGAGCCCGCCCGCGAAAGCTACGGCAGACAGGATACCGGCTCGTATCAGTCCAAGCGCGACAACAAGGTCGTCAATATTCAGGCAACTGCCCAGCTTCAGGTCGTGCTTGTCAAGCCTGAGGTCTTTACCGATGCAAAGCAGATCGCAGATCATCTGATCTCCAAGAAAACCGTTGTCCTGAACCTCGAAACCGCCTCTGCCGAGAACAAGCGCCGCATCATCGACTTCCTCGTCGGTGTGGCCTATGCAAACGGCGGCAGCCTCAAGCCCGTTGCAAACCTCACCTATATCATCACGCCCTATAATGTCGGATTTATCGGCGAGGATCTTGTCAATGAGCTCGAAACAAACGGGGTAATCAGCTGAATTTGAAGCTGCATACCGCGAAGGAAGGAGAATGGCTGCTATGATCACAGCAAAAGATATTCAGAAGAAAAAGTTTGAGAAGGTCAAATTCGGATACAGCCCGGAGGAGGTTGACGAGTTCCTCTCTCAGATCGAGAACGATATCCGCCTGATGCAGCAGGATCTGGACGATTCCAATGAGAAGGTGCAGCTCCTCGCGGATAAGGTAAGGGAATACAAGGATTCCGAGGAGGATATCAAGAACGCACTGCTCGGCGCACAGAAGCAGGCGCGTGAGGTCGTCGATCAGGCAAAGGCGCGTGCTGCTGCCATCGAAGCGGAGGCGCAGGCCTCCGTCGAGGCGACCAAGTCGAAGGCGTTGGTCGATCAGGAGACCCAGCTCGCCGAGATCAGCGAGAAGCTCGATCAGGAAAACCGCACGCTCGTCGCAACACAGAAGAAGGTCGCTGCCTTCAAGCAGACTCTCTTTGATCTCTACAAGGAGCATCTGGAGCAGATCTCCCGCCTCCCCGATGAGATCGACGATGACGAGTATGATGATGAATACGACGACGAGTACGATGATGACGAATACGAAGACGACGAATATGAGGATGAGGCGGAGGATGACGCGGATGCAGAGGATGCACCCGCAGAGGCCGAAGCAGCGGCTCCCGCAGAGGAGCAGCCCGCTGCATTCGAGAGCCGCCGTGACGATGCCAGAAGCCGTTTCTGAGACATCGGCGCATTCGTATTGACTCAGAAAGGAACTTGCAGCGGCTTCTGCTGCCGCGCAGGTTCCTTTTTTATGTTTCCGAAAGGAGCGACGAATTTAATGTCCGTTTTGCTGATCTGCGCGGCGGCGGTCGCCGTGCTGGCGGGTGCCGATCAGGCGATCAAGCTCTGGGCAATCCGCAATCTCATGGAGCAGCCGGAGCGCACCTTCCTCAAAATCGGCAGCTTTGACTGGATGCACCTGCGCTATCTCGAAAACAACGGCGCGGCATTCAGCATGCTGAGCGGCTCCCGCGGCTTTTTGATCGTATTTCCGATCATTATGATTACCCTCTGCTTCTATCTCCTGCACCGCAAGGGCAGACACCACCGCTATCTCTATCCCGCGCTGACGCTGATCGCAGCGGGCGGCCTCGGCAATCTGATCGACCGCATGTTCCGCGGCGGGCACGTCGTCGATTATTTCGATTTCCAGCTCTGCAATTTCGCAGTGTTCAATTTTGCGGATGTCTGCGTGACCGTCGGGGTCATTATCATGATCTTCGGGATTCTGTTTCTGGAGCATGAGCTGCCGGAGGCGAAGAAGCTGAAGGAGGCAAAGCGGCTGCCGTATGCGCGGCTCGCTGCGGATGCACCGCTCGCAGAGGAGCTCCCGCTCGCCGGAGAGCTGCCCCTTGCCGGGGAATTGCCGGAGGCGGAGCCTGCACCGCTGCGCGCATCATCTGAGATTCTGCCGGAGGAGCCCGACGATGCCGCAGAATGAACGGCTGCTGACCGTCCCGGAGGAGGATGCCGGAATGCGCGTCGATGCGTGGATTGCGGCGCAGGCAGAGCTGGAGCTTACCCGTTCCGCGGTGCAGCAGCATCTGGAGCGCGGCAGCATCCTCTGCAACAGCACCACGCCGAAAAAAAATACAAAGCTCCGCGCCGGCGATACCCTTCTGATCACCCTGCCGGAGCCGGAGCCGCTCGATCTGATTCCCGAAAACCTCCCGCTCGACATTGTCTATGAGGATGACGAGCTGCTGGTCGTCAACAAGCCGAAGGGCATGGTCGTCCACCCGGCGCCGGGGCATCCCGATCACACGCTGGTCAATGCGCTGCTGTATCACTGCGCGGGCAGGCTCTCCGGCATCAACGGCGTCATCCGCCCGGGCATCGTCCACCGCATCGACAAGGACACGAGCGGGCTGCTGATCGTCGCAAAGACCGACCGGGCGCATCTCGGGCTCGCGGAGCAGATCGCCGCGCATTCCTTCACGCGCGCGTATGAGGCAGTTGTCTGCGGCAGACTGAAGGAGGAATCCGGAATCGTTCATGCGCCGATCGGCAGAGACCCGCGTGACCGGCAGAGAATGTGCGTGACAGAACATAACGCAAAGGACGCAATTACGCACTATTCGACTATCACGGAGCTTCCGCGCCACACGCATATCCGCTGCGTGCTCGAAACCGGCCGAACCCACCAGATTCGCGTCCACATGAAATACATCGGGCACCCGATCTACGGCGACCCGGTCTACGGAAGGCCGGAGAAGGGCATCGAGGGGCAATGCCTGCACGCCAAGCAGATCGGCTTTGTCCATCCCGTGACGCAGCAATATCTCGAATTCGACTCCCCGCTCCCCGACTATTTCTGCGCCGTTCTGCGCGCATTATCCTGAAACGGAAGTGAAACGCATGCATTTTGCATATTGCCCGCACTGCGGCAGAAAAACCGCCGAGATGCAGATGGGCGATGACGGCGCCGTGCCGTACTGCGGCGACTGTCAGATTCCGCTGTTCGATATGTTCAGTACCTGCGTGCTTTCCGTGATCCGGAACCGCGCGGGTCAGATCGCGCTGATCCGGCAGAGCTACGGGCAGCAGACTTATTTCGTCGGCGTTGCGGGCTATATGAAGCCCGGCGAGACCGCCGAGGAAGCGGCAATCCGCGAGCTGCACGAGGAGATCGGCGCCGCCGTTTTGCCGGAGCAGATTCGCTTCGCGTTCAGCCGATGGCATGACCCGAAAGGCCAGCTCATGCTGTGTTTTTGTGCAGATGCAGAGCAGGCGGAATTCCAATGCTCGCAGGAGGTTTCCGAGGCGAGATGGTTTTCGCCGGAGGAGGCGCTCGCGGCCGTGCGCCCGGGCAGCATCATCGAGCAGTTGGTGCAATTTGCTGTTTCTTTCGGCTGAATCGGGCAGAAAAATGGTCATCCTCGAAAATTTAGCGATTCGACGCGTTAAAGCATTGACAAACCGACCAAAATGGTGTATAATAAACCACGGACATCACGAAACGGCATAACATCTACAAAAAAAGGAGTTCCTGCAATTATGATGAACATGAGCTTTGAGCGCAAGCTGTCCATTCCGATGGAGGTCAAGGAGATGTACCCCGTGACCGCGGAAATGGAGCAGATCGTAGAAAAGCGCTCGATCGAGATCAAAAACATTTTCAGCGGCAAGGATGACCGCCTCATCCTGATCATCGGCCCCTGCTCGGCGGACAACCCCGAGGCCGTCATGGATTACCTGAACCGCCTGCGCGCCGTTCAGGAAAAGGTCAAGGACGAGATCTTCATTATTCCGCGTATTTACACGAATAAACCCCGCACGACCGGCGCGGGCTACAAGGGGCTGCTGCATCAGCCGGACCCCAACGCCAAGCCGGATATGTTCAAGGGCATCATCGCGACGAGAGAGCTGCACATGCGCGCGCTGAAGGAAACGGGCTTTTCCTGCGCGGATGAGATGCTCTATCCGGAGAATCACAAGTATCTCGATGATCTGCTTGCCTATGTCGCGGTCGGCGCGCGCTCTGTTGAGAATCAGGAGCACCGGCTCGTCGCCAGCGGCATCCCGGTTCCGGTCGGCATGAAGAACCCGACTGCCGGCGATCTTTCCGTCATGATGAACGCGATCACCGCGGCTCAGCACGGCCACACGTTCATTTACCGCGGCTGGGAGGTTCACTCCACCGGCAACCCCTATGCACACGCGATCATGCGCGGCTATATGAACAAGCACGGGCAGTCTATGCCGAACTACCACTATGAGGATCTGGCACATCTGGCAGAGCTCTATGCTGCGGGCGGATTTGAAAACCCGGCGTGCATCATCGACTGCAACCACGCGAATTCCGGCAAGAATCCGTTTGAGCAGCCGCGCATTGTCAAGGAGGTGCTTGCGATGCGCAGATATAACAACGACATCAAGAAGCTCGTCAAGGGCTTCATGATCGAGAGCTATATCGAGGACGGCGCACAGAAGGTTGACGGCGGCTGCTACGGCATGTCGATCACAGACCCGTGCCTCGGCTGGGAGAAGTCCGAGCGCCTGATTCTGGAGCTTGCGGAGACACTGTAAATCAACATAATAGATGTATCTCCGATGGATTGATAATGGGGCTCTGCCCCAAACCCCGCTTAAGGGACATTGTCCCTTAAGAATCCCATTATGAGAAGAAATATAAAAGGTACGCACAATCTATCATTCAACTTATAACAGGATTTCTACAGTTTGCGCAGCAAACTCGACCGCTTTAGCGTGAGAGCCACATTCAAAATCATCGCGTAACGATACCTTCTTCAATAAACTGAGCTCCCGGTCGCAAATGACCGGGAGCTTTTTCAGAATTCATAAACATTCCGCAAAACGCCGAATACCAGCAGCACCGCCAGAAAGACGTAAGAAGTGATGCGGTAAAATTTGCTCTGCGGGGTCAGGAACCGCGGCATCCAGATTAGCTTGACGATCACGCCGATCACCAGAACCGGAACCGCGAAAAACAACACCTGATTGCTGTGAAAGCCCTCATGGAGCTCGCCCTTTGAGCAGTGGATCAGCATGGTGCTGATGCCGCAGCCGGGGCAGCGGTGCCCTGTCACCAGACGAATCGGGCACGGAATCCGCAGACCGATCAGCATGACCTCTAAGTAATACAGCAGCAGAATGCCGCAGACAATGAGGCAGCGCCTGAGATAGGCCTTCCGGAGCTGAGCTTTATGCTCCCTCTGCGATCTTGTTAAGTTCACTTTGCATCAGGCAATATCCGACAATGCCGAGGCCGAAAATCTGGAGCACAAGATACAGAACAGCGTTGCTGCTCTTCGGCAGGCCTCTCGAAACATTGTAGTTGTCGAGAATTTCGCCTCTCTTGTATGCCCAGTAGTAGCCGTAAATGCCGCAGGTGATCAGCGTCAGCAGAAATGCCATGCCGCCGCTTGTTGCATTCGGATCGCCGGAGACAACATTCGTGTCATCGGTGAGCTTCACAAACCAGATGATGCCGTAAATACCGCAGGTGACGATCGAGAGAATGATCGCCGTCACGATATCCCGCTTTTCGATCGGGACCGTGCCGCCTGCACGGTAAACCGGCTGACCCGGATAAACCGGCTGCTGTCCCGGGTAACCCTGCTGAGGATAACCCTGCTGGGGATAGCCCTGCTGCCCCGGATAGCCCTGCTGCGGCATACCGTTCGGCGCCTGAAGCGGCGAGCCGCACGATGCACATACTGCCGAGCCGTCGGGATTATTGGTTCCGCAAACTCCACAAATCATGAAAAACACTCCCATTCCTGATAATATAATAGCAGACTGAATCTGCATTCAGCCAAGAATATTATACTATATCCGCCGTAGAAAGTCAAGTGTTTTTCCGTTTATTTGCAGCTTCGGCCGGTTTCCGGCAGCGCTCAGTTCATCTCATGCAGCAGCTTATAAAGAAGCTGATAGAGCATGACCGCTTCCTCCGGTTCAAGGCGGATGCACCCGCCGATCTGTGCCGGAATGCGCGAAGCAGCCTCCTGAAGCGCAGCGCCCTCGTCCGTCAGCGTCGCGATCAGCACGCGCTCGTCCTCGGCGCTTCTGCGGCGCGTCACATAGCCCTTGCCCTCGAGGCTTTTCAGCACCGGCGTCAGCGTCCCGGAATCGAGATAGAGCCGCTGCCCGAGCTCCTTGACCGAAATGGATTTCTGCTCCCAGAAGACCATCATCGCCACATACTGCGTGTAGGTCAGCCCGATCTCATCGAGAAACGGGCGGTATTTTTTGATGACCTCGCGGGAGCAGGCATAAAGCGGGAAGCAAAGCTGATTTTCGAGCTTCAGCTCCTCATGGATACGTTCCTGCATGTCATTTCCTTTCTGACAAAACACATGTCGGGCGCTCAGGCATGAACCTGCTCATATGCCGCACGGACTGCCTTCGCAAGCTGATCTGCACAGGAGGTCGGGCGGCGCCCGCAGGTATTGCCGCTGAGCTTCTCCTCGATCTGCCCGACCGTCCAGCCGTCCACGAGCTTTGAGATGGCCTTCAGGTTGCCGTTGCAGCCGCCGATGAACTGAATATTCGTGATCACATCGTCCTCGATGTGAAAGTGGATTTCCTGTGCGCACACATAATCTGTCTCATAGACAAAGTCCATTTATAACAGCTCCTTCACCTTTGCGTCAATGTCCTCCGGCTTGTCCGTCGGGGCAAAGCGCGCCACGACCTCGCCGTCGCGGTTTACGAGGAATTTCGTGAAATTCCAGTTGATATCGCCGGGCTTGACCGCCGTCTTGCTGATCTTCGAGATGGCCTTCATCGCCATTTTGTTCTTTATGCCGCTGACGGATTCCTCCGGGATCGCAGCCTTCAGGATCGTGTAGAGCGGTGCTTCATTTTCGCCGTTGACCTCGATCTTCGAGAACTGCTTGAAAGTCACGCCGAATCTGCCCTTGCAGAAGGTGACGATCTCGTCATCGGTGCCCGGCGCCTGATTGCCGAACTGATTGCACGGAAAATCGAGGATTTCAAGCCCCTCCGCCTTGTATTTTTCATAAAGATCCTGCAAGCCTTCATACTGCGGAGTAAAGCCACAGCCGGTTGCGGTATTCACGATCAGCAGAACCTTGCCGCTGTAATCGCTGAGGGCGACGTCATTTCCCTTTGCATCCTTCATTGTGAGATCATAAATACGCATAACAATACCTCCGTAATTCGATTTGATGCTCATTTGATTGAGCTCAATCTAATTGTATCATATAAAATTGGATTTGTCAACCCCTTTTTCAAAATTTTTTTACGGGCAGTGCCCGCCGGGGGCTCCCCGGTCGGCAAAAGCACACAGATGCCTGTCGCATTTCTGCAACAGACATCTGCGCGCTATATATGGAGAGAAACATAAAGGCAAATTCAAACGGCATTACCAGCCGTGTCCGGCGAGCTCGTCATACTTCGAGAACTCATCGCCGTAATAATCATTATACCACATATCCATCATCTGATTGTACCGCGGATTCCAGCGCCAGCCCTGATCGACCGAGCCGCTGCCGACCCGCACAACCTTCGCATTCGGATAGGTCTCCTTCAGCTTCTGGATACTCGCATTCGAGACGCTCGTCGATTCCAGCCAGACCTTCTCCATCATCGGAGAATTGAGCAGCGCGCTGATATCGGACAGGCCGCCGTTGTAGCTGATGTTCACATCGACCAGCTCATGCAGCCCGGCCAGCGGGGAAATATCGTGGATGCGGTTGACAAACAGCTCCAGATAATGCAGATGCGTGAGCTTTGCCAGCGGAGAAATATCGCTGATGCGATTATCCGCGAGAATCAGCAGCCGCAGCTCCGGCAGATAATCTCCGATCACAGTCAGATCGGAGATCGCCTGATGGCCGAGGTCGAGCGCCCGCAGATCAGTGCAGTATTTCAAAACCTGAATGTCATTCGAGGTCATGCGGCGGTAGTCATAGTGGAAAATCAGCACGGAGAACGCAACAGCGTCCGTTTTCAGTGACCATTTGCCGAGGTACACGCGCCAGACGACCTTCGCGATATCCTTCATCTCCTCGCGGTATTTCGCAAGCGTTTCATTCGAGAGCCCGCAGTCGCATACCACCAGCTTTTCGAGATTCGGGAGCTGTGCGCAGACGTCCTTGAGCTCGGCAAGATCCTCCTCCTTCAGCTTCCGGCCGGAGAGATCAAGCTCGGTGATTGAGGAATCGTAAACTTCCTCGCCGTAATGCACCGTCCAGCCGAAATTCACATCGGGGAAGCGCTCGGCAAGCGCGATCCGCTCCTCGGTGCTGAGGGGCTGATCGTGGAGATCGACCTCACGCAGCTCCGGCAGCAGTGCAAGCTGATCGTAAACCGAGGCATCGAGCCGGATATCGCGCAGATCGAGCACAGACTCATTCTCAAGCACGGTCTGCCCGTAGATCTCGTAGGTTCCGAGCACCTCAAAGGAGATATCCGGGAACGCAGCGGTCAGCTTTTCCTTTTCGGAATAGGGAAGCGTCTGCTTGCCGAAGGTGACCTTTTTCAGCTCCGGCAGATATTCCAGCTTCCGCATAAAGGTTTTCATGTCCGTGATGCCGTGGTCGGAGATATCCAGTGAGATAATATCCGTCCGGCAGATCTGATCCTCGATATGGACAACAGTCTGATACCGCAGGTCGGTGCGCGGAAACTCCTGCCGCAGCGCGACGGAATCCTCCGCCTCGACCTGATAATCGCCGAGATCGGCAACCTTCAGGTTCTTGAATTTTTTGAGGTATGTTTTCAGCGTCGGGATATCGGTG
This sequence comes from Oscillospiraceae bacterium, assembly GCA_017460835.1. Classification (GTDB taxonomy): domain Bacteria; phylum Bacillota; class Clostridia; order Oscillospirales; family Ruminococcaceae; genus Firm-04. Next base: position 129,102 of record JAFUAD010000012.1, read on the forward strand.
ATCTCGCTGCCCTTGAAATGGACTTCCTCCATGAAAATATCGCTTGGCTTCCCGAACATCTCGAAGCGGGTCGCTTTGTAGAACAGAAGCATCCCGATCGCAATGAGCAGCACCAGCACAGCGAGCACACTCAGCAGAATCAAGACGATTTTTTTGTTTTTACTTACCTTTGCAAACATACCCTGCGGCTCCCAGCTTTCCGAAATCCGGTTTTTGCGACGACACGGCGCGGCAAGGTTCATACTCCCGCGCCAAAAGCCGGCCAAAAACCGGCAAAAGATCAATTGGTTGGGGCAGCAGGATTTGAACCTACGAATGCCAGAGTCAAAGTCTGGTGCCTTACCGCTTGGCTATACCCCATTCGTAGATATTATACCATACGGCGCAGAAAAAATCAAGTGTTTCCGCACATTCTGCAAATAAAAAAGCGCCTCCAAAAAGAAACAACCCAGAGAACGAATCTCTGGGTTGTGCCGGCATTGATCTATCTTCCCGGGTCGTCTCCAACCAAGTATTTTCGACGCGAATGAGCTTAACTTCCGTGTTCGGAATGGGAACGGGTGGAACCTCATTGCCATTAACACCG